>JAWAZE010000053.1:0-5009 GCA_038817885.1 Bathyarchaeia archaeon | reverse complement strand
GCTTCTACAATTCAGACACCTATAGAGGAAACTAAACGTCCTATAATCCGACCCAACCTGCTTTAATGGCTTCCCGCAACTTGGGCAGAAGAGGCCCTCCTCGCCCTTAAACTTCTCTTCAAAGTCTATGTGACCGCAAGCCAGATGTTCAATCATGCGGCCCCTAATAAGCCTAGGCGAACCGCAAGATGGGCAGTGCGCCCTAATCATGAGCTTATGGGACTGGCAGTGGGGGCACATAATAACATTATCTACGATCTCCGAGCTTAATATGCCAGCCTCGCTCAGAAGGAGGAGAGTCTCTTTAATCTCCTCCACAGAAAGGGGGACGCCGCCAAAAGCGGGGTAAACTACACCGCTATCAAATTCAACCTTAGGCTCTATACTATCAAAGTTGCCATCCTTTAAAACCCTAAGTACCTTTTGGGCCTTCTCACTCCTCAGCAAACCAAGCGTATCAGACAACAAGATTGCCCCGCACAGCAAAAACAACATATAAATCAGCATGTATTTAAGTATTACCCCCATTTAAACACCCGGCGAAAAATTCCTATGTTAACTTAAGAAAACCTTGAGAAGAAGGTTTAAAAGGAAACTTAGCTACAAGATATAAAAGATTTTTAAGGGGCGTGCCAGGTTGGCATACTGCATGAAAATACTTAGCGCGGTTATACTCCTCATGGCCCTCAGCATCACGATGCAGCAGGAATTCTATATGATAGAAAGATGCATTATAACTGTTTATAGGGATGGGGTCGCCCACGTATATATTGAGGCCTATGCCGACGAGACGGAGCCTTACGTAGTGCTGCCACTGCTCTCAAGCGCAGAAAAGATAAGTAACATAATCGCCCTAGACGAGAATAATGAAGTTTTGGATTATGATTATGGCGAAAACAATACCATTATAATATATTCTCTTGGAGCGAAGCAGGTTAAGCTAGAGTATGAGACAACAGGGTTAACATCAATGGAGTATGGCTTATGGACCCTTGAAGTCACAGCTCCCTTCAACCTAAAAGTTAGGCTTCCGGAGAACGCAACAATATTATATTTAAGTGGACCCCCCGATGAGATAAGATTTATAGAGGGTCGGGTAGAGTTAACCCTGTATCCGGGAAGATGGGAAATAAGCTATGAAGTGCCAGTAAAAACGCCGGAGCCAAGCCAACCGCCCATAGCGCCGCCACCCAAACCACCAAACTACTTGACATTGACATATTACATTATTGCCGGAGCATGCATTGCATGTGCGGCCGCCCTAACAGCCATATACATTAAGAGGTGGGGTGCCACCAGGGGGCTTAGTAAAGAAGAGATGGAAGTAGTGAAATATATTAGGGAGAGGGGTGGCAGGGCGCTTGAGGCTGAGCTTAGGGAGAGGTTCCCACATATACCGAGGACTAGTATGTGGCGCCTAATAAGGCGCCTAGAGAAGATGGGCATCGTCCAAGTTAGAAGGGTTGGGCTGCAAAACGTTGTAGAATTAAAGTAAACAGCCCTCATTAAATAGAGCGGGAAAAGGGTGCTACCAGTACTTGAATAGGAGGCTATCCATATACTCATTCAAGGACCTAATTATAACCTCGTTATTACTCCTCACATACTTCAAAACCTTAACTATCGCTGAAGCTAACTCAAAGGTTGTGACCACCGGAATATTATATTCAACGGCCAGCCTACGAATCACATATTCGTCTCTAAGGATCTCCTGCGAAACGCCATTCGGGTTTCCGGCCGGAATATTAATTACGAGTTCTATCTTGCGTTGAATTATATAATCAATTATGTTCGGCTTCTTGAGGGGCTCGCTGACCTTATGGAGTACTGTTATATTCCTCAGCCCAGCCTCATGGAGGGTGTCAGCCGTATGCTCCGTGGCGTAGATCTTAAAGCCGAGCTCGCTTAGGCTCTTAGCCAAAGGAATAATTTTATGCTTCATCTCCCGCCCGCCAACGGTTATGAGGACTGAGCCGTCCTCATCTGGGAATGTGAATTCAACTGACTCAAGGGCCTTCATCAGAGCGTCCGCGAAGTTCTCGCCTATACATGCAGCCTCGCCAGTACTAACCATCTCAACGCCTAGGACCGGGTCCGCGCCAGTCAACCGCATAAAGCTGAACTGCGGAACCTTAACGGCTACATATGGCGTCTGCGGAAGCTCAAGTATGCCGATCTCCTTAAGGCTCCTGCCGAGGAAGACCCCAGTAGCGATGTCTATAAGGTGGACGCCCCTGCTCTTACTCACATATGGGAGCGACCTAGAGGCCCTAAGGTTACATTCGATCACCATAACCTCATTGCCCTTAACGAGGAACTGTATATTGAATGGACCCCTTATATGTAGCGCCCTAGCAATCTTGTAGGTGTAATCCTCAATCTTCTTAATCACGTCGCTGCTTATGGACTGCGGTGGTATGCACATGACTGCATCTCCGCTGTGAACACCGGCCTGCTCAACATGCTCTATAATTGCGCCTATTAGAACATCCTCTCCATCAGAGACGCCGTCAACCTCAACTTCCTTAGCCCCCTCAATAAACTTTGATATTACAACCGGATGCTCCTTAGAAACCTTAGCTGCCAGCTCAAGGTAATCTGTGAGCTCCCGCCCATCACGCGCAACCCTCATAGCTTCCCCGGATAGGACGTAGCTGGGTCTAACTAAGACTGGGTAGCCTATCTCCTCAGCGAACTTCTCAGCGTCCCTAATCGTTATGAGCCTACTCCATTTCGGCTGCGGGATGCCAAGTTTATCTAATAGGGCGCTGAACTTAGATCTGTCTTCAGCGGCATCTATACTCTCGCTAGAGGTTCCAAGAATGTTGACGCCAGCTCTATAGAGCTTTAAAGCCAGGTTGTTCGGTATCTGGCCACCGACGCTCACTATAACCCCGAGGGGCTTCTCCTTCTCATATATATCCAGAACCCTCTCAAGAGTTATCTCCTCAAAATACAGTTTGTCTGATATATCATAGTCCGTTGAGACTGTCTCGGGGTTATAATTTATCACTATAGCTTCCTCTATGCCATACTTCTTAAGCGCCCAGACCGTGTTCACACAGCTCCAATCGAACTCGACGCTTGAACCTATCCTAAAGACCCCCGCGCCCAAAACTATGACCTTTCTCCTTCCGGTGTCAAAGGATATATCATCTTCACCGCCGTTATACGTCACGTAGAGGTAGTTTGTCTTAGCTGGCCACTCGGCCGCAAGCGTATCTATCTGCTTAACGACCGGTATTATGTTGTAGGCCTTTCTGAAATTCCTAATCTCATCCTCGCTTACGCCCATACACTTGGCAATCTGCGCATCCGAGAAGCCTAGGCGCTTAGCCTCCCTAATGACCTCAGCTGCATCCGAATCGCTAAGCTTAAGCCCTTTAAGCTTCTTCTCCATGTCAATAATATTCTTTATCTTGTAGAGGAACCAGGGGTCGATGCCGCTTAGGCGGTAAATCTCCTTGATTGGGATCCCCATTCTTATAGCTTTAACTATCTTGAAGAGGCGCTCGTCAGTCGGGTTCCTTAAGCAATCCTTTATGGCCTCTATGGGTTCATCCTCCTCATCATTTACAACTAAGCCAATCTTACCGATATCAAGCATCCTAACAGCCTTCTGAATCGCCTCCTCGAAGGTTCTCCCAATAGCCATAACCTCCCCAACAGACTTCATCTGTGTGCCTATATGGCGGTCAGCATTCCTAAACTTCTTCAAGTCCCAGCGGGGAATCTTCACGACAATATAGTCTAGGGCGGGCTCAAAGCACGCGGTCGTTATCCCAGTAACCTTATTAATGAGCTCTGGGAGCGTATAGCCTATCGCGAGCTTAGCCGCTATGTAAGCCAATGGATACCCAGTAGCCTTACTGGCTAAGGCTGAACTCCTAGACATCCTCGGGTTAACCTCTATAGCCCTAAACTCCTCAGACCTTGGGTGGAGGGCCCATTGAATATTGCATTCGCCGACCACGCCCAAGGCTCGCACGGCCCTTATTGACGCCGAACGTAATATGTGATACTCGCGGTTAGTTAACGTCTGTGAGGGTGCGACTACTATTGAGTCTCCCGTGTGAACGCCCATCGGGTCGAAGTTCTCCATGTTGCAGACGGTTATGCAGTTATCTTTATAATCCCTCATAACTTCATACTCGACTTCCTTCCAGTGCCCGATCCACTCCTCAATTAAAACCTGTTTAATGAGGCTGTGAACGAGGGCTCTGCTCACTATCTCCCTCAGCTCCCGCTTATTGTATGCTACGCCGCTGCCTTTACCGCCCAGCGTATATGCAACCCTAACCATCACCGGGTAACCTATCTCCTCAGCCACCTTCAATGCTTCCTCAACAGACGTTGCAGAGCCGCTCTTGGGCACTGGGATGCCTGCCTCACTCATCGTCCGCCTAAATAGATCCCTGTTCGACGCCCTCTCAATAGTTTCTATAGAGGATCCAAGAACCTTAACATCATATTCGTCTAGAACGCCCATCCTAGCCAGCTGGACACCGCAGTTCAGGGCTGTCTGGCCGCCGAAGCCGAGGAGTATGCCATCCGGCCTCTCCCTCTCAATAATCTTCTTAACATACTTCGGCGTAACCGGGAGCAGGTAAACTTTGCCAGCAAGCCTAGGATCAGTTTGTATTGTCGCTATATTCGGGTTAACGAGAATCGTCTCTATGCCCTCCTCCCTAAGCGCCTTAAGACACTGGCTCCCAGAGTAATCAAACTCCGCGGCCTCACCGATCTTTATTGCGCCGCTCCCAAGCACAAGAACCTTCTTAACCCACTCGAACCTAGGCATAGCCTCAGCCAGCCCTCCAGGCCCTCTTAATAAACTCGTCGAAGAGAAACTCCGTATCATATGGGCCGGGTGAGGCTTCCGGATGCCATTGTACGGCGTATGACAAACCATTCTTAAACTTTATGCCCTCGACAGTTTTATCGTTAGCATTTATGAACCAGCATTCTAAGCCTGTCTTCTTGAGGGATTCTGCCCTAACCGCGTATCC
>JAWAZE010000052.1:0-5060 GCA_038817885.1 Bathyarchaeia archaeon | reverse complement strand
GACAGCGTGAAAATGTATAAAAATGAAGAGCTGGATGCGGTAACCATATGTGTATGGTCATCTAAGCTCGCCGAGGAATCAATAAAAGCCTTAAAAATGGGTAAGCATGTGTTTGTTGAGAAACCTATGGCTAGCTCTGTGAGAGAAGCGCAGAGAGCCTTAAACCTGGCTGAAGCAAAGAACCTTAAGCTTCAGGTTGGTTTTATAGAGAGGTTCAACCCCGGTGTTAGGCGAGTGAAAAAGGCTATAGATGATGGTGTTATAGGGTCTTTGGTTTTAGCTACCGCGAGAAGGGTGTCAAAGTGGCCTCAGAGGATAGGTGATGTCGGTGTGGTGAGAGATACGGCTATACATGATATAGATGTCATGCGCTTTCTCTTTAACGAAGATCCATCAACGGTTTACGCGAACATTGGATATCTTCAGCATGAGAAAATAGAGGATTACGCCCAAATAATGCTCACATTTTCAAGCGGAAGATCAGCTTTTATTGAGGCTAATTGGCTTACACCATACAAAATTAGGAAATTAATAGTTACTGGAAGCGAAGCCATAATAAACCTTGACTACATAACCCAAGAGATGACCATAGAAACTTCGGGTCAGACCTTAACACCAAGATATGAATGGGAAGAACCGCTTAAACTAGAACTGCAGCATTTTGTTGACTGTATATTGAATGACAGGAAGCCACTAGTATCGGGCATAGATGGTATAAAAGCCCTAAAAATAGCCGAGGCTGCTCTAAAATCGGCCAGTAAGGGGCGGCCCATTAAAATTTTATAATAATTTCTAAAGATGCTTTTCCTTAAGGTTAAATGGTTTCCCCTCGAAAAGTATTTTCTCCGGTATTTTATCCCGCCACTTCTCTAGGAAACTTAACTCATCCCTCATGTTTCTTAGTTCGTCGGGAAGCATTTCAGGTATCTCATCTCTTATAGGATACCAACGTAAGCACTTTGGACAAACTATTATCCCCTCAACTATTTCATCTTTCTCCTCAAAAACATAGAGTTCTAGCGGATGATGCTTGTCAATTGGGCATGCCAAAATATCCATTAGATATCTCTTCATGCCTGATCACCCCCTATTAACTGTCCCGCGGTCACAGATAAATATGTCTAAAACCACTTGATACCACCTTGGCCCCACAGTCCTAACGATCCTCGAAGACAATATATTGAATCTCGCGCCCAAATTTAAGAGCTTGCGGGATACCTTATCGATCACCTTCTTTATGGGGTCCTCATTTTTTCCCGCATGCTCAAAGTCATAGTAATGTATTACGCCACCACATGGCTTTAAAGCCATCAATGCGTAATCTAAGTACTCGTAGGCTTTCTCCGGTAGCGGCATGAGAACCCTGTCAGCTGTATCTCGTAATCTGGATACGATCACTTCCTTCGAGTCTCCCTCAATCGGTTCAACGAGCCCGTTGACCCTGTTTAAAGATACATTTATGCGCATGTAGCGAACCGCTTCAGGATTAATGTCTATAGAGAACACTTTTTCAGCCTTAGAGAACTTGACGATCAATACTGAAAAGCAGCCGACGCCAGCAAACATATTAACCACAACTTCTCCCGGTTTAACTTGCCTCGCTACCCTCATGCGCTCGTAGGAAAGCCTTGGGGAAAAATAACATTTACTTAAATCAACCTTAAATAAGCAGCCATGCTCCCTATGAACAGTTTCAGTCCTCTTCTCGCCACGCAGCCACTTTAATTCCCTTAATCGCAGATCTCCTGAGGTCGGCCCAACCTGACATAAAACTGTCTTCACGTTCCGGTGCATCCGCATTACGGCGTCAGCGATTATCTCACCTTTATTTTTAAGGGCTTCCGACACTTTGAGAATGGCTATGTCGCCAACTATGTCAAAGGACTTGTACACCATCTTTATTTCTGAAGGTTCAAGGAGATTTGCGAGCTCATCCTTTAAATTCATAAAATTCATCTCGTGTTATCCCTACTTTCAAAAATTTTTCTGAGTTCTTTTTTAGCGGAGCTTATGAGTTCTCTAGTTTCTTTATCGATTACGAAAAGCGTAAGAAAATACGCTAGGGCTCCCATAAGCACCCTAAATATTGTTAATGCGAGCCTCGCTGGAAACTGAAGAGCCCAAATAACTATGGCCATAAGCAGTGCTGCGTAGAAATATTTTCCAATATCTCTCCAAGGAATTTTAAAGGGCATACTTCTTTTCGCTATTACGTATTTTGCCAATGTCAGCAAAATGTTTGCTATAGTGTTTATGGACGCAAAGTACAATGTTGCCTCAAGTGCGCTCGATCCCAGCGACCCTAAAACAGCATATACAGATGGGACAACGATGGCTGCTTGCACATAGTTTAATGTTAATAGAAGAAACAACCTGCTTTTAATAATCTTGCTATAGGATATTTCGGGCTCAACGTCTATTCTCTCCGTTCCGCTGATAATTGACTCAAAGATCGATGAGAAAACAGAGAAAAAAGCGCTTAAAGACAGGATCATAAGCGTCGGCCTTACTGCACCATATACTGGGTTAAGTATTAGTAGGAGTTGTTCTGAAAGGATTATGGCGCCTAAACTCATCGGTATAACGAACATGGAAACCATTTTTAGGGAGAGCGTTACATCTTTTAGTTCAGGCCTTGATAGAAGTTTTGGATAGAGGGCAGATGAGAGGAAGGATGAATATCCTATTATTGAAGCAATCGCCGAAGCGGCTCCATAATAAGCCCTCGATAGCTCACCACCATAGATAAATAGGAAAATGTTTGCGAGCATAAGTATTCTTCCGCTTAAAATGCCATAAATGTTTAGCAGCGAAGCCTTAAACCATTTACCAACATAATCTCGAACAGCTTTTTCTCTGAGGTCATGGAACAAGTATCTTAAATAAAATAATGCTTGGATAATTGATGCCGCCGCTATCGACGATATGACCCCTATCAAACTCATTTTCATCGCAATTATCAGCAAATATCCTAAAGCCAGCTTACTCGCCTCGAAGATAAATAATCCGAATCCGAGATTCTCTGGGCGCCTAGGGTAAATTGCCGCCTCAAAAATCGTTAACATGTGGCTTTCGAACACTATTATAGAAGCAACTAGATATACTGGTAGATATTTTTGGCTAATCTGAAGAGCATTCATAACGACAGGTATTAGAAGAGCATATATTGCCGTAGATATGAAACCGATCAGAGTATTCATATTAAATCCGGTCTTGAAAGAGCCTGATTGATGTCTTGCTATAAACCTCGTCATCCAAAACGGTATTATTGTGGAGGTTAACGTGAAGTAGGATAAAATATCATTGAGGTTTCCGAGTATACCGTATTCTTCGGGCGGTATGCTTCTAGTAACCATTAACGTGAAGAGTAGGCCGGTTCCAATGCTGATAACTCTGAATAGAAATATGATGAAGCCGGAGTATCTAAGTTTAATTTGCTCTTGAGCCAAGCACCCTCATCCCGCACTATAGAAACCTTTGAATACGGCGGTTGTTTAAGAATGTTTTCTCCGATAAATTAATAAACCTTGACGTTAGACTATAATGGCTAGGTCGAGGTATGAGTGCGTTGATATGTTAGATAGACTGCCCAAGGCCCCAGATGAACATAAGCCTGGAAGACCCCTCGTCCCAAACGGCTTAGGTATAATCTACGTTCTAGTGTCGGCAATCTATTTATTTACGGTTCATGGCTTTCAAAGCTGGGTTCTCCAGGACTGGGAGAGACCGTCAGCGTTAACGCTGGCTTCCTGTATACTTTTTGGCGGCTTTATGGGTCTCTTGGATGATTGGGCTGATATCCGGTGGAGATACAAGGCTTTACTTCCACTCATAGCATCTTTACCGTTAATCATAATTCGTGAAGGAGAGACCCGCATGAGCACATACTTTTTTGGTAAAATAGATTTTGGATTGGCTTATTATTTTATTATTGTTCCAGCCATCGTTACAGTAACCACCAACGCTGTTAACCAGCTCGGCGGGTTAAATGGGCTTGAGACCCTCTGCCCTTCAATAGTCTTAACAGGTTTACTCGTAACCTCAATCATACATGGAAGAAGCGAGAGCATCCTACTTTATGTTCCACTCGTAATCTCTTGGGCACTAGCATACTACAATTTTAAGGGGAAGATTTTCGTCGGCAATACTGGCTCATTTGCATTTGGAACAACCCTCGCCGCCTATGCTATTATAGCCAACATAGAGCAGACCTTAGCGATAGCGCTAGTCCCATATATATTTAATTCAGCGCTCGTGCTAATTAACATCGTGATCTTTAAGAGGAGAGCGAGGCTCATCATGAATGGATTAATATTGAAGGCGGATCACAGAAGAAGCCTAATAACGCTGATAGCTTACCATCACCCAACAACGGAGCGAAAACTAGTGTTATTAGTATTATCACTCTTTATGCTCACAACAACAATTGCTATACTCGTATCAATAGCTCGATGAGGAGGGCAAAAACCATGAAAATATGGTATGATGCGTGTACGGGAAAACATATACGATATGGAGCCGCCATAACAAAACGCTTAGAGGAAAAAGGGCATGAAATAATATTCACTACAAGAAAACATCCAGACACTATACCACTAGCAAAACACTTAAGTCTTAAAATTGAGGTTGTAGGAAAATATAACCCAAGGACGTTATATACAAGGCTCTATGAAAGCCTAAAAAGGGAGAGAAGATTCTGTAAGATGTTCAAAAGAGAACAACCAGATATAGCGATTTCTCATCGCTCAGTTGAACAATGCCGTGTCGCGTTTGGGCTTGGAATTCCCATTATTTCTACACATGATACACCTCATGCGGATGCTGTTAATCGACTTACGTTACCTCTTATCGACGTGCTAGTTGTTTCGAAAGCTATCTCCGACGAGCACTTAAGAGCCTATCCAATAAAAAGGGTAGTTAAATTTGATGGTGTTGATGAGGTAGCGTGGATCAAGAATTTCCAGCCTAAACAAAAATTCGACTATGGGCATCCATTAATCGTAGTTAGACAGATTGAGACTAAAGCCGTGTACGCTGAAGGAAAAGAAGATATTACATTA
>JAWAZE010000051.1:0-5513 GCA_038817885.1 Bathyarchaeia archaeon | reverse complement strand
TTCATGTGAGACTTAAGATCATTGCCAAAAATTTTTAGTTATCGGACCGGTTTTCGGCTATATTTCTATAGAATAAATATTCCTCTCAATCAAATTAAGGAAAAGCCTCACTATGATTACTGAGTAAAAAAGTGTTCCCGCAAAGATCATCACGTTTATGATCTCGTTTGACCTCAGAAGGAGGGCAAGCGTAACCGGGAGATATATGGGTGAGAGGAAGAGGAGGGAGAGCAGCATTGATAACCAGCCTACAAGGAAGGAGGGAGACCCGCCTCGCCCACTCTTAAGGAATTTAACTGCTGTGTAAAGATTTACAGAGCAGCCTATTAACGAGGTCGATATGAGAACAGTTAATGGCATAGTTGGATTAATCCCGTAGGATATTGATATTGGCAGCATTATTGACAGGGGGATTACAAGAGAGATTATTATGAAGCCATATAATGTCGCCTTAATGATTAGGCGAAGATTAGCCCCAGATGATATTGGTAGCCAAAGATTCCTTGATTCTAGAACCCTCCAATTGCCAGCAAGCATCACTGATATTATCAATGAATAAACACTAAGCATGACCAGGAGAAAAGAAGAGTTTGCTAAAGAGGGACCTCTTCCAGCCGGGGATGAAGAATTTATAGCGATGAAGATCGCTGAAAAAATTATGTATAGCAAAATTATTGAGAATAGGCTTCCCTCACGCGCTATTTTAATGATCTCCTTTTTTAATAAGAAGATGGTGGGGGATTTAGAGTTAAGGCCTAGGGAAAGCGGTATGCTTAATCTAGAAAAAAATTTGATGTTGCTCTCCATCTTAAATGTCTGCGTTCTCGCTGAAATATCGAAGGGCGATATTAACGGGATTTGAGTCGTGAGCGGGAAGAAGTTCTTTTTAGATATAAGAGCAAAGAGGGCGAGAGATGTTATGAAGAAAAGAGTGAAGCCAAGAAGGTCTGAAGGGCAAAAGCTTCCGTGTAAGACCGCATTAACCAGGATCCTTGCGAAGAAGGTTGATGGGCAGGGCAACATATTATATTTCAACGGCAATGGCAGAAATATGCCAATGGCGGGGAGCATGATAATGAGGGCGACGATGAGTATTAGGGCGTTAACCCAAATTTTATCATGAAGCGCTTTTATTAGAGAGAAGAACGTTTTTAAGAAAATAACTGAAGACGCAAAGAGGAGGAAGATGAGGAAGATAATAGCCGCTGGGATTGGCGGAAGGCTAAGTGAGAAAATAATGAGGGCATATAAAACGATTAATGGAAGGGCGAAAATGAATAAATAAGTTAGATTGGCGAGAAGCCCCGCAATTAAAAACTCCCATGGATGAAGTGGTGATGTGAAAATAATGTTCTGTTCATGCCCAAAAGCTGTGGCCCCCCTTCAGAGATAGTAGGATGGAGACGGCGATTAGAGCACTGGCCGCCGCGGATAAAATATTTATGCAGAAATATGCATCGATGCCGCCGTGCTTCACAGCGTTAGTAATGATTGATGAGATGCCGAACATGCCCGGGAAATAACCAAGAATATAGATAAGTAATAGGGCTATACTAGCCTTAGAGGTTCTAAAGGCGCCAAAAAAGACCTTAACTTTTAGTGCATATAAGTTTAATATTATGTTTAGCCTCATCGCCTCATCCAACCATAAAAGAGACTAAGCTCCTCTCCTTTCAGGTGCACCCCCTAATAAATACTCTCTCGCCTCCTCAGTTAATTTGAGGAAAACCTCCTCGAGGGTAGCATTTTCTCCCGTCCTCGAAATCTCCCGCAAGCTCTTTAAACTACCAGATGCTATATTCTGCCCCCTGTGAATTATTGCAACCCTATCGCATAGTCTCTCGGCTGTGTCGAGGAGATGTGTGGATATGAAGACTGCTCCACCTCTCTTAATTCTCTCAACAAATATGTCTTTAAGTATACGCTGCCCGGCGGGGTCTATGCCGATGAAGGGTTCATCCAGAATCAATATTTCTGGATCGTGGATGAGGGCTGAGATTATCGCCGCTTTCTGCCGCATGCCCCGAGAAAGCGAGAGCAGCAATGATCTGCGCTTCTCTTTTAACTCAAATAACTCGATGTAATAGTTCATTCTTTCTTTAATTTGATTGCTCGGCAGACATCGGATTTTCCCAGCATATATGAGAAACTCCTCAAGCGTCAGATATTCCGGTAGAGAAAGATTCTCCGGGACATAGCCAATAAACTTCTTATACTCGTATGGCTCCCTGTTTATATCTATGCCCTTAACCTTAACCGTACCTTTCTCCATCCTAAGGAGACCGACAATAATTTTAAGTGTAGTTGTTTTACCAGCGCCATTTGGTCCTAGAAGCCCAAATACTTCGCCGCTTTTGACCTCGAGATTCAGACCCCTAAGCGCCTGAAAACCATTATACGATTTCCACACGTCAATCAATTCAATGACTGGTGCCATCAATCCTTCTCCAGATTCACCTTTTATAGCCAAGCCTTCTTAGAAACTCTTTGCGCCACGTAACGCCTTCTTCATCTTCAATTCCTTGAGGTTTGAAGCCATCTATTACGCCCAATATGCCCCTTCCCTGCTCAGTTTCAGCGACGATGACCTGTAGTGGATTAGCTGTCGCGGCATGAACAGCGCATACTTCCGGAACAGATTTTATTGCGTTAAGCACATTGATCGGGTATGCCCCCCTCATGATTATTAAGAAGGAGTGGCCGCACCCAAGCTTAAGCATGTTCTCTGCGGCTATTTTCTTAAGCTCCTCATCAGTCCCCTCAACCCTAATCAGCCGCTCACCACTAGCTTCGCAGAAAGCTAAGCCAAACTTTATCCCTGGAACAGAATTAACCATAGCCTCATAAATATCCTCGACAGATTTTATAAAGTGTGATGTCCCGAGAATGACGTTGCAATCCTTTGGGAACTCTATGCTCACAGCCTTAATCTCCATTAATTAAATCACCCCACATAAACCAGAATACTTAGTCTATGCTAAAATTAATTTGATGTTTTTAGTAATATAGATTATCGTACTGGCTCCCAGGATCTTGATACGGTCCTATTAAACAGGAGCAAGGATATGTAGTCCCTGATCCATATCTTAAGAACCTTAAAGAACCCAATCTTCCTAAATCTCCTCATGGATTCATAGACCACAAGATCTCTGAGGAAGGTTATCTTGCCGATTTTAGATAGACGAAAAATAATCTCATGATCCTCCCCGCACGGGAGCATCTCATTAAAACCTCCAACTTTCATAAAGGCGTCACGTTTTACTGCAAGGAAAACCCCTCGAGAATGTGGCTTAAAGAAGGAGATGAGGAAGAGGATGAAATTGTAAAGTTTGAAGAAGGCCTGCTCATGTGGGAGTGGGTCTTTAGGCATAATATTACATGTGGCTCCGACAACATGCTCCCTTTTAAGCGCAGAGACAGTCTTTTTGATGAAGTCTGGCCGTGGATCGACATCCGCATCTATGAAAATAATTATGTCTCCATTTGCCATATGAGCGCCATAGTTTCTCGCCATGCCTATACCCCGCGTCTTCAATACATAAACCTTATCAGTGAATTTCCTTGCAATATCCACGGTCTTATCTACACTACCCCCATCAACAACAATTATTTCTAAGCTTGGATCGATATAAAGGAGCTTTGAGAGAAGATTACCGATATATTTTTCCTCTTGTAAGGTTGGGATTACAACAGATATAGGGGAGCTGCTTTTACTTGACATGGTTCGATAATACCAGGAATTGTTAAACTGCTCAACTATAATATCCAGTTTTGACCCGATTTTCTCCCTAATATTATCCGCTTCTCATAGTTTCTCTTAGCCCTCTCCTTAGGAGTTGGGCTGCCTTTTGGCCTAGGGGGGATTTTCGGGGTCTGTGACCGAACCTTACCAGCCTTTGAGAGGCTACCATGAGTTGGCATCTAAATCCACCACCATTTAAACTATCTTTTATCCTCTTATTTATGCTTTTAGCCATACCTCCCTTATAGCAGATGGCAACATGGCACTTAATGTCGTTTTCATCATCTAGCAAAATAAATTTGAGACCAGCCTTCCTCAGAGTTTCTAGGAAAGACTCCCTTGAAAAAACCTTTTTAAGCCCAGTTATGACGAAAACCGACCTTCTCTTCGCTACTCTGGCTACTTCATTGAGCGTTAAGATAGGATTGGGCACATTTTGTAGTAATGTTATTGCGAACACCTTGTCGAAGATACCGCTTTTGAAGGGTAGAAAGTCAGTGTCAGCTCTCACCAGAAAAACCGTGTCGAGCCTAGAGTCTTTAATCATCTTTTTGGCAATTTCGAGGGGGCCCCTAGCGATATCGACGCCAATGATTGCGCCAGCTAAGTTAGCTATATATTTGAAGAGAATACCCGTTCCGCACCCCGCGTCTAGAATAACATTAAGCGGACTGAAATCGAGTGCATGGAGCACCTTCTCAATCTTTTGACTTTGCTCATGGGCATATAATGTATCGTAAATTGGTGCAAGCCTATTGTAATGCCGAATTACTTTACGTTTTATTCTCCACGATCCACCGCCAGACATACTTGAACTTTCAGAAGATATTTATGCGAGAGACCTCATAAAAAATTATTGGAGGGATCTCTTGCATAATAGTCGCCGGATTATTGTGTGCGAAAGACCTGATATAGACGAGGTTGTAGATAAACTTAATGAAGCCTTTAATGAGAAGAGAGTGGCCATAGTTGTCGGCAGCTGCTGGGTTGATTATTCCGGTAGGGCCAGCTCGAAACTTGAGCCCGGTGAAAGGATAGTTATAGTAAAAGAGGACGGAGCTGTTTTAGTTCATAGATCTAGGGGGTATGAGCCCGTTAATTGGCAACCTTCCGGCTGCATTCTACAGGCATTCAGAGATGAGAATAAACTTGTTATAAAAGCCATTAAAAGGATGCCGCGCGAAGTCGTAACAATATTTTTCGATAAAATTCATCTCTTCTCAACTTTTAAGCTCGTAGATGAAGGCGAATTCTCACTCTATGCGAGTGAAGAAGATATACAGAGGGCGATATTAATGGAGCCCTCATTAATCGAAGAGGGCTTTAAGCCAATTGATTACGAGAGAAAAGTTAAGCCCGGATTCGTGGACATATATGGCGTCGATAAGGATGGACGCATCGTTGTAATAGAGATAAAGCGGAGAACCGCTGGAAAAGAGGCCGTCTTACAGTTAGCGAAATATATAGAATCTTTAAAGAGAAGCATGGGTAAAGAGATAAGGGGTATACTTGCAGCACCAGGAATCTCAAAGGATGCTAGGCAACTTCTATTATCTCTAGGACTGGACTTTAAGAGAGTTGACCCTAAAAAGTGTTCTGAGATGCTCAGGATGAAAGAGGAGAAGAGGATTATAGACTTCTTTCGGGTTCTGAGTTAAGTAGGAATGCATGGTGAATTGTTGCTTTTATTCCTACTTAACTCTTCCCTCTTGGTTATTTCATTGGGGGCTCTTTGGGGGAACCCTTCTCCCCGCATCTGAATGTTTAAAAC
>JAWAZE010000050.1:0-6047 GCA_038817885.1 Bathyarchaeia archaeon | reverse complement strand
TATAAGAAAGAACTCTCATAGGCAGTCATCTACACATGGATACTCTTTAGAAATTGGAGATTTTGGGTTAAAATAGCTAGCACGAGACTTTCATATAATGATGAAAGTTGTAGTATTATTTGAAGAAAAAGACTGAATATACTTTTCATATCCTTTAAGTCAAATGTATATATTTTAAGGGAATAAAGTTATAAAAGAATTAATGCTCCTTTCAATCATTACTCATTAAGTGACTAAATGTGGGAAAACATATGAAAGATGGAGTAAAAAAGTTGAGGGAGAGGGTTTATGAGGCTACTTTTAAGCCAGGCTACTGTATCGAGAGAGCGTATTGGATGACGAAATCCTATATGGAAACGGAGGGCAAAGGCGCTTAAGAAAGTCTTGGAGAACATGAGCATAGACATTAAGGATGAAGAACTTGTTAGGAATCTGGTTCAGTATGCTAAGTGTGGTAGCTGTAGGCGCAATACTCCTGTGCCGGAGACCTCATGGTTTAGCATCAATGGGAGTGAGAAGGATTCTAAGGTTAAGCCAGAAATGCTGCTTTCGCTTGAGGATGTTAGAGCCATGAATAACGCCGCTGAGAATGAGCGTGATAGAACATTAATATCAGTCCTATTCGAGGCTACATTAAGGCCAAGCGAGCTACTAGCAATGAAAGTGTAATGATGGTTATAATAGACACGGCAAATTTTTTAATGTCATAGTGAAATATAATGATTACTTTTAGAGAAAAATTTATTTACTTAATCTTCATTTTGCTTTTCGATATGCTAAGGTTAAAGAATGTTATTAAAACTTTTGGGGCATTAAGAGCTGTAGATAACGTCAGTTTAGAGATAAATGAAAAAGAAATAGTTGGACTTATTGGTCCAAATGGTTCAGGAAAAACAACTTTGTTCAACCTAATAACGGGAACGCTTCATCCTGATAGTGGTAAAATTGAATTTCGAGGGAGAGATATCACAAGGTTACCCTCGTTTAAAATTTGCCGTTTAGGAATTAGCAGGGTTCATCAAATACCTCGACCATTTTTGAAGATGACGGTTCTTGAAAACGTAATTACTGCTCATTTATATGGTGGAAAGGGAAATATGAATGAGACACACACAAAAGCTTACGAGATTTTGGAGTTCATTGGGCTAGAGAGAAAAGCAGAGGTCTTAGCTTCATCCCTCAATATATATGAACGTAAGCTTCTTGAGATAGCAAGATCCCTAGCCACAGGGTGCAAGCTTTTACTTTTAGACGAACCCATTAGTGGCTTAAATCCGGTTGAAGCAGAAAAAGCTGAGGGAATGATTAGGAAAATCCGTGATGAACTTGGCATCACCATCTTTTGGATTGAGCATATAATGAGATCCATAAAAAGAGTGGCTGAACGTATTATCGTCATGAACCATGGGAAAAAAATAGCTGAAGGCACCTTTGAAGAAGTATCCAATAATGAAGAGGTTATTAGGGCATATTTGGGCGAAAAATACGTCTTTTAGGGGATGAAGATGCTAGAGGTAAATCAATTGTGTGTCTCTTACGGTGAATTGCAGGTTCTTTTCAATATTTCCCTTTTTGTTAAAAAGGGAGAACTAGTAGCGCTCTTGGGACCTAACGGCGCTGGTAAAACCACATTTACAAAGGCGGTTATTGGATTACTTAAACCGAAAACGGGTTCAATATTTTTCTTAGGAAAACGGATAGACAATTTGCCCACGCCTGACATTGTTAAGATGGGAGTAGCAATTGTCCCTGAAGGTAGAAGGCTTTTCCCTTTGATGACTGTTAAAGAAAACTTATTGATGGGAGCTTATGCATCTAGAGAAGCAAGGAAGAAGACCAAAGATACGCTTGATAGAGTTTATAACCTATTCCCTAGACTGAAAGAGCGAGAAAACCAGTTAGCTAAGACTTTAAGTGGTGGAGAGCAACAGATGCTAGCCATTGGTCGAGCTTTAATGTCATTGCCCAAACTACTAATCCTAGATGAGCCATCCTTAGGTCTCGCACCTAACCTTGTCTCAGATGTGCTTGATGTTATCGAGAAGCTCAATAAAGATGATGGTTTAACGATTCTACTCATTGAGCAAAATGTTAGGGCAGCACTTCAAATAGCTGATAGAGGATACGTTATTGAAAATGGCAGAGTTGTGTTGGAGGGAGAGGCTGGGGAAATGTTGAAAGAAGAATACATTAGAAAGGCTTATATGGGCGGCGCTTAATTATAATAAGGCTGGCGGCAAACCGGTGAGTTAAAGTGAACTGGCTGGTAATTCTTAATTTATCTTTTCGTGCACTATTATTTGGCGGCTTTCTAAGTCTTGCTGCATGCGGTCTTTCGTTAGCATTCCAACTAGGATTTATTAACGCTGCACATGGTGATATGGCTGTTCTTGCAGCATATTTAAGCTGGACCCTTTTAACAATCTTCGGAATAGACCCCTTTATTAGCTTAATTATTGTTGCACCACTAATTGTCACAATCGGATTTGCGCTACAGAAATTTTTACTCAACAGATTTTTGTTAAGAGGACAAATGGATACCGTTCTTATAATAACTTTCTCGATAGGCATGATTATTCGAAACGCCATCCAATTAATATTCTTTGCAGATCCTAGGAGCCTAGCGCAGCCATACATATTGCAAGGCTTCTCTATTGGATTCTTGAATATACCTTTTGCGTACCTTATAAATTTCATCTTCGCATTAATGATGTTCACGATTCTACATCTCTTTTTTGTAAAGACCTTTGCTGGAAGAGCTTTTAGGGCAGTTCCGCAGGATTGCGAAGCTGCAATGATGTTTGGGGTAAAACCTGAAGTTGCCTATATGTATGGAATGGGAATTATGGCACTAACTCAGGCGGTTTTTGGGGTCTTAATGGGCGTAACTTATGTTTTTTTCCCAACCTCTGGGATGACGTATCTACTTTTACCCCTAGGTGCCATTATGCTTGCTGGTCTTGGAAGTCTGAAGAAGACTTTCATTGGAGGCTTAATTATGGGTGAGATCTTGATTTTAAGCGGTTATTTCTTCGGCTCCGAATATCAATATATTATCTGCCACTTGATAACGCTAATTCTCATACTCTTTAGACCTGAAGGGCTTCTTACTAGGAGGTCCTAATATAGTGAACGTTAATAGGTTACGCTTGTATCTAGCTTCATTAGTAGCGCTGCTGGTACTAATGATCCTTCCTCTCTACAGTGGACCATACATGATGATGATTTTGACTTCATCCTTTATTTATTTGGCTGCTGCTGAAATGTGGTCTTTTTTAGCTGGGCATTTAAGTGTAATTTCTTTGGGTCAACAAGCTTTTATAGGCTTAGGGATGTATACCATTTTAATACTAAATGAGATTTATAAATGGCCTTTGTGGGCCTCGATAATTTTCTCGGGACTTGTCGGAGCGGCTTCTGCTGGCTTTATCTCTCTTTCATTCTTAAGGTTACGGGGATTTTTCTTTGCCTTATCAACTATATTATTTGCAGAAATTCTTTTTCATTTCTTCCGGAACTGGGCTTTTGTGGGGGGAGCTACAGGTTTAAGGTTAAGCATAGGTTACAAAATTCCTTTGCAAGCGACTTATTATATGGCGTACATTACTAGTATAATATCTATTCTTACAATATACTATCTTCATAATTCGAAAATCGGATTTGCCATTAGAGCGACTGGCTGCGACGATGAAGCTGCCGCAGAGATCGGGGTAAATACCTTCATCATTAAGGCTATATGCTTCATTATTAATGGGACTATAACCGCTTTGAGTGGAGCTATATTCGCCATTCAAACAATGTTTGTACATCCTCAAGCTGGATTTGGTTTTGAATGGACTCTTGCCTTTGTGTTTATATCGGTTATTGGTGGTGTTGGAACCATTATTGGGCCCATTATAGGCTCCATAATCTATGTCACATTAAGAAGCGTTTTTGCAGGGTTTGTTGGTTTAAGCATGCTTTTGCAAGGGATCTTATGTATAATTATACTTTCAATTGCGCCAACAGGGGTTTGGGGTTTGTTTTCCTCACGTATGGAGAAGTTTTGGAGGAGACTTAAGAGATTCTCCTGAGATGACAGCTTTCATCGAAAACTTTATTATAATAATTGAATAGTCTCTAATTTTGAGGGGAGAAATATGGGAGATTTTATGTTAAGGAAGGCTATTACAAAACTGCAAGCTGTAATTATCGCCGTAATCGTGATAGTTGCTGCTATTGCCGTAGTGCTAGCATACCTATATCCATTAGGTCCATTAGCCCCCGATGTAATCTTGATTGGTGTGCCAGCCCCACTAACTGGGCCAGGAGCACAGATGGGGGAGCCAATACCATGGATAGTATCATATATAGAGAACGTAATCAATAAGGAAGGAGGAATATTTCTGGAGGAGTACGGAAGAAAGATACCGGTAAAGTTTCTGCTGAAAGATAATCAAGCAGACTTCGACTTAACAGCAACAATAACAGAAGAACTGATAATAAAAGATAAAGTACCATTAATCCTAGTTCCTATAGGTGCCCTCGCCATGCCGGCCGCTGGCATGAAAGCCGAAAAATACGGTGTACCATGCATCCTACATTTCTGCCCAGCATCTACTATTGAAATAATAGGGCCTTCTCAACATGTGTATTATACAACTTGGTCATGGAGCGAAGTAGTACAGAATATATTAAAGGCTTGTAAATTAATAGAAACAAACGGTAAAATTGGTCTTTTAGCCGTAAATAATGCTGAGGGGCAACGTATCCATCGTATGGTGAAGAATATTGCGCCAGGGATGGGATTTGAAGTAATAGATTATGGCTTGTATTCTCCCGGTCTTATAGATTTCTCACCATACATTGAACGGATGAAGACTGATAAAGCTGAAATATGTTTTGCATATTGCTGGTTTGAGGAGTCAGCGATATTCTGGAGACAGTGCCATGAAATGGGGTATAAACCAAAAGTTGCGTATATTGGAATGGCGGCTGCTGAACCTAGCACTGTGGCTGCTTTAGGTGGTGATTTAGGCTTAGGCTTAATTGCCTTAGGCTTATTTTCGCCAGCTTTTCCATTTAAAGATTCCATCACTGGAAAATTGGTAAAAGAATTATATGACATGTACACTAAAGAGACGGGAAGAACGGCAGGAGTGAACATGGCTTCCTATGTTGGTTTTGAAATAACTGTGGACGTTATAAGAAGGGCTGGATCTCTCAGTAAGGAGAAAATCCTGAGGGCTCTCTCGGAAACGAATCTAAACACGGCATGGGGTAACATAAACTTCAAAAAACTTTATGACGAAGCCTTAATGAAGATATATGCTACAGTTGAACCAGAGCTACTTATCCAACCAGACCATACTTGCGTCTTGCCCTCGGTTATCATTCAATGGTTCAAGGAAGACGGCAGATGGGTGGATAAGATAATATATGTTGGGAGATGGACAGAAATCCCTGTTCAAGCAAAAATGATCCCAATACCAGGGTCCGAATAAAAACAAAAGTGTATCCTCAATTTTTTATCTTCTCTACTGTATATCCCTTTAGGCTTTTTCCATAAACCATTAGTGTGTAGTGTGCTAAGATTTTTGAGTGTTCTTGGATGGGCGCTTGCGCCAGTTAAATTGATAACTAAGTCGCAATATTCTTATATTTTCCCGGTACTTTGGTAGTAAGTGGTGGAGGTTATTGACGGATAGAGTAAAAAAGTTGAGGGAGAGGGTTTATGAGGCTACTTTTAAGCCAGGCTACTGTATCGAGAGAGCGTATTGGATGACGAAATCCTATATGGAAACGGAGGGCGAGCCAATAATTATTAGGAGGGCAAAGGCGCTCAAAAAAATCCTAGAGAATATGACTATAGGGATAGAAGATGGAGAACTAATAGTTGGCAAACCAACAAGCAAACTGGTCAGCAGCCCATTATTCCCAGAAATAGATTGGCGCTACTTAGAGAATCTAATTGAATCTGATTATTTAACTGAAGATGAAAAAGTGAAGTTAAAAGAAGTGATTTCGTACTGGAAAGGTAAATCGTTTTCTGAAATGGTATTTTTAAG
>JAWAZE010000049.1:0-6127 GCA_038817885.1 Bathyarchaeia archaeon | reverse complement strand
GTAATTTCATTCTCTCAATATTATTCATTAAGAAAGTCTGAGACTTCGTGATCGTCTTTTCATTAATTAACCTTGCCGCATACTCTTCAACTAGTTTAAGATTGTTTGTCGCATCATACCAAAAACCCCAGTCATCGGCGAGAATAGTTGCGACATATTTTCCATTTATTTTTTCTTTCTCCTCATCTTCAGATACTTCATGCGATGTAAACAAAATTATAAGGTCGATGATATCCTTCATAGCTATGTCATGTATTTGCAACTTCTCTAGAACTAGATCGGTTAGTGTGATAGTTGGGAAATCTAGTTCCAGCCTACTTTTAGCAGTATTAGGCTTTTCGCCGAAATATATTGTGTGACTATATTCTAGTTTATCGAAAAATATGTCTACACTGTAATAGTCTTTTGAATGATTATAAATGAAACGTCGTCCACCCAATAAGACTTTTACCTGAGGATAAATCCGGAAACCGAGATCTTTCTCAAAGAATTCCGCTATTTGTTTCTTTTGACTACTGTAACCGATTAAGTCGAGGTCTGTGAACTGGCTTTTACTACAATCTATTCGACTAACTCTTTCATACAATTCGAGGGCTTCAGGAGAATGGCTTGAATGTATACGTACAGCGACAGCACCCAGTATTCTCAGTATGATCCCTTTTTCACTTGCTTTAGACACTATATCTATTGCTTCCTTTATTAAGTCATCATCGGAAAGCAGTTCCGTCTTACGACGACTGAACATTCTATCACCCACTTATTAGCATATATCCCTTTACTTTATCCTCCTCTATTGTCACCAAAACTGCATGCAATATCCCCTCTCCATATTCACTACCAGGGTTAAGCACCATGGTCCTTCCTATCTTATCGAATCCACGGCTTTCATGTATATGACCATGAAGACCTACTAGAGGTTGATACTTTTCTATAACTCTTCTTACGGCTGAGGAACCTACATGCGTCATCATTACAGTACCTCCCTTCGTTACATATTTCAAATCGTGGGTTAAGGCGGGAGCCAAATCTATGTTGGTGTTATAAGGAGGAACATGTGAGATAAACACCAATTTATTAACATCTTTAACATTATTCATCATTCTTTCCAATATTGCCTGAAGCTTCTCTTCTTCTAGATCTCGTGGGCACTTCCAAGGAGTTATATTGGAATATGCAGATGCCATCATTTCATGGTCATTCGTAATTTGAATTACTTTTTCATTAGGATTTTTAATATATTCAGAATGCTCTAGTATGTCATCAATTTCAAAAATATCATCGTTGCCTGGCATTATGTATAAAGGTATCTTGTAATTCTTGATGAAATCCTCACCGAGCGCGACCCATTTTTTTATCCGCTCCAGCATCTTCTCTTTAAATAACTGGTTCAGGAGGTCATGGTTACTTGATAATTCTTCATACTCACTTTTTGTTACTATCTCATAATAGAAGCCGAGGCTCTCAATATCATTACTTACGTTCAGAAGTTCCTTTTGACTTCTAGCTCTTTTTACGTTTCCAAGTACCATTGCTTCATAAGATTCATCTCCTACTTTTATGATAGGCACTAGCATCTTTCCCGTTATATCTCCCCCTATTATTCCTAGATGGGCTTTATACTTTATTAGTGAGTTAAGATATTTTTTATAAACAAGAGAACTCCCATGTAAATCGCTAGAAAATAATATCCTGTAGATTGTCATATTTTCCAGCCCTCCTTAAGCCTTAACTCCGAACTTTGGATTCTTGACGATTTTCCTGTATTCCTCGATTACTTTCTTGTAGATTGGGCCTGGCTCTCCATTTCCTATCAATCTTCCATCGATCTTTACTACAGGCGTAATTTCAGCTGCTGTTCCCGTTAAGAAAACTTCATCGGCCGTATACAGATCATATATTGTTAAGTTTTCCTCCTTCATTTGCAAGCCGAGATTTTTTATTATCTCTATCACGACATTTCTAGTTATGCCCTCTAATATTCCAGCTGTTAAGGGAGGTGTGTACACTATATTATTCTTAACTACGAAGACATTTTCGGTAACAGCTTCAGATACATATCCTTCTAGATTTAACATTATTGCTTCATCCGCTCCCGCTTCAATTGCTTGTATTTTAGCGAGTACGTTATTCAGATAGTTTAGAGATTTTATTCTAGGATCTAAACATTCCGATGGGATTCTTCTAACCGAGGAAACAATTGCTACAATTGGTCTACCTTCGAATAGAGCTTTTCTAGTCTCTGACATAATTATAATTGTCGGTTTCTTACAATTCCTAGGATCCGCGCCCATGGGTCCAACTCCTCTCGTAACTACTATCCTTAAGTAACCATTCTGTAATTTGTTCTTCTTCACCAGTTCAACTACAGCTTCAAGTAATTCTTCTTTAGTTATAGGGATGTCTATTTTAATTGCCTTAGCAGAATAGTACAATCTATTGACATGTTCCTTTAATTTGAATATGTTTCCTTCGTATATTCTTATAGCTTCATAGACTCCATCACCATACAGTAAGCCATGATCCCATACTGATATTTTCGCATCTTTTCTGGGAACAAATTGCCCATCAATATACACAAATTCTTCTTCCAAAGACGTTGAAGAATTCATCTCATATCAATTTCCAAACCCTGTAGGCCGTATATATGTGTTTTGTTTCATTTCAACCACTCTTGCCTAGGCTTTTTTAGAACGTGTTTACATCTTTCTTGAGACCGCCCTCATCACTTCGTTCATATCTTGATTAGTTTGTTGGTACTCTTCTAGATCTTTTATGATCCACAAGTGTAACATCCTTAAAGAGGGTACATGATTCTCTCCTATTAGTATAAAGCTAAAGCCTAGGATTATAATATCCAAAACCCAGGTTGACGATGTCTATTCTATTCAATGTTTTAGATTTTAGATCTGGTTGTAAAAAGTCTATATACAAGTTCGTTTCGGTATATAATCGATATAAGTGGTGAAGATATGGAAAAAAGAGTATTTGTCAGAACTACTTCTGGTCTCGTTAAAGTAATCGGACCTTTTGCAGCAATGGTTTTCGGAGTACACTGCATCAGCTTGTCTTCATCCGGACTAATCCCTTACGCCTGGGTGCCGTGGCTATGGCCAGGAGCTGACCTAATCTTAGTGTTAACTATAGGAATGCTCATGTGCTTGTTTCATGCTGTAACGTATGCTCAAATAGGGTCGATATATCCTCGATCAGGCTCTGATTACGTACTTGCCAGTAGAGTAATAAGTCCTTGGATAGAGGTCCCACTTGCATTTGGTTTTCTATTCTTCACTTTTATGACCGCTGGAGCTCTCATAGCATGGATTCCCTCAGCAGTCATACCCTCATTCTTGTGGACTTGGGCCACGATAATCAGGGCACCCGAACTCTACGAAGCAGCTAGCTGGGTATATTCTCCTGAAGGTGTAATAGCGATAGGCATACTATTCGTTGTAGTGACGTTCATAACGACGAGTGTGTCCACGCGCCGCATTGTGCAGATCCTTGAAATAGGCTTTTTCCTAGGAGTAGCTGCATGGGGGCTCATGCTGATATCCTACGCAGTTGCTGATGCATCGATATTTAAAGCAGCATGGAACATGTTTTCACCTATGCGATATGAGGAAGTTATATCCCGGGCAACCCTACAAGGATTCACATATGGAATCTATCCACCGATGGTTGGAGCATTTGCAGGATTGATTATGGCGTTCTGGATCTACTATGGGTACTATATACCATCATTCTTTGCAGGTGAATTAAAAGAGGCTCCTAGAACTCTACTCATAGGCAATACCTCCGCCCTATTATCTACTTGGGCTATATTTACATTAGGAGCCGCATTAATGTATCCTCGTTTAATGAGTTTGGAATGGATGGCCGCAGAAGGATATCTGTACTATATGACTGAAGAATGGGCATTACCATTCAGCACATATTACTCGAGCATCATATGGGCTTATCTATGGCCTTCTCTAGCACCGATAATAGTCATAATTATAGCTATAGCTTTCATCTATACATTGATAAATCTAGCTCAGACCTACTTCTTCTACGGAAGCAGATTATTGTTTGCTATGGCCTTTGACAGGATACTTCCCTCCCAATTAGCATATGTTACCAAGGGAGGAGTTCCTTTAGGGTCTATGGGCGTAGCAGCAATCTTTGCTATAATAGGAGTAATTCTAAGTCAGACAACAGTAATTTTTGTACAGTTTAACTTCGTCTTATACGCCTGTATTTACATGCTGCCAGCAGTTATAGCAGCAATACTTTATCCCTGGATAAGAAAGACTGAATTCGAAAGATCTCCGAAACTGGTTAACATTAAAATTGGCGGAATTCCATTGATATCTCTTATAGGGGTGATTACACTGGGGTACCTATTATGGATGATAATCTCCCAGTGGTTATATCCTGAAGTTTCAGGAGTAATAGGCACAATATCACTCATATGGTTCTCGATATCGGCTATAGCGGGACTGTCGATACTATGGTTTAGAAGATGGTATATCCTTAGAAAGGAAGGAATAGACATACTGTGGGCATATAAAGAAGTACCACCAATCTAGCCATCTCCCCTCACTCTTTATTTTTCTTTTTACATTTCTCTCATCTACGTTGCTTCTAGCATTCTCAGCGAGGTGTTGCACTACTTTTTTCAAGGCTCATTCATAGATCATACGGTGATACTGTGACTACATGCGTGAATAGACGAAACAATCTTAAGGCCATAAACATGTCTTAAGAAAGTTTAAGTAAAAGTCGACAACACTTTTCTCGAATGTATAGAAAATTTGTAATTGGTATAGATCAGGGAACAACAAACACCAAGTCCATCGTTTTGGATATGTCGGGTGAAGTAATATCCATTGCAAAGAGTAAATTGAAAAGATTCCATCCTCGACATGATTGGGTTGAACAGAGACCAGAAGATATCTGGAAGACCACCTTGATATCCTTGAAGAGAAGTGTTCAAGAGAAAAAAATCCCGATGAAGAAAATAGAGTGCATTGGTATAGCGGATCAGGGTGAGACAATAATTTTGTGGGATAAAAACACCGGTATCCCAGTGTATAATGCAATAGTATGGCAAGATCGTAGGACAACCGAAACTCTAAGAAAGATTGAGCAAGATTTTCCAGATGTCAGAGAAGAAGTGAGAAAGAGAACAGGGTTAATGCTCGACCCATATTTCTCAGCTTCTAAAATAAAGTGGATCTTAGATAATGTGGAGAACGCTAGGGAGAAAGCCCTTAAAGGAGAATTGATAATGGGCACTACCGACACGTGGCTAGTATGGAACCTTACAAAGGGTAGACTACATGTTACCGATTACACTACAGCTTCTAGAACGATGCTTTTCAATATCAATAGCTTAAAATGGGATGAAGTACTCTTAGAGACATTTGGAATACCTGCTGAAATTTTACCAGAAGTTGCTGAAAACGCCAATCTGATAGGTTATACAGATTGCAGTATTACAGGCTCAGAAATCCCTATATCAAATCTAATTGTTGATCAGCAAGCAGCTCTCTTTGGGCACATGTGTTTTCAGGAGAAAGAAGTAAAGGCCACTTATGGAACTGGCGTATTTATACTAATGAATATTGGCAATTCTCCTACTAGCGCACCTGGAATTTTAACTACTATAGCATGGGTCTTAGGAAAACAAACTACTTATGCCTTTGATGGAGGAAGTTATTATGCTGGTGCTTTAATAGATTATTTAACCGAGAACTTTAAAATCATAAAAAATCCTAAAGCAGCAGATAAGATCGCTAGAAGTGTTGAGAGCTCGGGCGGACTATATTTTGTTCCAGCTATCGTTGGATTAGCGGCTCCTTACTGGGATACAACAGCAAGAGGTTTAATAATAGGCTTAAACCCCTCATCAACCTATAAACATTTAGTGAGAGCGGCAGTAGAAGGTATAGCTTTAAGCGTGTATGATGTCATCGAGGAGATGAGCAAGGCGATCGGTGGATGGATAACAAATATTAAGGCTGATGGAGGGTTAACGCAAAATTCCTTCTTAATGCAGTTTCAAGCCGATATACTCGATGTACCATTATATTCTCCTTCAAATCAGGAGACCACAGCATATGGAACTGCTCTGCTGGCTGGAATT
>JAWAZE010000048.1:0-6674 GCA_038817885.1 Bathyarchaeia archaeon | reverse complement strand
AATGTGAGTCGGCCACATCTCTCGGGAGAATATTTAGGAGGGTATATTCTTCCATTACACGTTTTCCAGCAGCAATAAAGAATAAAGTTGAAAAGGTGCTTTTTGCCTCTTCAGCCGCAGTCTATGGTCAGGCAAAAAAGGTCCCTCAAGATGAGATGCACCCACTTGAGCCACACTGGCCTTATGGAGTTAGTAAGCTATGCGCAGAGAGATATTGCATACAATATAATAGATTATATGGACTAAATACTGTGGCTTTTCGCTATAGCATAGTTTATGGACCTAGAGAATGGTTTGGAAGGGTATTAACCATGTTTATAAAAAGGATTTTTTTGGAGAATAAACCTCCCGTAGTATTTGGAGATGGGACTCAAATAAGAGATTATGTTTACGTGAAAGATTTAGTTAGAGCACATATACTCGCGATAATCAATGAGAAATCAAATGGAGAAGTATTTAATATTTCAAGCGGAAAAGGCATAAGCATAAAAGATTTGGCGCATCTCCTTCTTGAAATTTCGGGTAAGAACTTGGGAATAATATTTGATAATCTGAAGGAAGGAGAAGTCTCTCAATATCAGCCTGAGAGAATAAGACTACCAAGCGAATTAAAGGTTCTGGTGTTAGATAATAGAAAGACTAATGAGGTTTTAGGATGGCGACCTGAAACAAATTTGCATGATGGACTTATTGAAGAGATAAAATGGATAATGGCAAATCCATGGAGATGGCAGGTTAAACCGAGAGTGTAGAAGGGGGATAGAACATGAAAAGGGTTATGATTACTGGTGCGGGTGGGCCTGCTTCTATAAATTTTATTGCATCTCTTAAAATTGCTCCTGAGAAAATGTATACTGTTGGGGTTGATGCGAATAGGTTTAGAGTACATTTAGCTCCGGTTGATTCAAAATTTGTGATCCCTAAAGCTACGGAGAATAATTACATTGATATTCTGAATGAGATTACTCGGAGGGAGAAGGTAGATTTTATTCATGCGCAGCCAGATATTGAGGTAAGGATCCTGTCCGAGAATAGGGAAAAGCTTGAAGCCAACATTTTCCTACCATCTAAAGAAACGATTAGAATCTGCCAAGATAAGTTCGAGTCAACTAAGATATGGCTTAAAAAAGGTGTCCCTACAGCTAGAACTATTGAAATTAAGGATGAGAAGGATATTGAGAGAGCATTTGAAGAATTTGGTAGCCCAATATGGATTAGAGCTAGGTATGGAGCTGGAGGGAGGGGGAGCACACCAGCTTATAATGTTGAGACAGCGATTTCCTGGATTAGATATTGGAGGGCTAGAGATGAAAAGTGGGAATTTATTGCGCAAGAATTCCTAGGTGGCAGAAATATAGCATTCCATAGTCTTTGGAAGGATGGTGATCTTATAGTTTCGATGGCAAGGGAACGTTTAGAATATATTTATCCAAACTTAGCTCCCTCAGGCGTAACTGGAACGCCAGCGGTTCAAAGAACGATACATGACGAGAAAGTTAATAAGACGGCTGTTGAAGCAGTTTTAGCCATAGACCCTAATTTCAGCGGCATTGCATGTGTGGATTTAAAGGAAAACTCGGAAGGGACCCCTTGTGTAACTGAAATTAATGCTGGTAGAATGTTCACAACATCCTTCTTTTTCTCTTATGCCAGCAAAATACTTTATGGAGATCCCCGTGCAAACTTCCCATACCTTTATATAAGGGTAGCCTATGGCGAAAGCATTCCTAAACTTCCTAGATTCAATGTTTTGCCCGAAGGGCTCTATTGGATTAGGCATATTGATGCACCACCATGCCTTATTAAGAATAATGAGATTTTGGGGAGGATGTATGAGTGGAAAGAGATGTGAATCTCATAATATTTGACTTAGATGGGACGCTTGTTCATCTTCCAATAAAATACGAGAGATTAAAATATGAGATGTCGAGAATTCTCAAAGTCGATAAAATCGACTCTATATTAAGCGCCTTGACCGATGTTGATGAAGGTTTAAAAATAGAGATTTTCAATGTCTGGAATAAGTTAGAGCTTGAAGCTCTTCCAAATTTAAAGGAAAAAACTGAGGGAATAAAAATTTACAGCAAGTTTCATGGCAAGACTAAGTGTCTCGTTACATTACAAGGTAAGATGGTTGTCGAAAAGATTCTGGAAAAGACGGGCTTATCCTTTGATTATATTGTCACTAGGGAGGATTCTCTTAACAGAATCGAACAACTGAGAATCATTATCGAAAAATTTAAAGTTAATCCAAGAGAGGTTCTTGTTGTAGGTGATAGAGAGAGTGATAGGGAGGCGGCCGAAAAGATTGGATGCAAATTCCTTCCCATAAGGGAACAATAAATCCTGAAAATGGAGGCAAGACCCCTTGAAGAAGATTATAATTGAAATTGAGACTGAGAAGACAGAAGGTATTGAAATTTATTTGAAGGAAATCCTAAACGTAATGTCAAAAAATAAATTCTTCCCCATAAAAAGATTCAAAGTAACTAAGAGTTACGATAATAACAAACAGTAGCTTTCAGTCTTACTACAAAGTATTTGTAACGGTCTATCTTATAGAGCGAAATAGCCTAATCATTTTCCATTGCTGACGGCGTTATATATTACTCACGGGATACTTATCATTTAAGATGGTCATATTCGATCTCATGATAACATAATTCCATATGATTGCGCCGGCGCCCAAACGTACGTTTTTCCCCAATACTACGCCGACACCTATTTTTGGCTTTAATTCTTCCAACCTTTTCACCCTAAACATCAATATGTTCCCGCTTAAATAACATTAAAGATTTTATCACCGCAATCATTATCATCTTATTTATCTAGTCTGATACCTTGAACATCTTAAAACGTTAATAGCAATCAATAGGGATGAAATACTGCAGTAAGGAGCCATAATGATGCGAGGTTGATGCTGAAATGATTGTTTCCGTTGGGGGTGAAAGTTTTCTTTTGGATGGTAGACCTACTTACGCTGATATGAAGAATGTTAATCCGAGAGCTGTAGGTATGCTGTTAAACACCCGCATGGTTCAGGCGCTCTTTGAGGATGAGAACCCCGAGACCATGAATCTGTGGCGTTATCCTAATGGAGACGACTTTAACCCGGAGAGAAATACTGATGAGTTTATTGCAGCGTTGCCGCTCTATAAAGCGCATGGCGTTATCGCCTTCACGATAAATATGCAGTGCGGAGGTCCAAAAGCGCGGCACTTCACTGGCAACCAGCCTTGGCATGTAAGCGGTTTTGAGGAGAATGGCGCTTTAAAAAGCTCTTGGATGAATAGGCTTAGGCGGGTTTTAGAGGCTGCACGAGAGCTGGGCATGGTGGTTATATTAGGGCTATTTTACTTTGGGCAAGATCAGCGGCTACTTAACGAAGCGGCCGTTAAGCGTGCTGTTGAGAACATGGTTGACTGGTTGATGGGACACCGTTATAGGAATGTTCTCTTAGAGATTGCTAACGAATGTGATCATCCCGGCTACGACCACGAGATTATTAAGCCTAAACGCGTCGTTGAATTAATCTCCCTGGCAAAAGAGGCCAGTGATGGAGATCTTCCAGTGTCAACCAGCTTCTGCGGCGGCGTCATACCACCTGACAATGTTTTATGCGCTGTTGACTTTGTTCTTCTTCATGGGAATGGGCAAACCCCTGAGAACATTAGAAGCATGGTAAGCGCTGTTAGATCTAGACTTCAGTCTTTTGGCATGCCTAAACCCATTGTGTTCAACGAAGACAGTACAGATCTGCGGAATATGGAGGCGGCGTTAAGCGAAGGCGCAAGCTGGGGTTACTACGATCAGGGACGAAACAATTATAGGGATGGTTTCCAATCGCCGCCTACAAACTGGCTTATCAACACGCCGAGTAAACGTGCCTTCTTCTGTAAGGCCGCTGAGTGGGTCGGCATCTGTCCTCCTGAAGGCGTTACCTATGAAATGCAGCGCATGGTTATTGCTCGCCTTAATCCGCAGCTTAACCGGACAATCTGCGTTGTAGGTGATATTAATGGTGATGGAAAAGAAGATGTAGTTATCGGCAGCAGGCAGAAGGGTGAGGATGCCCTTGTCTGGCTTGAACAGATCGCGTCAGACAATTGGAGCGTACATGTGATCGATGACGAGGCGGAGATGCTGGAGTCGGGCGGGGTTTTGGCTGATGTAAATAATGATGGACGCTTAGACTTTATAGCCGGCGGCGATTGGCGAAGCCCATATATTTGGTGGTGGGAGCAGCCGGCTAATCCGGCGGAGAGATGGAGACGGCATATTATTGGAAAATTCGCTAACAAGTTTCATACGCAGATTTGGATAAACGTTGACGGTAAAGGCGAGCTAGTAACCTGGAATCAGGGGCAAAGAGCTTTATTAAGGTTGAAGCCAGCGGATGATCCGCGAAAAACGTGGCAGGTTTCCTTTATTGCTCAAGGCGTTGAGGGTGAAGGACTCGCGTGGGCGGACGTTGATGGGGACGGTAAATCGGAGCTTATTGCGGGAAACTATTGGTTTAAACCGTCTGGTGATGAATGTAAGAAGTGGCAGCGCTTCCAGTTCGCGGAGGGATACGTCGGCACGCTTGTTGAGGCCGCGGATTTAGATAACGATGGGCGAGTGGAGATTGTGCTCTCTGAAGGCGACGCTCAATACTTTGGGCGAAAGGAGATGGGCCGGGTTGCATGGTTTAAGGCGAGGAATGATCCCCGCCAACTTTGGCAAGAACACGTGCTAACTAATGATTTGGTTGACCCGCACTCGCTCATAGTTGCCGACTTTACTGGCGACGGCTTACCAGATATATGCGTCATTGAAATGGATTTCACAGAGAATCCTCAAGTAATCCTGTTTGTTAACCGAGGTAATGGCGAATTTGAAACCCATGTCGTCGACGAAGGTGTTGGGAGCCATGATGCTAGGCTCATACGTGTAGATGGAAAGCCAGCGATCGTTGGTAAACCGTTCATTGGCAAATGGCTGGGTGAAGTGCACTTATGGATGCCAAAATGGAGAATTGAATCTTAGCTTAAACACTAATACTTGCTGATCACAAACGTTTTCATTCAGGAAGCCTCCCAAGGCTCTCCAATTCATCTGCTACTTCTTTTAAGTCATGTTTTTCCAAAGTTTCTCTTTTAGGCCAACCCGTTTCTGGATCCCATCCTCTAAGATGATAAAATTCGTCCATTAGCTTTCTGAATTTCTCCACGTCTAGCTTTATTCCATTTATATCTGGTTTCTGAAAGTATGGTATTACCGCCTCATCATCCTTTCTTGTTCTTCCTTCCCTAACCATTATCGCCCTCTCGAGATTATATATTCTGCTGCCGATGAAATCTAAAGGCTCCTCGGCAATATCCATCCCGGTGACGGCTGAAAGCATCTTTGCCTCTAAATAGGTCTCGCCGAGGCCATCTAGTGAGGAAGCGTTAAAAATTACGGGAAAAGCTTGATCACACACGAGAAGCGAGTCGTCAACTGCAAGCCTATTCTGATGCCATATCGTTGGCTGCGCCTTATATTCGTAGCCGCTTTCAGGATCAACCGCAACCTCAGAACCATAGAGACGTTTACCAATACCTTTAAGCCTATCTACAGATATGGGCGCATTCTCCCTCATAACCCAATACGTTATGTTTTGAGCATAGCAATGCACCAATGGGTCTCTAGAGTCCATTGCCCATTGGAGGGCCGCAACAACCCAGTATGGATATTTTGGTGCCCCAAAAAGTCGCCCATCCCAATGTGTCTCAAATCCATGCGCAACGTGCGGTGAAAACTCCCGCCCTTTTCCCAGAATATCTATTGCCCTCGGAACACCCTCAGCGAACACCTTACCTATACCTTCCTTATATGCTATCTTTTCAAGCATCTTACTCCAGAATACCCCGCTCTCAAGATCTATCGGCATGCCTAAATTCTCCTCAGTGATCAGCCCCGCCTTAACGCAGTTATCAAGCCATTTGCCGACGCCGGTGAAGCCTAAAACAATCTCCCAATGATTTAAACCCAGCCTATCAGCGATCTCAGCCGCCTCGAAGCCAGCTTCCCAAGGCTTAAATCTCAAATATATGGGAGAACAGCAATGCACAGCGCCAGTATACCGCCTAGAGAAACGTTTTCCTTCAACATTCCTGTAGACAATCATCTTGCATGCAGACACGTTACATGCTAAGCTACATGCCTTTAAGTTTGATTCGTATTCCCTTGGGACTCTCCTATACATGATTTTTTGAGCATGCTTGCAGACTTCAACGAGCTCCTTCGGCCTCGCAACTTTCACCATCCCAGATCCTTTTACTGTAATTGCCTTTAGATTTTTTGATCCCATAACGGCTCCGAAGCCTCCCTGGCCCGCCGCGCTTTCCAACCCATGATGAATAGTCGCTATTCTAACCAAGTTTTCTCCCGCTGGACCTATACATATGGTTTGCGAGCCGCCCCCATGCTCCTCCATCAACTTTTTCTGAGTTTCAAACGTGTCAAGCCCCCAAAGATTCTTAGCATCCTTAATCTCGACCTCTCCGTCCTCGATCCATAAGTATACCGGTTTTTCGGATCTTCCCTCAATGATTACTCCATCGTAGCCCGCATACTTTAATTCGGCTCCAAAATACCCGCCCATGTTAGATCTCGTGTAATGAGGTTTGGGATAGGCTTGCGGCGCTATG
>JAWAZE010000047.1:0-7056 GCA_038817885.1 Bathyarchaeia archaeon | reverse complement strand
ATCTGAAAGCTAAAATGGATTTTAAGAATTGTATCGCATAATGTTTTCTTCCCTCAGCGATATATTTTGCTGTAAACCTGATTGCAGCCGAATCTAAACCTAAACCCACAAAAGAGATTACAAGCGCCGGTGCCACAAAACTGAGCGAATACACGCTATAATTTTCAGGTCCGAGAAACCTTGCAATAAAGATTGAGGAGACTGCCAATATGGCGGCTGAAGAAAAGTCACCAACAAATAGCACGAAGCTGTCTCTAGCAGAGCTCCCAGCAAAATCTATGAGGTCGCCGTGTAACTCCAAGCTAGACTCACCTATGTAGGAAAACCGACTAAATTTTCAGCCAAAGAAACACTCAAAAATTATTCTCCACAAAGATTTAAGTTTTACATATTTTAGAGCCATGATTAGTCGCCAGAATAGCATTAGCGCTCTCTTTCAAAGTCAATCCTCATGAAGTAGCCCATTATATGAGGGATGCTCTGAAATTTTTAGTCCAATTATGTGCTTGGTGTTCTGGAGTTTGCTTCCTCTTAGGAAGCAAAAGTCCAATAAACCCCACCCGCCATTAACCTCACGAAACCTCATAAAGAAAAACGTAAAAAAGAGGGCCTAGATAGTTCTCAGACGAATTCTTTATAAGGTTCTTAGGCGATTTAGTCTTAGTACGATGAAATATGCGTAAAAAGAAGACCGTTCTTTCAATAGCAACTCTTGATACGAAGGGTGAAGAAGCAAAGTATGTAAAAGAACAGATTGAAAAATGGGAAATAAGGATCTCATAGCAGATATTGGATCAGAAGATATTAATCTAGTAAAATGCGGCATTAGAAGGAAGATAACGATCCTCCACATCATTTCTTTGAACCAATGCCAGATGGGATGTTCAAAGGAAAAGCTATTGATCGAGAAAGCTTTGAAAGACTTAAATGGCGGTCTTTAGCTCGGTGAGCAATAGAATAGTATAGTTTTCTTCGACGACACCCTTTTTGGCAAGGCTCTCAAATAATAATCTGACTTCAAAGCGCAGATTTTGAAGAGTGTGAGAAGTAACTTGAACTTAGTTATATCTTTCTCAAAGTCTCCGCTATCAAGTTTTTAAAAAATTAGAAAGAGTTTAAGTTTATATTAATCACCCTATAGCTTGTTTACTAAATATTATCTGGAGGAGAAAGAATAATGAAAGAAGTCATTATAGGAGGTTTGGGTGGACAGGGGCCTAAGCTCGCTGGAGACTGTTTGGTTAAAGCCGCGTTGTTAGAAGGGAAGTATGCCCAGTCAAGACCTTGTTATGGTCCTGAGAGGAGGGCTGGGGTCGTTATAGTTTTTTATAGGCTTAATGATGCGCCTATTAGGAGAAAGTGCACGTTTATTGAGGCTGATTGCGTTTTATTAATGCATGAATATTTACTTGAAAGTTTGCGGTCCTTGAGCTCTGTTACAACTGCAAAGGTAATACAGAACGGCCCCTCTCTTTTAAGGCTTGATGACTCTATGCTTAGAGGTATGCTTTATTTTGGAGCTACGGGTATAACCGAAGTGAAACTTAAAAAGGGAGGGATTATAATAGCAAACACTAAAGATGCACCTGAGAATATTAAATTTAAAAACGACGTGCAGCCTTCAAAGATAGCAACATTGGATGCCTACGCTATTTCTAGAGAGATATATGGAGATAGAGCAATTTCCATAGTCAACACCGTTATGATGGGCGCCTTTGTCAAAGTTTCAGGCTGGTTAAAGATTGATTCGCTTATTGAGGCAATAAGGCTTCAGTGGCCTCAGGCGGCTGAGATAAATGCTAAAGCCGCCTTGAAAGGCTACGAAGCCGTGAAGATATTGGAGGTTTAGGGTTTAATGTCTGAAACCGTGAAGGTTAAGCTCCCTCAGGCGCCACTATCTGTTATACAGAGGATCTGGTTGCAAGAGAGTGGAGATAGAGAGAGCTCTCTATGGGGAGGGCCTTGGCTTTGGCCCGTTAAGCGTGACGTGGTTCCTCCAGCTCGCATTCCTATGCCAGATAACGAGATCTGTAATCAATGTGGATTATGCATAGATTATTGCCCCGAAGGCATTATATTTAAGGCTGAGAAGGGCGTCACTATAGACTATATGTACTGTAAAGGCTGTCTTATATGCGTTAATGAATGTAAGAGGGGCGCTATGAAAGTCGTTATTAGATGAGGTAATTTTATGGAGCGGGTTGAAGCTTTAACTGGAAACGAAGCCGTAAGCTGGGGTGTAAGACTTAGTCGCCCGCAATTAATAGCAGCCTATCCTATAACGCCTCAAACCGAGATAGTTGAACTTCTCTCGAAATGGGTTGCTGAAGGCGAACTCGACGCGGAGTTCGTGAATCCGGAAGGGGAGTACAGTGTTGGAGGTATTATTATGGGCGCTTGTGATGCAGGTTTAAGAGTTTTCACATCTACCTGCGCTCAAGGTTTAGCCTATGGCTTTGAATACTTCACTTTAATAGGATGGTCGAGGCTTCCAGTCGTAATGGCTGTTACTAATAGGACTTTGGGCGGCTTCACCATTTTCTGTGATCATAGGGATTCGCTTTCTCTCTCAGATCATAACTGGATACAATTTTATTGTGAAGATAACCAGGAGGCCCTAGATACAGTTATACAAGCCTATAAAATATGTGAGGACCCGAGAATCTCTATGCCTGGCATGGTTTGTATAGACGGCTTCTACTTAAGCCACACAACTTCTATTGTAAGAATTCCAAGCCAATCTTTAGTAGACGAGTTTTTGCCGTCTCCTAAAAGAAGGCAACCTTACGTTCTATCGAAATTAGGAACGGATGAAATTTATGAAGTGCTTAGATCGACTTGGGCTAAAGATAGATTTATAGCTTCAGTTAATGAGCAGGCGAAATCCGTCATTGAGGAAGTGGATAAAGAGTTTGGGAAAATGTTTGGTCGAAGATACGGCGGTTTGATAGAAGCTTACCGCTGTGAAGATGCGGATTTAGTTATAGTGGCGATGGGCTCGATGGTTGGAACGGCAAAAGATATTGTTGACGAGTATAGGGCGAAGGGTTTTCATGTTGGTTTAGTGAAGATAAGGGTTTACCGTCCATTTCCCAAAGAACGCATACGTGAAATCGCAAAAAATGTCAAAGTCATGATAGCCATGGATAGAAACGTAGCTTGGGGCTCGCCCGGCGGCGGAGGAAGGATTTTCGAAGACTTAAAATCAGCCTTATATCATGTTAATGATCGTCCGCTAATAATGGACTTTGTCGTTGGCCTTGGCGGTGTAGATGTTGCCGAGGCTGACTTTAAATACGCCATTCATGAAGGTTTAAAAGTCCTCAAAACGGGCAAAGTTGAAAAAGAAGTGGAGTGGCTATACTTTGGGCGCCCCTACGAGGTTGAAGCAATCCCGTTAATCACCGAGGTTAAGCCCAGATTCACAGATCCACGCTATAAAGGCAGGATTGTACTTCCAGGAGATTTATGCTGTCCAGGTTGCGCTTACCCGCTTGCAATGAGGCATTTTATCGAGAACCTTGGGAAAAAAAACATAGTTTCGGTGGATGTTGTGGGCTGCCGGGCATTAGGACCAACTGTTTTAGGAGTTTGGTGTCAAGCCCTTTTATCAGGAGCCGCATGCTATGCCTCCGGCATTTCAAGAGCACTTAAAATTCTTGGCAAAAGGGATGATGTTGAAGTAGTACACTTCGGAGGAGATGGCGGTATAGCAGACGTAGGTTTTCAGCCTCTTTCTGGGGCGGCTGAACGCAATGAGGACATACTTGTAGTGTGCTTAGATAATGAGGCATACATGAACACAGGTATTCAAAGAAGCAGCTTAACTCCATTATACGCTTGGACAACGACAACAGAAGTTGGCAAGGCTAGACCTGGTAAACCTGAAAATAAGAAAGATATGCCCTTAATAATGGCTGCCCATAATGTCCCCTACGTTGCCACGGCAACGGTTTCGCATATTAAGGATCTTATATATAAGGCTAAAAGGGCCTCAGAGATAAGGGGCTTTAGGTACATACACATACTTACACCATGCCCTACGGGCTGGCGTTTTCCGGCAGAAAAGACTGTTGAAGTTGCAAGGCTTGCTGTTCAAACTGGATATTTCCCACTATTCGAAATCGAGGATGGAAGGAAGTTTAAGTTTACAGTTGAGCCACTTCCAAAACCTAAGCCAATAATTGAGTTCTTAAAGCTGCAGGGAAGGTTCGCGCATTTGGGGGAAACTGAGATAAAGAAGTTTCAGGGGTGGGTAGATGCTAGACTTCAATATTTAAAACACTTAGCTAAGTTTAGTTTGTAGAGGTAGATGATTCATTATGATTGAAAAGAGACAGGATAGAAGGTTTTGTTTTTGCGCCTTATAAAACCGCTTTTACCTCTACTTTGAGAGCTCGGATTTTCATGAGATCAATTAACCTTAGCAATAGCTATATTTCGCCTCCTCCCTAGAGTCCCCCTGCCCTAAGCTTCTCTATAATGTTTTGAGCCCTCTCCGACTCCATCAAAATTACCATCATGCTAACAATATCTCTGTAAAGAGAGTTTAAGTAAATTTACATTAAAGGGGAATTTACGCTTATTAATGAAGGGTTGAGGTCTTCTTGATAGTTGAGCAAATAAGCGCATCTATAAGTAGAGTTGAAAGTAATTTTTTCTTGATTGAGAAAGTTTAATATTGGAGTCTATCTAAAAAGGATATTCCGTGAGCAACTTTGTTATTGATCGATAAGTATGGCCCACCTAAGGAATTATGGCCAATAATAAAACTAGATTTTCCGGAAGCTAAAAATTGGCCTCAAAAACTGAATATCGCGGAGATATTAGTTGATGAGAATGTTAGGCTAGGTAGAGATAAAAAGACCGCTATTCTTCATGAGAACCAAGCAATCACTTATGGTGAGCTCCAGCTAAGTGTTAACCGTTTTGGGAATGCATTAAAAAGTCTTGGGATGGAGATCGGGGATCGCGTTATAATATGCTTGCCAAATATACCAGAGTTCATCATTAGCCATTTAGCAGTTCAAAAGATAGGATGTGTAAGTGTCCCAATTCATCCCCTGTTAAGAGCCAAAGAGCTCTCATATATAGCTAATAACTGTGAGGCAAAGACCATTATAGCTGGCCCTCAGATTATTGGAGAACTCGAAAAATCTAGAAATGAGTTAAAAACTATCAAGCATATAATTTTGGTAAAAGTTGGTTATGAAGAGTTTAAGTTCCCCTTTCTCTCGTTTGATGAAGTAATGGAAGAATTTAAAGATAAAATATTTCTGAAAGCCGTACATGTTGACCAAGGCGAAATAGCGCTTCTCCAATATACCTCGGGCACTACAGGTCTCCCAAAAGGCTGCATACATACTCACAGGGACTATCTAGTAGCTGGAGAGTGCTTTGCCAAAAAGTTAATGATGTCTAACGAAAATGATGTATGGGGTGGGCCTGTCAGTTTAGCTTTCTCCTTTGGACACAACTCAATGATAACCAATCCCATGTACACCGGGGGCTCTTCTTCACTGTTTGGAGATAGGAGGTTCAACCCTATTCTGATGTTTGAACTCATAGAGAAGCATAAAATATCTATACTTTGTGCAGTACCAACGGCATATAGATTAATGGTTTCCCTTAAGGAGGAGCGGAGAAAATATGATTTCAGTTCACTTAGGGCTTGTATAACGGGAGGAGAAACCTGCCCTCCCTCCCTATACTGGGAGATAAGAAACTTCTTTGGTTGTGAAGTTTTAAATCATATAGGTTCTACAGAGCTTCATTATGCTTTTATATCAGCAAGGTTCGGTCAAGTTAAGCCAGGATCCCTGGGAACTCCAGTGCCAGGGTATGAGGCTAAGATATTTGATGACGATGGAAAGGAGTTGCCTGCAAATGAGGTTGGGCGCCTTGCGGTTATCGGTCCTACCGGAACACTATATTGGTGCAGAGAAAAAGAGCAAGCTGAAGCCGTTAAAGGAGGTTGGAATTATACCGGGGACTTAGCTTATAAAGACTCTGATGGCTTCTTTTGGTTTGTCAGTAGAAACGTCGATATAATAAAAACAGCCGGCTATAGAGTGTCCCCACACGAAGTTGAGGAGGCGTTAATAAAGCATCCAGCTGTATTAGAAGCAGGGGTTATCGGAGCCCCAGATCCGGAGCGGGAGCAGATAATTAAGGCATTCGTCGTTTTAAAGTCAGCTTTCGCCCAGACAGAAGAACTAAAGGAAGAAATTAAAAGATTTGTCAAAGATCAGATAGCACCATATAAAGTTCCAAGAGAAATAATCTTTGTTAAAGAGCTGCCTAAGACTGAAACAGGGAAAATTAAAAGGTCAGAGCTTAGAAAACTGACAGGCAAGACCGTATGAATGCAGTTAAGGCTTAGTATCCTCTGCTTTTAAGTTCTCTACTCATAATTGTATATCTCGCCCCTCACACTAAACTCATGTTCACCGGACTTTAAAGGTGGGGATAGAATTGAACCCGGAGGACTGGTGCCGCGGGCTGGACTTAACCAGGGACGGCTGGAGATATCTCCCGCAAATCCCCTCTTTCTTTTTCCACTTTTATGTTTTAGTTTGAAGATGAAAGTTGATGGTGTAGGATCTTGGATTCTACATTCATGTCTAGGAGTATGGGGATACTTATAACCTCCTTTAAGGTTTTTACGTAAATCTAACAAGGTAGATTGTGGGTATATTATGTGAATAAAATATAAATCCCACTTTATCTAAATTTTCCTAATTGTGGGAAAATGAGCATATTGGAGATTGACGATAAGGGTAGGCTAACTATACCTAAGGAGATCAGAGAGTCTTTAAACTTTGGGAAGAAGGTTTTGGTTATAAATGCTGGCGATCATCTTAAGATAATTCCGTTACCCTCCGATCCCTTTAAAACACTTCATGGCGCATTTAACGTTAATAAGCCATTTAGGGAGCTCAGAAGGCAGGCTGAGTTGTTAGCTGAGAGTGAGGCAGGTAAATAAAGGGTTGATGATGTGATGCCGCTCTTAGAAAATGACGTTATCTTCGCCTATCTAAACGAGTATGATCCCAA
>JAWAZE010000046.1:0-7237 GCA_038817885.1 Bathyarchaeia archaeon | reverse complement strand
GGGTTCACGGATCAAGGATGGCTGCTAGGTACGTGCACTTCAGCGCAAGGGACATTGAGGATGCTATTCTCAGCATTTATGGGATTAAGAGAGATGGGGAAGAGTCAATCGCTATCAGGACTGTGAGGTGCAGAAGATGCGGGGCAATAAATCCCATAACAAATACATTCTGCAGCAATTGCGGCCTAAACTTTAAGCAATCAGATCAAGCGCTGAGAGAGGAGGGCGACATGGAAGATTTAGTGAGGGAACTTGAAGGCATAAAGATGCTCATTACTAGACTGGAAGCTGAGATAGAGAGGCGAAGATCCCGCTCTAAATCGCCCACCAAATCCCTCCTTTAAGATGCTGAATTAATGCTCTGTCTCGCCAATACTTTTTTATGAGGTTGTAATGAAAGAGCGACAAAAACAAGACAAGAGTGCCCTTTCAATTCTCTTTTTGAGATTCACGTATTGATTATATAAGGTCCCGTAGTGTATGTTTCCTCTTTCAATTCTCTTTTTGAGATTCCCAGAGGAGAAGCCAAAAAGCCAAGAAACTGAGGAAAGCATTTACTTTCAATTCTCTTTTTGAGATTCAAGATTTAAGACAGATAAGAGAAATTAAAGAAAAAATAAAAAACTTTCAATTCTCGTTTTGAACACAATCATCTTTTTTTGAAGTATTCCATAAGAAAGAAAAAGAAATAGAAAAGTTTATATGATGTGGTTTGACTAAGTTTTACTTTAGGTGGATTAAGGTTGACTTTAAAATTAAAGGTTGGTAGGAAGGGATACATAATTCTCCCAAAAGCTATTCGGGATGCGCTCGGCATCAATGAAGGTGATGAGCTTACTGTAGAAATTAAGGACGGTCTCATCTTAAAGCCCGCTAAGAGAAAAGTTGATTTGAATTATCTGAGAGTCGCGTTTGCCAGACATGTGAGTAGATTAATGGGTATTGAGGGTAGGCTTGAGCCTAAACCCGGTGAGCTAACCAGCATCTATTTAGAGGAGGAGTTCGAGTAAACCGATGAGGATCTTCATAGATTCTAATCTCCTGGTATATCTCAACACCATAGTAAATCGCAGTCTCAGAATCATTTACGAAGAATTTTACACGAGGATCATCGAGGAGAATGAGCCATACACCGATATCCTAGTACTCGACGAACTCATATACGTTTCTCAAAAGAGATATAATGTGCCATATAAAATAACCCTGGAATTCATAGAGGAGATCGTTAAGCCATTTGTAAACATAATTTCTTTGGGAGAAGACGAATATAATATTGCAGCAAAGGTGATCCTAGAGCACAATATTAGGCCTTCAGACGCCCTCCACCTAGGAGCGATGAAAAAGAAAAACATATCTACAATTGTCTCAGAAGATAAAGACTTTGATAAAATCGAATGGATTAATAGATTCTGGTTAACTACATAAAGTATACTGCTAACCTCCCTTCCCTCTATAATAGTGTAAATGCCGTCGGAGGCTTACAGCAGGTTTTATAATTTGGCGCCGGGGGTGGGATTTGAACCCACGCGCCCCGCAAGGGGGCACTGGATCTCGAGTCCAGCGCATTACCGCTCTGCCACCCCGGCTCTTAATTCCATTGGCTTTCAGAGTGGAGCAATATTTGTCTCCTATTATATATTAGTTTTCGGTTTAAGATTAACATTTTTAAGACTGGCATTTTAAACTTATCTAGGGGAGCGGCTTTGTCCGAGGATGCTAAAAAAGTTGAGATAATATCCATTGGGAATGAGCTGCTTATTGGTAAGATTTTAAATACTAATGCCCATTGGCTTGCTAGGAGGATAACAAGCTTGGGTTTATCCGTGCGTAGAATAACTGTTGTTGGAGATGATTTAGCCGAGATATCTTCAGCGGTCATGGAGTCTATTCAGCGTAAGCCAGCATTCATTATAACGACTGGTGGGCTTGGGCCGACATTCGATGACAAGACCCTTGAGGGCGTTGCTATTGCCACAGGCAGGGAGCTTGTGGAGAATGAGGAGGCCCTAGAGATGATTAAGAGGAAGTATGAGGAGTACGTTGCTGAGGGGAGGATAGGGAAGCTTGAACTTACACGGTATAGGGTTAAGATGGCGAGGCTGCCGAGGGGGGCGAGACCGCTTCTAAACCCCGTCGGTACAGCGCCAGGCGTCCTACTTGAGCATGAGGGTGTAATCTTGCTCATGCTCCCAGGCGTTCCGGGAGAAATGATGGCGATCTTTGAGGAATCTATTCTACCACTCCTACGTAAAGCCGCTGGCAATATGATATTCCATGAGGTAAGCCTAGACGTTATGGGGATTCTAGAGTCAGATTTGGCACCGCTAATTGAGCGGGTTATGCGTGAAAACCCATATGTCTATATAAAATCTCACCCAAAGATCTCGGAGAGGATCCAAAGAATAGAGCTGCACCTCTCAACCACGTGCAGCGATGAAAATTTGGCGAGGCAGAGGATTGAGAGAGCGGTTATGCAGGTCTCATCGCTTATATCTGAAAGGGGCGGAAAGATACAATCATTATAATGGTTATTGACTTTGGCAATCCTTTTGCTTGGTAAAGGGTAAGTTTGCCCCTAAGAGCTTGTGTTTTCTCTCCAGTTTTACTAGAGAGGAGACGTTAAATGTAAGAAAATCTCGCTTCTGAAATAGTTATGGGAGGCACATCCTCCTCTTAACCTTCTAGTGTTTAAGGATTAATTTGTGAGAATTAGGTCACCATGGGTTATGGAATGACAGCCGATACAGATATAAGATGATCATATAGCATGTTCTTTATAAGGAATAGTGCGCCTATGATTCGAGGTATAGTGGTCTATGGTTTTCACAGTATTTATAATTGGGACGGCTGGCTCCGGCAAGTCCCTATTAACAGCCTCATTTAGCGAGTGGCTTAAGATAAATGAGCAGGACGTTGCAATAATGAACTTAGATCCCGGAGCGGTGAAACTCCCATATACCCCCGATATAGATGTGCGGGATTATATAACCGTTGATGAGATCATGGATGAGTATGGTCTTGGGCCGAATGGGGCGCTCATAATGGCCGCGGATCTAATAGCCAGCGAGGTCGATAACCTGAGGGCTGAGATAGAGGATATTAAGCCGGGTATCCTCCTCATAGATACTCCAGGGCAGATGGAGCTCTTTGCCTTCAGAGCGAGCGGACCATATATAGCGAGCGAGATAAGCAAGGATCTAAAAGCAACAATTTACCTTTTTGATTCGGTTTTCTCATTGAACCCGCTAAACTTCGTCTCAAACATGTTTCTCTCAGCCGCAGTTTACATGCGTTTCCTACTCCCCCAAGTGCATGTTCTTTCTAAATGTGACCTCATTTCGCGGAAGGATTTGAATAGCATTTTGGAGTGGTCTGAGGATATGGAGACTCTGGAGAATGCTATAAACGAGAGGCTTGAGGGGACCAAGCGATTACTAAGCTATCGGCTAAGCAGAACGATGAATCAATTAGGCTTAAGCTTCCCCCTAATACCCGTATCAGCAAAAGTAAAGGAGGGGTTCCTCGATCTAAATGCCGCGCTCGAAAGAATTTTTACTGGCGGAGAGAAAATCACATATTAAACATGTTAAATTTTATATTATTGACCAGGCGGCTGAAAGGGCCCCGTACTCAGCGCTTTTAAGGGTGCTTGCGCCACTGATAATTATAACGTCTCCATCTCTGGGCTCCATTAGGCGCATTATCTTCTCGAAGACTTTTGGGTGCATCCTTTCTAGGTCAAGGTTAACTCCCGGTATAATTAGTCTTTTATTCCTGTAGATTATTGTTATAGAACCTTTAGCGCCGCTTGAGATGGCAGCATCTCGCTGTTCGATCCCACTCTTAATCTTATCGGCTCTTCCCCGAACCAGTATGGCGACATTTTTAGGAGCTATGCTTAGCTCCGTATCCTCCCACTCAATAATCTTTGGGATCATATTCTCTATGGCGCTCCAAATATTTTTACCTTTCTCGGTAAGCAGGCAACCCCTCCTAGAAATCATTATTAGGCCAGTCTCAGAAAGTCTCTTTAACATGGTTCTGATGACTCCCTCACCCAAATCAAGCATTTCAGATAGCTTTCCACGCCCAACACTACCCTTCTCAGCTAACAATCTAAGAAGTCTTACCAGATCAAAAGCACTAAACGATGGTGAAGGTCCAGGGGCCCTCTTCGCAGATAACTCGCTTAAAAAATCTTTAAACGACATTAAGCATCAAATTAAAAATAAGTGTTATTTTAAAATATAACAGTTATCTCTTCCGCTTTTATCTTATATCAGTTTCCAGTCAAAAATAACCATAAAGTTGAGTAATATATGCGCATAAGTGAACTCTATTATGAGAGTTCTTCAAGAGGAATGAAGGGATCATTAACGTTTCTCCACTTATTGTACTCCTGCTTCTCTCAGAGCCTCTTTAAGGGTCTCTTCGCTTGGGCATACGCCTATTATGCGTATATCCCTGTCAATCACAACCGCAGGGCTAGCGTTTATGCCATATTCGCTCAGCTTTGGGTTTAGACCGCGGTAAACCTCAACATCAATTTTATCCTTATACTCCTCTTTTATTTTCTCTATGAGTTTAAGTAGCAGTCTTCCGCCGGAGCATGGTGGCTCAGATGTGAATACTTCAACTTTTACTGGCATATTCTATACCCCCATCTCCTTAAGTGCAGCCTCAATGGTCTGGAGGCTTGGGCATACGCCCATAATCTTTATTTTGCCCTCATTGAAGACTATGGCTGGAACAACAGTTAAGCCATATTTATTGAATTCTTCACATGGACCGATATGCTTTATAACGTCAACTCTATCGCCATACTTCGCCTTAATCTTGTCAGCATACTCTAAGAGTTTTAGGCAACCCGCGCATGGCGGCTCAGCCGTAAAAACCTCAACCTTAACAACCATACATGATCACCTCCCCTAAACACTTTGCTCTATAATATATTGTTTAAGGATATTTATTGAATTTGCCGTGATAGAATCAATTATTTTGTATATAAAGGGGTCTGTTACAGAATATATTCTCCTGTTACCCTGCACCCTAACCTTAACCAACCCGACGCTCTTTAAAATGGCTAGATGCCTAGAAACTATCGGCTGTGGTAGACCCAATGCAGGGATCATCTCGCAGACGCACCTCTCCCCATCACGTAGTATCTCCAATATCTCTAATCTAACTGGGTCGGACAGAGTCCTAAAGATTCTTGCCCTAAATCTATTTATATCCCTCATATAGATCAATTAAGCAATTGAGTGATCATCATTTATATCTTTCATAGCAATATTTAAATCTTGTATATTGTTATATTTAAATTAAGTGATTAACATGAAGGAAGTTAAGGTTGAGGTTATAGGCACAGAGCCGCCGTGCGCTAGGTGCCAAGCAGCTAAAAAGGCTGTGGAGAAGGCTGCCGAGAAGGTTAAACAGCGGGATATTTTAGTGAAGATCGAGAAGATTAACATTCTTTCTAGAGAGGTTGTTCAGAAGTATGGCGTTCTAGTCTCGCCAGCTATAGCAATAAATGGTGTTGTCAAAATAGTTGGGCGCGTTCCAAACCCTGAGGAAATTGAGAAGCTGATACTTGAGGCGTAGATTAAATGGAGGAGAATGTTAAAAAGAGGATTAGGGCGGGCTTAATCCTTGCCTTTATAGCGGTTGTTATAGGTCTCTTAGTATGGAGCCGGATACAAGCCTACTCGCTTGCGCCAACATATAAGCCGCTTGAGCTACGGGCTTATCCCCCATGGCTTATACCACTAGTATACCTATATGATTACTTCAGCCACGCGTGGATCTGCCTCCTCTTCGCCTTCTCGATGGCCGGCATAATCTACGAGCTCATACCTAAAGAGGTCTTAACGAGGTACATGGGTAGTAGTAGAGTTACTGGATATGCGTTAGCTCTCGGGATAGCTCCATTCCTAACAGTATGCTCATGTACAATGGTTCCGCTCTTCGCTGGGATCCTATATGCTGGGGCTGGGATAGGTCCAGCCTTAACATTCCTTCTAATGGCCCCTGCATCTAATTTCTTAGCAATTCTATTAACTGGCGAGTTAATTTCTTGGGAGGTTGCTGGTGTTAGGATAATAGCTTCGGTCGCAGTGGCCTTGGCTGCCGGGATAGTTATATCTAGGACCCCATGGGGCAAGTATATTGAGAAGGAGTATCGGGTGGGCAGCGCATCACCAACCAGCGCGGTTGAGGTCGCCAAATCTCCATTAGATGAGAGGCTTATAGCTGCGCTTAAGTTCGCTGGTTATTTGGCTAAGCAGATCATACCATACTTCATAGCTGGGCTTATAGCCGTAAGCTATCTTGAAGCCTATCTCCCAGAGGAGATAATAAGGGGGTACTTGTCTGGAGTGGGCGGGGTTCTGTTAGCCTCTGTTCTGGGAGGCCCACTTTATACGCCGACCCTCGTTGAGATAGTTTTAGGCAGGGGGATATGGGTTAGAGGGGGCATAATATTATCGAAGGGCGCTCTCCTAAGCTGGCTCATGGGCCAGCCATACGACTTCGCAAACGCATTGGCAGTATCTAGGATAACTGGGTGGAAGGTTGTTGCAAGCTACATCATCATAGCATGGGCTGGAAGCGTGATCTTCGGACTACTATATGGAGCATTGAGTGGGTCGCTATGACTAAAGTTTGTGCGCCATGGTATCCAACGATCTTCCCAGAAAAATGTGACGGCTGCTTAAGATTCGGCGAGCCGAGGTGCATTAAATTCTGCCCTCATGGAGTCTACAGCTTCATTGATGGAAAGGCTGTTGTAGTGAACCCACAGAACTGTATTTACGGCTGCGTGGCATGTGAGAGCGTATGCCCGAAAAAGGCTATATTATTCCCACAGCGGATGCCCCTCGGACAGAGCTTTAGGGGAGATAAGTGCTTATTAAAGAGGGTTAAGTGTGAGGGGTGTGGTAAGATCTTTTTAACCAATAAGGATACAAACCTATGTCTCGACTGCAGGAGGAAATTGGGATAACTAAGGCTGGCGTTAAAATGCCTTCAGTCTCCGTTAATACATCTAAGTGTAGTGGCTGTGGAAAATGCGTCGACGTCTGCCCAGAGAAGGTTTTTGAGCTCGTGAGAGATGGTGAGAGATTAATTTCTAAAGTTGCTGCGGAGGGTAGATGTTTTGCCTGTATGACCTGCGCATTAAAGTGTCCCCAGATGGCTATTACTGTTACTGGCTACGATATTAAGAAGGTTGATCCGCCGC
>JAWAZE010000045.1:0-8540 GCA_038817885.1 Bathyarchaeia archaeon | reverse complement strand
CAATCTGAAAATTCTCATGCCATCCCTAACAAAGAAGAAGACTCTAACTATTGCTTTTTCTCCGTGCTGTCTCCAAATACTGCACTTATAGCCTTCCGGAATAACAACTTTATCTGAAAAGAATTCTTCAAGGGAGCTGATAGCCTCTAGAACCTGCCCCTTATCGGCGAATTCAAATTCATGCACGCTTTTTCTGCGAAGCATTCCATATTTAAGAAGCATATCAATAATGCTGCTAAGGAAGCTGCTGTCCACGCCTATCTTCTTCGATAGGTCATATATTTCGCGTGAATCTAATATTCCCCTGCCAACCAAATCTTTAAGAACCCTAAATGCGCCACTAACATCAAGCGAAAAGACCACAATCCTCTTCAAATATTCAGACAACTGGTTCAATCAAGCATCACCAACTCTTATTAAGAATATTCTCTCCTTTTTTCTTTGTGCCCTATTAATTAAGAAAACGATTTTCGTGCCTCCATAAATATCATTAAGTATGCACGTTTACATTAATTAATATAGCCTTTTTATTTAGTTTATTCTTGGTGTTGATCTTTGGTACGCCGCCTATTGATTATTGGTCCCTCTTTTAGGCGTAGACGTGATGTTAGCTTATTGCCTGCCCTGGAGCGCTTCGATGGCTTATTTTTTAGGGTTGCTCGCAAATATTTGAGTAAGGTTAAGGATGTTGATGTTGTTGTTATGACTGATGATTTGACTCTTGTTAGTGGTAATGCTCCTTTAGATCATCGAGAACCCAGAGGTGCTGAATGGGGTAAGCTGAGACTTCCTAGGGACATTTTAGAGAGAGCTAAGGTCTTTAACGATAAGTTTTTGGAAAAGAAGCTTAAAAATGGAAGGTACTCAGAGGTCTTCCTAGCTATGGGCAAACAATATGCTAGGGCCTTGCCAGATCTAGAAAAGTATGGTGTAAAAGTCGTTTTCCCAGCAAGCGGAGGACCCGGACCAAAGGCGCAAGCACTAAAGCAATGGATTATTGGTGAGGATTCTATCATCCGGTAAGCATAGGCTCTCTTGCCAACATTTCATAAAGAGAACCAAGTTTTATATCTAAGTCTAAGATCCTACAGATTTCCTCATCAATTATCTTTCTTGTTGAGGGCTGCGCAAACTCCTGCGGCAGGGGCTTAAACCTCATTTGCTTAGTCTTGTCAAAGAGGTTTAGGATCTCTTTCTTCGCGCCCTCTGGCATATTATTAATATCGAGAACAGGCATATCCCAAAGGTGATCCTTCTTAAATTTTACCCAAGGTCCCCGTGTAACCTCCGCTATTGACGATAATAGCAGAAAACCAAATGTGGAATTAATCCAAATGGCAAGAATCCTTGCATAATCTTCATCTAATTTGATGGGCCACCAGACATTTGATAGAACATCCTCACTAAGATAAGTAGCTAGAACCGTGTAAGTGCTCAACCATGCCCGCTCAACTATCAAGAGATTTCCACATTTTTTCCATAAGGCTCGAGCTTGCTCGGCATTTTTCGGTTCTAAGTACGCATTAGGCCTCTGATAAATATGGTTGATAGCGCTTGAATCATATCCCCAGAAAGCTTTGTAGATCGAGCTTACTTGACTATGTCTAAACACTGCATGAACCTGGCGTACGTCTGGCCCTATCTCCGCCCCAAGATTTGACAGCGTAGTTAATTTTATGTTGCCAACTATTCCCTGATCCGGTAGGTAGACTATTCCCTTCCTTAAGAGGAGGAGCGTTCTGTTGAGCTCCATTTGCGAGAAGAAGTTGTATGCTCCGAAGTTGTTTTCCGTCAGCCTAGCGGAGTATACTTCGCCGATCTTCTTTCCATGAAGCTTGAGGTGGTATGGTGAGGCGTTTGAATTTTCAATATCGTAGAGGCCCCCGCTGCCATAGAGCTGTGTGAGCTGTGAGCCTATGTGGATGGATTCAAGCTCGTTAGCTGGCTTCTTCCATAGATTGACGAAGAACGTGTAGCCCAGCTCCTCTGAGCCACTCTTCTTCCTAGCAACAAGAAGTATTTCGCTTAGGTCTGTATTTTCGCTGAAATTCCACTGATTATTTGTTTCGTAGCTCGTTATTATGTATTCGATATGATATTTGTCCATTAGTAGCTCCCGAACCTTCTGCCATGAGACGCCTGTGAGCACGGCTCTTGGAAGGACAAGCCCCATTCGGCCACCCTCTTCCAAATACTTGTCCGCTAAGAAGACGAAGACCGCTCCGAGACCGGCTTGACCGATACCAGCGATTTTCTTTTCCTTGAGAAGGTTGCTGAGCGCCCTCTGTAGTTCCGACCGCTCCTCCTTTGGTAGTGAGCCGAAGAGCAGGTTTCCTCCAACGCTTCTGGTAAACGGGGGATTCATTATGCAGATGTGGAAGAGGGGGAGCTCAATCGACTTTACCTCCCTCTTTGATACGCCTATAACTTCCTGCCCACGCATGGCTTCACCTGTGAGTATCATGTCTTGGGCGAGAACAGACGAGGATAGAAAGTTGATGCTCCCCAAATACACGTCTTTCCCCACTTTGCCAAGCCTTAAAGCGAATAGTTTTGAGCCGCTTACCGGAATCGGGTTATGCAGGAAAAGGGCCATAGCGGCGAGGTGGACAGCGTGATGCAGAACGTCAAAGCCCCATATCCCCTCCTCGATCAGATACCTATGCAACCCATTAATCATCAGCTCCTTACTCTCAATCCTATGCCTAGCGTCAATCTCCTTATAGATGGCTGAGAGCAACGTCCCTGAGCCACATGCGAAGTCAACCACTCTAAGCGGCTCGCCATTATAGGTCGGTGGGACAATGCTGACAACTAGACTTGAGGGCAGGTTTATCAGGAGCCTTGCTAATAGGCGAGCGGCCGGAATCGACGTGTAATAGGTTGCGTAGTATTTAGCCAAGTTTCCTAGGAGAAGGTTATGGTAGATTCTTCCGAAGAGATCATGTCTAAGCAGAACCTTAGAGGAAGCTATATCATAGGATAACTTAGCAAGCTCCCTCAGCTCCCTATCGAGGGACGGGCTTGCGGGCATATTCATCAAAATGTTGAGGGCGATTTCGAGAACCGGCTCATAATTGATTCTCTGGATTATATACCGCCATGAATCTTCAAGTTCCCTCTTCAGATTTTGCGAGGACATTAGTGTTGAGAGGGTTGGGATGTCCTTGTGGAAGGATGCTATAACCTCGTGGAAAACCATGGCGTCGATAAGCAGTAGTCCCGCTGTCGAAACAATCTTATGCGCTTCCTCCCTGGCGCCCATTTATTCCTCCTCCGCAGCACTTTCTTTTTCTTTTAGCTCCAAGACTTCTCTCAAGCGCTCAACGTTAACAACTGAAGAAACCCTTTCTGCAAAATCATTCAAAACACTATTTATCCTCTCTATGACTGGCCTTAAAATATCTTCTTTAACAACCCTGCTGTAAGCGCTCATAATGTAGGCTAAAAGATCGTTGAAGCTGACATTGTCGTACTTCTCAGGTTTAGGAGCCACGCCTAACCATTTGTCTATGCCGGCCCTATCCACGTAGGAGAGGAAGCCAACATTAAACCTACCATTTAAAAGAGCGTTTTTCAGATCTAGCTGGCTAGGCATCAGCTTATCCAATTTAATATTTGAGTATTCTACCATGACGCATAAATCGCAAACGTTATTATCTAATCGCTCCTCGCATTGCCTAACTAAATCATTCCATGCGCCAGGCCGCTTCCCCTCAACAACTATTCGAACGCCGTTCAACTCTATTAGAACGTCAGGCTCAGGCCGCCTACCACCTCTCCGCAAAATAAGCTCACCTAGAGCCCTTAATCCCCTCTCAGCTAAAAGCTCTGCCAACATAACATTAAGATTCTCTTCCCTGAAACTCATCAAATATCCCTTAATAATACAATTGAGGGCCACCAAATATAGCAGTTGCTATCACTTAGGTATCAAAAAATGCCCTTATTAATCGCCGCCTTAAGCGGGTTTTCAAAAACGGCCTTCGGGAGCAGTTCGTTTAGTAATTGCTAAACAAACATGCCGAGACATGCCCCGGCATATATTATTGAGGAATAAGCCTGTAATTTTTCAATATATAAACAAGATATTATATGTTGCGGATGTCCGGGTAGGTTTTGAGACATATTTTCCTATTTTCTATTGGTGAGGCGAATGCCGCATTACATCTTCTATGCTTATGCTGGTAGGCGCGGGACCGGTAAGGGCCGCGCGGGCCGTTGAGCGTGATTACTGGAGCGACTGCTAGATCTTAAGCGTGAGATCGAGAAGGCTGTTATGGCAGCATACTTCCAATATGGAATGAAGCAAGAAGAATACTTCGCAACGGTTGAGAGGGTTAAGTATAGGTCCAAGCGCCTAGCGTAGCAGGGATACAGCATTGAACCGGTTAGCTGCAGGGCGGAGCGCATGGCAGTATTCAGGGTCAAGTTTAATCCGAGCGCCCAGTTGGGCGGGGACCCCTTGGACGTAGACATCTTCCTATATATGATTCAATCAGAGGTTGAGGGGGCCGCGCCCTCAAGACCTGAGGTTAAGGTTGAGGAGGATTACGACTTCGACCATGATGAGATTGTTGAGAAGCTTGTTGCCTTGGGCGCGGGGCTCGGGTTTGAGGCTGAGAGCGAAGTCTCCATAGCCAGCGGTGCTAGGGTTGATGTTGTTTGGAGGGCTAGGATTGGAAACCTCGGTGTAGTAAACTACGTCTTCGAGGTTCATAGGGCTGGTTCAATAGACTCAGCGATACTAAACCTAATGAAGGCTAAGAACAACCCCATAGTGCAGAAGCTGATAGTTGTCTCAAACACAAGGAACCTAAAGATTATGGAGAAGGAGGCCTCAACGCTACCGGAGGAATTTAGGAGGATCGTATCCTATATGGAAGCAAAGGACGTATTAGAGGCAGCACTACTACAACGCCTAAACGAGATACTACAAAAGCTGGAGCTCGTAAAAAGAGCCTAAAAGCCTCTTAGAGAGATGTGTCAATTTATGAGCAAGTGGACTAGGACTAAGCTTTTTGTCTACCCTAGTTGATGGAAGGAAGTGTTCGCTCATCCTCCGCCAAAGGCGATTAATAATATAAATTGCTATTAATGCTAAGGAGAGTAGTACAGTTATCACGGATAATCCGATGCTAAGATTTGTATATGGTCTTACTGTTTGAGTTATCGAGACGTGGACATTTGCAGCATAAATGTCAGGGTTATATACTCCTAGAGTACAATAGTCCCCCAAGACTCTCACTTTAGTGTTTGCGTAAGTGACTCCTACAGCGCTCCAAAAGGGAATTACATAAACGTTAATAGGACGGTTACTAATTACCTGTATAACTATTTCGTTGTCAGAATAAACATGAAATGTTATCTCTCTTTCACTTCTGCCAGCAACTGAAAACACTTGGTCAACCAAAATCTCTGTCGTAGTAATGCAGAAGAGTAATACAGAAGAAACTAGTAGGAAAATTATAAGGATGATGTATGCAATAATCAACCTGCCCATTTATCACACTTCCGTTCTATTTTGCCTTTAACATTCTCCTCATAATAATGATTGATGCTATTATTGCGGTAGCTGCTATAATAGCCGCCATTAAGTATGGCAGCAATTTAGCAAATAATATTTTTACTTCAACTTGTATTTGGGCGCTTTGCGCTGCCTCATGGATGAAGTCTCCTGAGTAGCTCGCCACGAAAGCCCATGTGCCCTCTCTATCAAGCTTAATTTTTAGAGAGAAAGAACCATTATTATTAGAGGTTACGGTTAGCGTCTTTTCAGCACCATCAGGTTTTGTAATTATTAAGGCTATCGTGGCGTTCATAAGTGGGCCGATATACCCCTTAACTATTACTTCTTCGCCGACTAAAACTTCCCCTGGTTCAACCGAAATAGTTATGCTTGTTGACACCTTTCCTATATCTTCTGTAATCTTGCTAAGATATTCCTGCTCACGACGAATCAATATCTCGCTAGCACCCGCGGTCTCAGGGACAATGGGAATCGGATATTCCTCTAAACGCACATAGATTAGGGCAGGTTCTCCCATATTCTTCAACATAACTTTATAAACACCATTTCTTTCAGCGGTGAAATCGAAATGCGTCTCTACTTCCCGTTGAGTTATAGAGGTGGAAATTATTTGCGTGCCCAGCGGGTCAATAACTGAAACCTGAACATTACATATCGTTTCTTGCCATACCTTACTAATCCTCCAATCATAAACTTTAGCTGGTACACCCCAATAACCTAAGGGATATAACCATAAAACCACATAGAAGTTATCTGAATATTTTGCGATATATTCAACGGCCCCCTCCGTACCCGTATTCATTATACAATAGCTGCCTGGAGCTGTAACTATTATTCCTCCGGCAGTCCAACTTCTGAATTGACTCTCAGTTAAAATGTAAACGCTGAAAGCTCTATCTGAAACCCATTCAACTTTTATTTTCTCGCCAGCACTTATATAAAAGGGACCTGAATATCCAACGTTCCTCTCCATCCCCTGGATACGCTCCAATATTTGCGTTTTCCACACATTAGTCGCCTTAGCTACACCAATGATTTTATCGCCGCTTAGGCATGGAACATCAAAACTTATACTTTCGCCCCTTCCTAGTTCCCTATTCTCCACCCACATTCGGGCTTTATCCTGAAATGTCAATTGCGGAGTTACTCTGCAGCCAAACCAAATGTAGATATTATAACCATATGTTAGCCACCATGAGAATGGTATAGGGTACCCCAGTATTTTAGCGGTTGGATCTAGTGGTATCCAACCATCGTTCTGTCTTAAGCCTGATGTTTTAATACTGTTTATTATGTTATCAGTAACATTTATCTCAGAGGAGACTTCTCCAATAGAAATTGTAACTCTTTTATCTCTTAGTAATTCTAGAGAACTTGCGGCAATCTTCTCAAGCCCATATATAGGGAATGGTAACTTAATCTCAACCCAAGCATGATAAGTCCCAAGTCCTGTCGGACCAACAACAACACGCACGTTATTCCTAGGTAATTTTAAGGCTCTTAAAAGCGACACTAGTAGTATTGCTTGATCCTCACAGTCTCCGGTACCAAGCCTTACGGTCGTACCTGGCAACTGCCAATATTCCTCAACACCCCACCTATCCCTATCATACATATATCTAATGTTCCTAGAAACCCAGTAATAGGCGATCTCGGTATTCTCAAGCGGATATGATAGAAAGGGCTTCAAGCCAATGCTCTCAGCCAGCTGTATTACGTCAGAATCATAGGGTCTTATATAATCAGATAAATCATTGCTCTGCAAATCATGCGCTAAAACATAAGAAGCAGATGAAAATAAAAGAAAGGTCGAAAATAATAATACAAGTGCAATTTTCTTAAACAGCAGATCTTCCTCCTAAATTTTCTCAAATAAAATGAAGCTCTCTTTGGCTTAAATTTCTTGTGCGATCAGCACTCTAATAATTTTTGGCTTGAAGCCCTTGGTAAGATAGAGATTTTGAGGGCTTTATCAGTTTGATGTAATTCACTCCTATATCGGCAGTGGGCTGATCCAATATTTGATAGGTAAATTTGGCTGTTGTGTTTTGATGAAATCTGCTCCTCTACGGGGTCCCCGCACCACACATAACCCGAAATTTTCTACCCCAGGAACATTACATATGCTGGGAATATTATAGAGAGCCCCAGCCGCCTGGCAATATCTCCAGCAGTAATCGTGATTTCCTTCTCTTTCCCTATCCCGCTTTGGCCGAATATAGTTTTTAAACACAAACTCCCTGATAAATCAGATTGGCTCATTTTTCGATACTATTAAATTTATGACAGGCTCATGGAGACTAAAGTTGCCCATTCTGGTATGAGTCTCTCCCTGCCGCTTTTCCCGAATATTATTAAGCCCTCTAGTGTCGTGCAGACGATAATTGAAGTTTAGATAATTGACGTTTATATGCTCAACTCTATGCTAAAAACCATTAAGCAATTGAAATAACTGAGAGTAAACTTTAACTGTTAGATTGGCGTAAGCTATTGCTTGGTGCCTGAATATGGGAAGTAATCCCATTTATGGAATGAAGGGCACCAGAACTAGGGGTTTGAGTCCCGCTCCCCGCACCAATTTGCTGATAAAAGTCTATATTGCTAGCACTTATCGCATGGAGAGTCACGGCTTCATGATATAGAAAAATAAAATTGTTGTGTTAAATATTTCACCCTACACCAATTTACCAAAAATTGTTATTGCTGAATCTTTCGTCTACCTGCCTCTACCTAATGCGTAATCTATATTTTATTTAGCGCCTTCCTCCAAATCCTCTTCAGACTCCTTTAGTAGCTCTGATTTTTTTATGGATGCTTCTTTCATAACGTCTTCTGCAACATACATGTCTGCTCCTGCTCTCATGGTTAGCGCCACTATATCGCTTGGTCTACCATCGATCTTAACCTCGTTTCCACTAGATTCGATGATGATGCGCGCCAAAAATCTGTTCGCTTGGAGATCGAATATTTCCCCCCTCTTAACCTTCACGTTAATTTCATCAAGCATATT
>JAWAZE010000044.1:0-8676 GCA_038817885.1 Bathyarchaeia archaeon | reverse complement strand
GTTGGAGGAGGTAATGTAAGGTAGTATGCTAATACGCCGGCAACGACCACAATAACGACCACAACAATAACAATTGCATGCAACTTAATAGTAGCAGATCTAGACCGGAAAATCATCCATTCACCCACCTAAACTAAAATGAAGTGTTATATAAGTCTTACTAGTGAAAATTCTAAGACAAGACTATGCTGTCATTAATCCTAAGAAAATTAGCTGACATTTTCCAAAATACGAAATTTTTATATTTTTAAACCGCTTCTCATTTTAGTAGTTATTTATGGTAGACAGTGGCCCATTATGCTAGAGGCGGTCGATGTCACTAAACGTTTCGGGGCTTTAGCTGCCGTAAAAAATGTGAGCTTTAAAATTGGTGAGAAGGAGATTGTAGGCTTAATAGGTCCTAATGGTTCAGGGAAAACTACATTGTTTAATGTAATAACGGGATTTTATAAGCCAGATCATGGGAGAATTTTTTTTGAGGGACATAATATTACCGGTGCCCCCCCACATAAGATCTGCACAATGGGTATCGCTAGGACGTTTCAGATAGTTAAACCATTCTTAGACATGAGTGTTTTAGAAAATGTTATGGTTGGTGCGCTTTATGGAGCACGTGAGAACTTAATTAAAAGTCGCTCCGAAGCCTTGGAGTATTTAAAATTTGTAGGTCTAGATAAGAAGAAAGATCTTCCAGCACGCACGCTGAATATTTGTGAAAGGAAAATGCTTGAGATAGCTAGGGCGCTGGCTACAAAGCCAAAAATTATTTTACTTGATGAACCTTTAAGTGGTTTAAATCCGAAAGAAATTATTGCAGCAAAAGAACTCATAAAAAGAATAAGAGATGATTTCGGTATAACGGTATTTTGGGTTGAGCATATCATGAGAGCCCTGAGAGGCGTTGTTGAACGAGTCCTGGTATTAAATTATGGTGAAAAAATCGCGGAGGGCACCTTTGAAGAGGTAACTTGTAATCGAAAAGTAATAGAGGCGTATCTCGGAGAAAAATGGGTAATTTGATGCGTGATGCGTAATGTTGGAAGTTAATGAGATAAATGTTTTTTATGGTGATCTTCAGGTTCTTTGGAATGTATCTTTTAGGGTGGATAAAGGCGAGACGGTTGCAATACTCGGTCCAAATGGGGCTGGCAAAACGACATTATGCAGAACTATAGTAGGTGAACTCGTTCCAAGAACAGGTTCAATAACCTTCCTTGGAAAGCGAATAGATGGGCTTTCGATCCCTGAAATAATTAAACTAGGAATAAGTATAGTGCCAGAAGGAAGAGGGCTTTTTGGCAACATGACCGTAAAAGAAAATCTTGAGCTAGGAGCATATGTTTCGAAAACAAGGAAGAATATTAATGATATACTTGAATGGGTTTTTGCCTTATTTCCCATATTAAAGGAGAGGCAGAATCAACTCACAAGTTCCATGAGTGGTGGGGAACAACAAATGCTAGCAATAGCGAGGGCATTAATGTCAAGACCAGTTCTTTTAATCTTAGATGAGCCCTCATTTGGCCTTGCACCTAAGATCATATTAAAAGTATATGAATTAATTAAAAAAATTCGCGACGAAGGGATAACTGTGCTTCTTGTCGAACAGTATGCGGACTATGCCTTAGAAAACTCAGATAAAGCTCTTGTATTAGAACATGGCAGAGTTGTTATCGACGGGCCCTCTGAGAAACTTCTCAATGACATAAGAGTTAGAAGGGCTTACTTAGGAGAGGAGTAATGTGGATATACTAACTTTAATAGATTTTATAGTCAATGGTTTGTTTCTTGGTGGACTTTTCGCTTTAACAGCATTCGGATTATCCGTGCTAGCTGGAATAATGAAGATAATAAATATTGCACACGGGGATTTCGCAATTCTAGCCGCATACTTGGCGTTCACGATAACAGCTTTCTTAGGCATAGATCCCTTCTTAAGCGTGGTAATAGTTGCACCTATAATGTTTGTAATAGGATACCTTCTACAAAGGTTTATAGTAAATAGGCTGATTCCCAGAGGAGGATTTTATTATCCAGCACTTTCTACGTTTGCTTTAAGCATTCTTATCCAAAATTTGTTGCTATTAGTGTTTACGGCAGATGCAAGAACTCTAATTCCTCCATACTTAGTTACAAGCATTAGGATTTTTGGGTTAAATCCATCGCCACGATTTCTAATAGCCTTCATTTCATCAATAGTCGTATTTGTTGTCATATATTTTTTCTTCAAAAAGACATATCTGGGTAAAGCTATGCGAGCAGTTCCCTTTGATCCCAGAGCTGCAAAAATAATTGGAATAAAGTCCGAAGCTATTTACTGTTTTGCAACAGGACTAGCTTTTCTTGTAACCGCTATTTCGGGCGTATTACTGGGTATGACTTTTACTTTTTATCCAGACACTGGTCCAACATTTGTATTACTTTCTTTTGGCGTTATTGTTATGGGCGGTTGGGGGAGCTTGAGAGGTTCACTCGTTGGAGGCATCATAATGGGTGAAGCATTATCCCTAAGCGGTCTCTTTTTTGGTTCGCGTTTTCAGCTAGTAGTTTGCTATTTATTAATACTAGTCATTCTTTCCATTAAACCACAAGGGATTTTCGGTGGTAGAGTATGATCCATATAAACAAGGGCTTCATTCCAGCAATATTATTACTATTAATTTCGATAACATTACCGTTATGGGCAGGAGGCTTTCTAACTAATGCCTCAATATTATTCCTTCTATACATATCTATTGCAGAATTTTGGAGCTTTATGGCCAAGCACGCTAGAATAGTTTCCTTAGGACAGCAGATGTTTATAGGTGTGGGCGGCTATTCAACGGCTGTCTTATGTATGTATTTTGGGCTTCAACTATGGGTCAGTGTATTAATTGCAGGATTAATTGGATGCGGGTTAGCATGTTTACTCTCATTCCCGCTCTTAAGATTACGTGGGTTCTACTTCGCAATAGGCACTATGCTAGCATCCGAAGTTATAAAATTAATTTTTACTGGTTGGGAATTTGTTGGCGCCGGAATGGGATTAATATTTAGAAACGCATATGGTATTGCTGCATCAATAATTTATTATCCTGCTCTAATCTTAGCCTTGCTTTCAATTTTCTTAATATATTACCTCTATCATTCAAAACTCGGATTTGGACTAAGAGCCCTTGGGGAAGATGAGGACGCTTCTTCCGCGCTCGGGATAAGTTCCTTCAAATGCAAGGCTTTATGTTTTATTCTTGCTTCTTTAATAGCAAGTTATGCAGGAGCAATTTACGCAGTTTTTCATCCATATCTTGAACCCGTGTCTGCTTTTCACATTTTGTGGACAACAAGCTTGGTTTTCATATCAGTTATAGGTGGCGTAGGCACAATAACCGGTCCAGTTGTTGGCAGTGCCATATATGTTGCGCTTATATATGTTCTGTCCCAGTATATAGGTCTGAGCCTTTTACTACAAGGAATAATTGTTTTAGTGTTTTTGATGGTGTTCCCGCAGGGTCTTTGGGGCTTCGTAGCTACTAAGCTAAAACTAAAATTTAAGCCACCAGTTTAATAACACATTTGTCCAAGTTTTTGTAAAAAGACTTCATATATCCAATGATCTTTAGTATTATTATGTTGGTTAACGATTTTCCAGTCTAACGTCATTTATCCAACATTCTTCCTTTTTCAGCCTACGCCATCACCTACACCACTCCCATTGCATCATTATTAGTGCGCTATTATGAAATCTCTTATCCTATTACTATATTTTCAAATGACGAAGAAATTTCACCAAAATTGTAGAGGTTTACCAGCATGGTCTTCTGCTTGTCCTAAGTTTTCCTCTAACCCTCTTATCTTTTTTATAGTATTAGGATACTATACCCTTTATTAGGCGTATTTTAGTTTTAGTAGCTTCGCCGCGTTTTTCCCTAAAATCTTTTCTTTCTCTTCCTTCGATATCGGCATAGCTTTTATTCCAGCGATATTTTCTCCGATAAACCTCTCAGGTGGACCGAATGGGTAGTCTGAGCCAAATAACATTCTATTGGATCCGAAGAAGGCATAACCGCAAATTAAAGCTCCGAGGGGACCGCCATCTAATGCTGTGTCACCATATATCTGTTCAAAGTAAGTTTCAATATGCCTATTTAGCTTCACTTTTAAGAGCGATTGAATAGATTCGATGCCAGTAACAAGTCTACAACTATAGTAGGGGAGCATCCCACCCAAATGATGAGTAACAATTTTTAATGTTGGAAATTTGTCTAAGACTCCCCCAAATATTAGTCTCCAAACGGCTTGAGTTGTATCGAATGGCCATCCAAAAATATGGAGGAACCTCCAGCCCCTTTCCATATCAATTAGCGGATAGTTTTCCCAATGGGTTGGATGTAAAAATATTGGTATATCATACTTAGCAACTCTTTCATAAAAAGGATAATAATCCTCAGAATCTAATCCCCCTCCATTCTGGTTCGTACTTATAGTTACACATTTAAATCCAAGGTCTTTGATAGTTCTATCCAATTCCTCTAAAGCACTTTCAACGTCTAATAAAGATATCAATGCGCAACCTATGAACTTACCAGGATACTTGCTACAAAGGTCACTGATATAATCGTTTGAAAGCCTAGCTATCTTTAAGGCGTCTTTTTTGCCAAAACCCAGCAATATAGGTGATGTTGGGCTCAATAGTTGCATATCAACCCTAAATTTTTCCATAATCTCTAATCTGTGCTTAGGATCTGCATTCTCAGGCGGGTATAAAAACTGATATTTTCCCCCCTCTCCAATTGAACCATAATAAGGTTTCTTTGCTAAAATTTTACCAACATCTAGCGGTATTATATGCGCTGAAAAGTCTATTATCATGGCGGACACCACTCATTTAATTTAGGCCATATTATATAGAGAGATTACACTCAAGTAAATATAAATGTTTAAGAATATAACGGAAACTTTTAGTTTAAATAACATAATCACGTTTTTTAACTCCTAACTACGTATAATAGCATAATGAGCAAAGAAACCTTATTATGGTTCTAACCCCTTTCTATATACTGCTGATGAATCTCAAAACCCTGCGAATAAACTAAGGAAATATGCAAAATTTTATTAATGAATAAAAAATTAAATTATAAAATATCATCGTTTTGGAAGGAGCGCCTAAGATGGACAAGTTAACTGAACGAATAATAACGTGTGACGTTTTGATTGTTGGTGGGGGGATCGCAGGATTAATGGCTGCGATTAAAGCAAGTGACTTTGACGTAAATGTAGTTGTTGTTGATAAACAAAATATTGAGCGAAGCGGCTGCGCAGGTGTTGGGTGTGATCATTTCCAAGTTTACATCCCAGAAATACATGGTCCAAGCATAGACCCTTATTTAGGAATTGGTGATCTTGAGGACGAAGATATAGTACGAACTATTTGGACAGAAAGCTCCAAAATTCTTAAATTGTGGGAAGATTTCGGTATACCTGTTAAACCAAGAGGAGAATTTGAATTTGTTGGGCATAGGAAACCGGGATATCCGGGCTTTATGATAAAGTATGAGGGACAAAATCAAAAGCGCATCTTAATGAAAGAGGCTCAAAAAAGGGAAATAGAAGTAATAAACCGAGTTATGGTTCATGAGTTGCTGGTTAACAATGGTCGGATAGCTGGCGCCGTTGGCGTCTCTACCCGCGAGCCTGAAGTATATGTTTTTCTTGCAAAGAGCATTTTCCTTGGAAACGCATATAATCTAATTGAAAGATTATATCCATCAATAGTTGGCGGAACACTTTTTAACACTGATAATAACCCAAGCAATACTGGAGATGGACAAATTTCAGCATATAGAGCTGGGGCTGAAGTTACAGGTGCAGAGTTCATTAGAAGACATAGAGGAGTTAGATACTTTTGTAGATGTGGGCAAGGGACTTGGATTGGCATCATAACAGATGCCTATGGTAATGAGTTTATACCCCCATATTTAGGTAAACCGAATAGAATAACAGGTCCTCCGTTACTAACTCAGGAGGCTGCTGAAAGCGTTTGGAAAAGTGGAAGGGGTCCAATTTATTTAGATGGCAGAGGAATGCCTGAAGACGATCTTCAATATATGATGTGGGGGCTTATGAACGAGGGTAATTCAGCGTTGGTTGATTACATGAGAAGTGAGGGGATTGATCTAAGAACGACAAGGATTGAGTGGGGGATGTACGGCTACAAAAGTCAGCTACATGTAAGAGTTACGTCTAAATGTGAAACAACGATACCCGGCTTATACTGCGAATATCCAAGACATGATATTGCGGCGACCTCGGCTGAAAGAAAGTGGGCGCCAACTTTTATGGCCGACATAACAGCTGCAGCTGTAAGTGGGTGGATCGGGGGAGAGGAAGCAGCTAAATATGCACGAAGTACTGAACTTACTGACATAGAAATAATAAGGAAGCAGATAGATGGAACGAAACAGATGTACCATGAAATTTTAAATAGGAAAGCTCCATATATTAAATGGCAGGATGCAAACATAGCTCTTAACCAAATTATGATAGACTATGCGGGCGATATTCGAGCTGAAACTACGCTTAGAGCTGGACTAAAACATATAAAAAGATTTAAGAATAAATTCGCTCGTTTTGCCTATGCAGAAAATATGCACGAATTAATGCGCTGCTTAGAAGTTTTAAACTTATTTGATATTGCTGAATTAACTTTTATAGCTATGGCTGAAAGAAAGGAAAGTAGGGGATATCATTTCCGAATAGATTTTCCTAAACCAAATCCACAATTAGCCAAATTACTTATAATGAAGAAAGCTAACGGTCAGATCACGCTTCGTTGGGAGAACCCGAGAAGAATTAAAGGAGGTATGTGTTAGTGCCGCCTGTGATCGATGAGAAAAAGTGTACCCGCTGCCATATCTGCGTAGAAATATGCCCGCAGGACGTGTTCTATGGGTCAAAGAAGGGGGAAGTTCCTAAAGTAAATTATCCAGATGAATGTTGGCATTGTAACGCCTGCGCTTTAGATTGCCCGCAAAAAGCAATAAAATTATTTCTGCCTTTATCCATACAATTACTGCTAGGTCCAGAATTCGAGGAAAAATAACCTGTGAATATGCGTTAAAGAAATTTAGTTGGTGACCGCAATGGGTAAAGGAAGTTCGACCGACTTATGGTCAGGTGTTACATTCTGTGCTGGGATAGCTATTATTTCATTCATAACTTCACTAATGTATAAACCGATAAGCAGTTTAATGTGGGCCTTTATTTATAGCATAATCATCACTAATCTTGTGGAATTACCTGAACATTTAACGGCAGGAATTAATTTTTGCGCTAGAAGTTTTCTGCAAGGGGTTATTGCAGCGTTGGGAATTGTAACGAGTGCTCTCGTATGGCTTCAAGTTGGAATGGGCATTTTAAATGCAATTATAATAGTGTTCTTCTCCTTCTTTTTTGGTCTTTGGCTTGGAAGAAAATTTGGCTTAAGTAATTCATTAGCAACGTTGATAGGAGTTGGCACAAGTATTTGTGGGGCTTCAGCTATTGCGGCTACAGGACCAGCGATAAATGCGAAAGAGGAAGAAATGGGATTAGCGTTAGCATACATCACTCTCTTCGGTTTAATCGCGATGTTTGCATATCCTTTTCTGTACACAAGTACGGTGGTTGGCGAGTGGCTTCAGCGTAACCTATACTCATATGCCATATGGGTTGGATCTAGTATTCATGAGGTGGCTCAAGTTGCGGCAGCCGGAGGCGCGCTTGGCGTATCAGGCCCGGCCTTACTTGTGAAAGCTATACGCATTTTCATGATAGGTCCAATGATTCTTTTAGCCACATACTTTTTTAAGAGAAAAGCAGAACTAGAGGACACCAACATTAGAGGTAAAAGTAAGGTTGTTCTTCCCGTTTATGGCATTGTATTTATTATATTATCATTTTGTTGCGCTTTCCTTGATATTTACACTCCACAAACTAAATATTTAGGCTTTGATTGGATCGTAGTTAAATCGGTTTTATCAGAAGTTGTTTTCAAATTCTTACTTGCACTATGCTTCGCGGGGGTTGGATTAAAAGTAAAGTTCCGGCAAATAGCCAAGCTCGGAGCTAAACCTCTATTTGTAGGTGCCCTACTGGCCGTATTGGTAGGATTTCTATCTTTAATCTTGGCGATTTTTATTTCGCCTTTCATCCCAAAATTTTCTTAAACCCTTACTTCTTGCACTTTTTTAGACAAAAATATTAAATATGCGATCTCTAAAGCATATTTACTTTTTCAGGCCTAAGTCTTTTACTATTGTGAATGTCATTTTAATGTTGAAGGATTTTGTTAAAGAAAGATTGATAAAAAACAAAGTTGAAACTAAGATGAAAGCAACATAAAGATATGATCTAGTTTCAAACTATCCAAAGGGGACCTAATGAAGAATTAACATTAGAGACAATTTTCATCTTTCTTAAATTTAACTTCAAGAAAATCTTAATTTCACGCTTAATAATTGACTCTCAGTAAGAATTTTTAGTTGTTTATGGGTAAGTCTTAAATATCATTTTTCGGCAGTTCATATTATGAATTGTATAAGGAGGTTGTAGTCGCGTGGTTTTCAGATTTGGCTCCGCCATCACTAGGGTGCAGGCTATTATTGTGGCTATAGTTGTGATAGTTATCGTGGTTGCTGCTAGCGCTTATTTCGCGTTTCG
>JAWAZE010000043.1:0-8723 GCA_038817885.1 Bathyarchaeia archaeon | reverse complement strand
CTTCATCGTACATTGCTATTATATTTTCTATCGGCGATACTGGCTGTATATTGTGGCATGGTGCCAAAATATATCCTGTTCCATCCGACGCCAATGTATCTATGCACCTTCTAACCTCGGCTCTAACCTGCTCTGGCGTTGCGAAGGATAGTATGCGTTGATTATCCATTCCGCCGTGGAAACATAGGTGTTTGCCGAACTCCGTCTTCAATTCTTCAAGATTCATTCCTGGACATGTCCATTGCACCGGGTTTAATATGTCTATGCCCATCTCCACCAAGTCCGGTACAAATATTCGTATTGCTCCATCATCATGATGAAAAACTTTTATCCCGAAGCTGTGGGCTAAATCTATAAATTTTTTCATGTGTGGCCGATAGAAGTCGCGGAAAACCTTCAGGCTTATTATGGGGCCATTCTGGGTGCCGAAGTCATCTGTTACCTGGGTTACATCTATAAGTCCATCACATGCTTCAAACATGCGGAGATGCAGTTCATAAAGGAAATCAGATATTAGATCTAATAGACGCCTAGTGAATTCAGGTCTCAAAATTGGGTCAAGTAGAGCGTTTTTGAAACCCCTCAGAAGGCAATGCTGAAAGAATACTGCCACGTAGCCTGCCCCAACAACTCTTTCCCGGCGAACCCTTTTAGCTTCTTCCCACATCTCTGAGAAGTCGAACCAGTCAACCTTAGGCCACCGATATGCTTCTAAATCCCTTATAGTCTTTGCGTATGCTAGGGGTGGGCCAACAGGCTCCTCGTATGCTCCCAGCCCATAGTTAACCAATTTATATCGTATACCCCAATAATCAATCTTCCACCCTTCATCCACAGATAATTTTGGACCTATATATTTAGGCGACATCCACATTATGCCATCTATATGTAAGGCTTCCATAATATCGACGTTTTCACCAAAATACGCTTTGAGATTACTCCAAACTTCAGGGGTGGCCCATATATCCGTTGGGATTCTATTGGGAATCTCATGGTTTATAGCGGCCAGCACGCGCTCTCTTGAATTCATCTAAAGATTCACCCGCCGATTTGAATAAGAATATAGTGCCGTATACCTAAAATACCTTTTTAGTATGAAGAAAAACAGAAAAGAAGGTGAAAACCTAGGTTTAATCGCTTTGCTATGGTGCGGGAGAAAAATCATTTGCCACCTTTGAGTATTGGGGGCGATCTCCATGAGCTGCGCTCTGTGGTGGAGGGCTTTTACCCTGATGAATATATGCGTAAGCCGCTCTGTGCCTCTGATAGTATTCCCAAGCTGATTCGAAGCCAAACTCTTTCTTAAGCTGCTCGGTCGATATGTTTGGATCTATCGGCTCTACGAGGAATAATGCGTCGTCTCTTTTTGAGCGTACCTCCACGCGGTTTGGATACAGCGTCATCAGTTTGTCCGGTATGCTGTAATTGAAGTCATAATGTGAAACCACGTAGTCTAGGTTTATGTCACGCATTACAATGTTTTTCAATGCGTCTGTTTCATCAAGGATGTTTCCCAAAGGATCTATTATCTTGGATTTATCGGTTCTAACGGAAGATATAACATAATAATGGTGGAGGTAAGCGTAAACCTGCAGAGCAAAACCTCCGTTATAAGCGGAGCACCAAACAACCATTTTAGCGTTCTTTCTCGCCAATTCCTCCCAGATTTCAGGGAAACCTATGTCAAAACATATCTGTATGCCAATCCGCCCAAAATCTAAGTCAAATACTGGAACCTCTCTGTCGGGCATCACGCCATCCTCAAACACTGTGTAATCGCTTGACGATGTGACTGGATGCGCCTTATCGTAGATCCCGCAGATTTCTCCCGACCTATCTATGATAACCGCAGAGTTCCATATTTTTCCATCCCTCTTCGTGTATAGGGGGCAGATCACATAGGAGCCGTATTCCCTCGCTTTTTTACTGACACTTTCAGTGATCAGTCCAGGCGGATGCTCAGCGATCTCCTTAATGGGTTTGTTAACGGATGCTGATGCGAAAGCCTCCGGTAAACATACTAAATCCGCTTGATTTTTAAGCGCTATCTCCAGCAGATTCATAACATGCTTAAGATTCCCTTTAATGGTGCTGTAGAAATTATTTGCTTGGCAGATTGTGGCTATACGCGCTCTTTTACCCATACGTGGCACCATTAAAACTTCATCTTCATTAAAGATTAATTGTCGGTAACCTTTAATAGAACTTTTGGTGGTCGGCTTGATGTATAAGTATTCTGTTCCCTTAGGGGCCTTTGGCTTACATAGAGACCGCTTCTGCGAGTATGGGGAAAGGCTTAGCCTAGAGGAAATGGTTAAAGTAGCGTCAGAAATAGAGGGTTTGGATGGGGTTAGCGTAACTTACTACCTCTCAATGGATGTAGCCCCGCTGAAAAATCTGCTGGAAAAATATGGGGTTGGCTTCTCGCATTTCACGGTTGATTTAAGTAGAGACCGGCAATGGTTAACTGGCTCGATAGCTTCTCCTAATCATAAAGTAAGGGAGCTCGCCGTAGAGCACATTAAGGATTGCATGGATGCTTCTAAGAAAATGGGGGTTTCACTCGTAAATTTGTGTCCAATGGGAGACGGATATGACTATCTTTTTCAGGAGGATTACTCTAAAGCTTGGCGCTGGCTGATAAACTGCCTGAAAGAGGTTTGCTCATATCGATCCGACGTAAGGATATCTCTAGAGTATAAGAGGAGGGAGCCTAGAGCGAACATCTATATATCTGATGTCGGCAGAGCCCTCTGGGTTTGCGAGAAAGTGGGGGCTGAAAACCTAGGCGTTACTGTAGATATTGGGCATTCGCTTTTAGCCGGAGAAAATCCGGCTGAAGCAATATGTTTAGCGGCTCAAGAAGAACGGTTATTCAGCGTGCATTTAAACGATAATTTTAGAGACTGGGACTGGGATTTAATCCCAGCGTCCATTAACTTTTGGCATTTCATTGAATCATTGGCTTGGATGATTAAAGTGGGGTACAGCGAATGGATATTCATGGATGTGTATCCTTCTAGGGTTGACCCAGCTAAGGCTATAAGCCGGAGCATTAGTAATGTAAGAGGAATTGTTGAGGGGCTTCAAAAAACCGGCGTGGATAGGGTGCTGGAAGAGCTGAGAGAGCACAACTATATTAAAGCGCTTAAAATAGTTCTAGAAAAACTGTAAAGCAGGTCTTAAGGAAAAATAATCTTTAATAATGGCTAATATTTAGTAGTTTTGTGAACTCGTATGTCGGAAGAAACAAAGAAATGGGATATTGAGATCGGCAGAGACTTCATCTATTTTGAATTTGGCAAAAAATACTTCATTCTCAGAGACATTGGGCAGGGAAAATATCAAGTTATGCTGCCGGAGAGCGCCGAAGAGATAAAGGCAAATGAAATATTCGGTAAACTTAAGCAATACTTAGAGATGATAAGCGGATTAAAGAGCGAGGTTTAACTCAGACCAGAGTACCGCTTGACCACGCTGGCCCCACTATTTTTTCAACATTATCTTTCAGACCGCTAATAATGTTTTAGCGTCTCACCTATATCATTTAGTTGAAGAAGGTAGTTGAAGAAGGCGGCTTTCGCTTATCTCCAACCAATCCTAGAAAAGCGTCCGGGATTAAGCTCGTTGCCAACATAACCGTGTTTATATCTTTGTGTTCTAATCATGTTTGGTTTTCCCTGTTTTTTGGATTAAGCCAGAAATCATCTATCCTGCTAGCTAGCCAGACATAGCCCGATAAATCTCTTGTGGCCGAGGCGAGATCAATGTTTTCGGAGAGCCTTTGATTTCTTCCCACAAGTTCCCTGAGTTTAATGGCGGCTTTAAGACCAATGGATAAGCCGAGTTCTCGGAAAGCTAGCCGCATGTTAGCTGGCAACCTCACTGATCCGCTGGCTAAGTATAATTCTAGGCTTAATAGGGAATCGTTTACAATGTTTACTAAAAGATCTAGATGATTAGAATGCCCGTTGGCAATAAGGTCGGCAAGTCTATAGGAGCATATGAGTAGCTCGCCAATGCCAAGCGGGTCGTCAGTTACCCAAACCATCTCGCTGCATATGTTCTCCATATCTTTAATCTCCTCGATGAGGTTCGGCGCCGCTGAGTTGCCTGATGCCGATGCTTGCAGTTCCATGTAGGTGATAAGCCCGTCGAGCGGGTCAAGCTGACCCATAGAGGAAACCAGTGGCCATGACAGATCTACGCTCATCTTCCAGTAGATGCGTTTTCGCCCATCAGCCGCCTCATATACGAACGCTCTATGCGCCCTTTTAGCGAGCTCAACAGCCCACACATAATAGTTGGAACATCCCGTGGCTCTGCCGACGACATTAAGCGTATGCATCCACTTTGTTAAGTAATGGTAGTATTGCCCGTCACGCTCCCACTCCAAGACTTCATCAAACGGCTCATCCGGCTTTCGCTCCGGCAGAGGTTTACCTATCCTTAAGCCGCCTACAGTTGGATGCCTCAATCCCTCCTCATCGCTTAAGCCGCTTATCCAGCCGGATCTAGGGTCATCTTCACGGTGTCTTCCAAGCACAAAGTGTACTTGATCAACGAGCTTAAGCGCCATCCGCATAAACTTTTCATCCTTCTTCCGATAGTAAAGTTCAATGAAATTGCATACAGCAAATGAATCGGTCCATAGATAGCGCCTAGGCCTCAGATCCGATGTAAGCCCCGTCTGATAGGCGAATTCCCACATGAATTTTTCGGCAATATCAACGAGGTTACCCGTATCCACTCACCACAAATCCTAACATTAAAGATTCCATGGCTGGGCAGATGATGGCGGTTTTTAAAGCGATCATGGCCCTACATGACCTATCGCTGTTTGAACGATCACGCATTTCAATCCCACACCATTCAGTATATCCTTAACCTTCAACATCTCCCTATAGCTAGGTCTCCTCGTATCCCTCCTCCTAAATGTCGGAAAATAATCTAGCACGCATACTTGGACAGATGAATCCATGGAAAATATCTTCTCGCCAATTTCAAAAAGCTCATCAAACCCCATGAAAGCCGGGTTATAGGGTATGCCAACCCCAATGTAAACCCCATCCTTATATTTGTCTATAAGGTATTTTAGGGTCTCCCAGCTGGTCTTTAAATACCGCTCGGCAAGCGCTCTGTCTTCTATACCACTTATGTTCATAAAGGTCTCTAGGCGAATGCCCTTCGGCTCAACACCAATATTGTTTGCTCCAGCCTCAACAAGATCGTCAATGTATGAGGGCGTTAGCAGAGTGCCATTGCTATCAAGGTGCAACCTAGCCTTCTTGTCCGGGTTAAGTCTCCTGAGCTCCGCGAAATACTCTATGAGCCAGCGTTTATTTAATGTGGGTTCTCCACCGCTAATCGCTAAACCATTAACGCCATAAAGTCTCCTATAATAAGTTAATCTTACGGCAGCCTCTCCAGGAGTCAAAGGCTCCGAAGAATTATCGTATGTTACGCTGTAATTCTGGCAGCTCCGACACCTAAGATTGCAGCCAGCCGCCCATATAGCAACCTCAATATATCTTGTCCCCTTCCCCTCGGTCCACGGGGTCGCCTTACCGCCAACAGAATGCGGCTCAGGACAATGAATTATCCTTAGCGGGGGCATTGAACCAGTTTTCGTTTCAATGGTCATGCCGTCTTTTACGTCTGTTATACATGATCTAACTGGTTTTCCATCAGCTATAACCATGCATGCCCAGCAGCCGCCCAATCTACATGGCACTTAAATGCGCCCCTCATCAGGATAGACTCCAACCTCGTATCCAATTAGTCTTAAAGCCTCTTTAACAGTTATGTTCTCTGGAACATTACATTGAACGCCGTCAACCGTTATCTTAATGATTTGTCTGTCCCCGTTCTCATCCCTAATAATCTTCTTTGCCTCATAGGGACATGCAAAATAACATGATAGGCAACCCACACAGCGAGGGTTAACGCATCTATTGACCGTTCTACAAAAGCCGCACTTCCTACATAAGGATTCATCGGTGAAAACTTTAATGCGCATTTATCCGCGTCAACCAATACCGCGCTATTATAAAATTGTGCGTTTTCTCTATTTTACTTTACTTTCACATCTACGGCTATATGCCACCTGTATGGCGCAACCTCCTTCACGATTCTCTCTGAGAGCAGCGCCTCCACGCTTCTTCCAGACCCTTCTATCTCCTCAATAAGCCTTCTCTTCACGCGCTCCAAAACATCTGATCCGCCAGCAATCTTATAGTAATGAATGACGCCGCCCGAAGATTTAAGCGCCGTGCACGCTGCATCAACATACTCTATCGCTTTTTCTGGAAGGTTCATTATAACTCGGTCCGCTACCCCGCGCAGCCTGCTCTCAATGATCTCTCTCGCATCGCCGAGAAACGGAATAACTTTTCCATGAACATTGTTCGCGTAAATGTTTCTTTTCAAGAATTCTACAGCGTCCGGGTTTATGTCGATTGAGTAAACTGTCACTTTTTCTCGAATTTTCGCTATCAGTATCGAGAATGGGCCGACTCCAGCAAACATATCTACGACGGTTTCGCCCTTAGCGACTTGGGATGCAACCCTATAATGCTCGTAGGATAGTCTAGGCGAAAAGTAAACTTTTCTTGGATCAAGAAAGTATTTGCATCCATGCTCCCTATGCACCGTTTCAGTGTTCGCTGAACCAGCTATGAGCTCATATTCCCTGACACGGTAATCCCCCTTAACCGCGCTGGACTTGGCGAGAACAGTTCTTACGCGTTTAAACACCTTTAAAACGGCTTCCCCAACCAGATTCTTATAGCCTTCAAGCTCATCGGGGATCTCTAGGATAGCCACGTCGCCTACGAAATCTATTGATCTTGGAAGGCTCGCTAAAAGGTGCGGCGGCAGCTTATCCTCTAGGAAATCGATTAAACTTTTAATTTGCTTCTCGCGTTTCGGAAAGCTTGAGATTAAAATCTCAAATTCCCCGATTTCCCCACGTATATTAGCGGCCTGCTCCTCTGAAGGCTTCTCTCTAAGCGGCACAAGCAAGTACGCTTCAACCTTAAGCACCTTCAAATCCTTATTTAGGAGGCCAAGCCTAGCCACTGCGCTTATAGCTTTCTCTCCTAAACTCCTAGGGACTCTAATGCAATAGGATTCTACTAGAGGCTTCTCTTCACCCATGCTGATATCGACATTTACTTTTTGGCTGAAGAAACTTTAACGTTACGCCTCAAATATGCGCCCTGCTCATCAAGAATTCTTTTAACATTCTCTTTTGTTACAGCAGTCGTTGTCCCAACCATTGTTACGCACGCGGCTCCGGCGGCTTCACCAACCATAAGAATATCTATAATATCGTCCACCGATAAGTTCGCCACATCGCATCTCCTGTGGCCGCACTTTTCCACAAGCCCACTTATCACGCCGGCGCAGAGGGCGTCGCCCGCCCCTGTGGGATCAACAGTTGGGACCTTAAAAGCCAGCAGATCAAAAATATTCTCTCTAGTTCTCGCGATAAGCCCTTTATCTCCCATGCTTATAATAGCCATGTCGGCTCCCATATTAATTAGGGATTCGCATGCCTCATAGAGGTTCTTTCTTCCAGTTATCTGCTCGGCCTCGTGGGCATTGCAGTGAAATATATCGGCCCACTTAATCGCCGGAATCAGAAAGCTCCACTCACGCATGTATGGTGTAACTGGATCAACAAAAGTTAAGGCGCCTAAATCTTTAGCTTTCCTCAATACTTCAGGTAGCTGATCGTCAAAGCTACCTGTTAGGCCGACTCCACCAGCATAAAATATTAGCGGTTGCTCCTCATTTAATATTGAGAGGACGAATTCCGGGTCCAAGAATAAGTTGGCTCCGCTGTCAGCATGATATCTTCTATCCTCGCCTTTAACTACAAGGATTAAATCCTTTGATGTACCAACATCAGGAACCCTTTGAAGATGGGTTACCACACCATGCCTTTTAAGCTCACCCTCAATAAAATCGCCAAAAATGTCGTGGCCAACGGCGCCTATCGAACTTACGTCGCCAGTCTTCAAACCAAGCTTTCTCAAATCTATGGAAACGTTTCCGCAGTGGCCGCCTAAATGAACCTCAATACCTTTAGGCGTAAAAGTTAACTCGCCGGGAGCCGAGATTTTAGGCAAATCCGCAGCTATTATATCGGCAACCAATATTCCTGCACAGGTTACTATCAAAGATATCCCTCACATGCCGCTAATATAATATCCTACGGTTTAACTCTTTGGCTCAAACGCTACAGCCCTTATCCAAGACGAATCTAGGCGGGCGATCTTTAACGGTAGCCCTACGAAGAAGATCCGCTCGCATTCAATTTTATCTAGGTTTATTAACCCCTCAATTATCGGTATATCATTTTCTAACAGAAGCATATGCGTCGCTGGTTTAACTCCTGAGCCGGGTTGATAGGCCCTCGGATCATCTGGATGAACACCCTGAACACCAAGCATTTTTATACGCTTTTTAACAAGGTATTCGGCGGCTTCAGGCGTTATATAGGCTCCTCCAGGGCTCCACATGAGCACTATATCCTCATCCCTAACCCTGTCGAGATGCTCTGGTTTTATCGGCTTATTGGCCTCAAACTTGAGGACAAGCGCTTCACCCATAAACTTATCCAACGGCAGATCCGTAAGCGACTTAAGCCCATCCTTTAAGTGCAGCGGGCCTTCAACGTGGGTACCTAAGTGAGATTCAGCCTCGATGAAATTCAT
>JAWAZE010000042.1:0-8876 GCA_038817885.1 Bathyarchaeia archaeon | reverse complement strand
AAGATAACGCTTATTGGGCTCTATGCTTATCTTTAGAACACCGTTCCTGAAGCTGAAGAGCGTGTTCTTGATGTAGACTGTCCTCTTAGTTATCTCAGGTTTACCTTCAGCTTTCCCCCTATTATATAATGTTATCCAGCCTTAACAAGCCATATGACGGAGTTTATTGCTGAATTGATATAATGCTTTGGAAACATCCAGTCTTTCAGCAGCTCATCTCTAAGCTTCTTCCTATCCTCTCTACTGAGGGTTAGATGGGCTTTATTAGAAAACCTTACATGGGCGAAAATATGCTCCAAGGCTCTCTGCTTAACTTTGAAGTATTCTTCGATTAAATCCTTCGGAGCTTCTACTGGGATCCCGTAGCTTTTAACTGCCTCCATAACCTCTCAACCTCACTCTTAGGATACCGGAGCTTACCAGTCGGAAGCCTAACAGCCCTAATAATACCCCTCTTCTGCCACTCCCAAAGAGTCTTAACCGAGATGTTGAATATCTTTGCCACATCTTTCGGTCTAAGCAGTTCTTCGTAATCTCTAAACATCAGAGAAGTATAAGTAATCAACCTCTATTCAAACCTATCTACCCCGAAACCGCTAACGTTGGCAATAAGCGGATCTTCAATCTAGAGCTCACATTTATAGGTTTTAATGAGCTCTTCAACAAGATTTTTAATTTTTTCATACTCTCTAAGCATTTTCCTTCCCTCTGCTGTAAGCTCAGAATGGCCGCCACTAGCCCCACCGCGCTGTCTTTTAATCAGATTGAAGCCTAAGCGCTTCTCTGCAAGCAAAATTCTGTGGAAGGCATATCTGTAGGACATATTTAGATGTGATGAGGCCGCGAAAAGAGAGCCGTATTTATCAACTGCTTCTAAAAGCATCCCTAGGCCCTCACCAAAGACAGATTCGTCTTTGTCGTTAACAAGCCACAACTTTACTCTTGGATATAATGTGACCACTATTCAAATCCCTCTTTAGTCCCCATACTAAGAAATTGTTGGGGGAAAGAAGCATATTAATATTTGGTGCTGTTTACCGTTCTCAAAAATCGTTGTATAGGAATAATTTTGCCCTGAAATTTTTGCTTCACATGTAATTTTCTCTTTTCTATTTAAAAAAATAAAAAAGATAAGGGGATGATGCTTATCTTCTTTCTAGGAATATGTATCCTAGGTATGTGCTCTTTTCTAATTTTATTTCTATTGTCTTTGGCTGGTATCCTGGGTATTCAAGTTGTATTATATATTCTCCCGGTTTTAGCCCGTCGAACTCAAAGTCTCCGAAGTTATTTGTGTAAGCTGTTTTTATCTCCCCGGTTTCCTTACACGTCAATGTAACTTTCACCCCCTCCGCGCATTCATCCGTGTCCTTAAACGCTATACTTCCTGATATGAACTCTTTTGTATACTTATATAGACCAATATAGTATGCTCTTGGTCTTGTTCCCAGCTCAGGCTTATATTGCTCAGCTCTCCCAGTTGCAATGGACCTGTATACCTCGCTGCTTGGATCATCTAGGTCTCCGAATATTAGTGCCCCTGTCGGGCATGCCTGGACGCATTTTGGCTCCTTCCAGCCGCTATCCAATAGGTGTGCGCATAGCGTGCATTTCTGCGGTATCTTCTTCTCCTCATTCCAGTATACTGCGCCATATGGGCATGAGTCGACGATCTGTTTCTGACCAACAGACTTAACCGGATCTATTATAACTATGCCGTCAGGTCTCCTGTAAACAGCATTGTTTCTCGCTGCCCTGATGCATGGAGCCTCCTCGCAGTGCATGCATGGTAGCGGCATATACGCTACCTTAACATGCGGGTAGACCCCTCTCTCCCTGATAAGGATGTTCATCCAGCGGTGGCCATGCCTAGGCTGGCTGGCTGAGTAGGGCATATAGTCATTGTTCCAGAACTCGTCTTTGCATGCCAAGAAGCAGTTATAGCATCCATTACACTTGTTTATGTCTATTACAAGGGCCCTCCTAACCATATTCTATTCACCCCACTTCTCAATCTCTACTAAACATGAGTTTGGAGCCATACCGCAAGCATTCTTAGAGATGAAACTTGACGGTGTCAACAAATTGAGACAGCCTCCTTTATCAATGGATTTTGGATCCCCCGGCTCGCCTATTGGATCATAAACGTTGCAGGACTCCCATCCATGTACAACTCCGGGCCTAACCCTCTCAGTAACCCTTGCAACACATAGAACCGAACCCCTATCATTATAAACCCTAACAATATCTCCATCCTTAATGCCTCGTGCTTCAGCATCTTTCGGATTTATCCTGATAACCCAGTAGTACCATCCATCCTCCTTAAGAACTCTATGCTCAGGAATCTCGTTTATCCATGTTCCCTTACCATCATAATGGGTGTGGTAAGAGAACCTTGGATGCGGTGTGATCAACTGTAATGGGTACTTTTTAGCTTTCTCGCTCAGATGACCCTCCCATGAGGGAATGAAGTGGGGTACTGGAGGCCTTTCCTTATCATTCGGGTTGAAGCGCGTCAATGACTGGGAAACAAACTCTATCTTGCCAGTGGGCGTAGCTAAGCCAACCTTATTTACTGGAGAATCGCGTGGAGCTGGACCCCAATCGGGAGTATCTCTAGGTTTACCCTCATAGAACCAGCGGAGGGCTGGGGTAGACTTATATGGCTTCGGGAGCGGAACAACGAAGTAGCCCTTCCTCTTAAACTCCTCCCAAGAGATATATTTAGACACGTCTGTTACGTCGAACATCCTTTTAACCCAATCTAGTTCCGTCATGCCTCCCTCAGTAAATTCATCATAGAAGCCCAGTCTCTTAGCCAGCTCCGCAAATATTTGATAGTCGCTCTTAGACTCGCCTAAAGGCTCGATGCACTTCATGTGAAGGACAATAACGCGATGATTTGTTCCGCATGATGAGTGCGGAATATATCCTGAACAGCTAGCCCATTCGCTTATATCCCAGCGCTCAAAGTTTGTACATGCTGGGAGGATTATGTCAGCAAACTTTGTATCAGGCTCCTTAACGAAGAGTGTTTGGCTCACAACTAATTCTAACTTTGGGCTTCGATACATTCTAACCCATCTATTTGTCTCCGTCATAGTACCAATATAAGCTCCACCAATCCTATAAAGTAGCTTTGTCTCACTATAACCTGGTGCAGGATATTTATAGAGCCTGAATTGATGCTCTATCGACTCTCCACAGAACCCTCTTCCCCGCCACTCCACTGGAGGATTTAATATGCATTCTGGTAACAATAATCTAGCTATGTGGTGATTGTCATGGATGGGGCAGGCGGTCGGCTTCTTAGCCATCCCTCTGCCTAAAAGCTCAAACATTGCGGCAGTTTTTTGGGGATCGCCAGATATTCCACCTTCAGCGTAACCTGGGAAGTAGAAGTTTGCGTTAAAGGGTGCTCCTTGGGTCGTGCTCCATATATTTACTCCTGGTTTTCCCAGTCCTTGCATCGCGGCAAGGGCAACCATCATCCTAGTCCATTCTGTCGCATAAGCAGCTCTGCAGGCTCCTCCCCAACCACCCAGCCCTCCCGCAGCTAGCATTGTTCTTCTTTTGGCCCATTCTCTGGCCAGAGCTCTTATCTCGCGGGCTGGGACATCACATATATTCTCAGCCCACTCAGGAGTCTTCGGAACACCATCCTCCCCACCAAGAACATACTTTTTAAACTCCTCGAACCCATATGTACGTTTTTCAATAAACTCCTTATCATAGGTGCCCTCTTTAATCCAGACATAGGCTATTGCAAGAGCAAGGGCTGTATCTGTTCCAGGTCTGGGGGCAATCCATTTGTCAGCGAATAGGGCGGCTGTATAATTGAAGTGAGGATCTATAAAGACCATTTTCACGCCCAGATCTTTTAACCACTGCCGCCATGGAGCGGATTCATACCCTTGATAGCCTATAGCGCGGTTTGAATCTGGGTCTGATGACCAGAACACTATCATCTCACAGTGCTTCAGAGCGTCCTCCAGCAAATCATATTGCTCCGGAATCCCGAGTCTCCAGTAGAAGCCCCACATGTGCATCGCTCCCCAATGCCAACCCTCCCAGCTATCCGGGTTATGATCAATATACGTGAACCCTAAAAGATTAAAGAATCTGAAGAAGGCGCTATGGCGGTAACCAATGTTCCCCCACTCATGATGGGATGATGCTGTTGCCGCAATCGCTGCTGGACCATACTGTCTCTTCACCCGCTCTATTTCACCCGCAACTATTGTTAATGCTTCTTCCCAGCTTATGCGTTCGTATCCTGATTTTCCTCTGCTCTCCTCGTTCCTCTTTCCCGGCGGCTTATTCGGGTCGAAGTCCACCCTCTTAAGCGGATACAAAGCCCTCTCAGGAGAATAAACCCTGGATCTGGCTGCAAACACATAAGGGGCTAGCAGGGTCTTCCTCGGGGGCCTAAAAACACCACCCCTAGCCTCAATAACCCAAGACTCAGCATCATCAACCCCAAACTCAATGGGCGTAACCCGAACAATCCTACCACCCCTAACATAAACGAAGACAGGACCACCAACAGTACAGTTCGTCAAAACCCGCGTACCATCACCAAGAACCCTACCAAAACCAACCTCAGACTCATGCAACACCAGCCATCTCTCCTTTACGATTACCTTTTTAAAGGAATGTATTTTACTAAATATATAAATTTTATTAGCAAATGAGGATTGAACTGTGAAAATTATTAGGAGAGTAGCGCTCGTACAACAATTTTATAATTATAATAACATGCTCTCATGCTCTGGTTTGTAGATGTTTATATTTAGGGAGTCTTCTACGCGTTTAGGAAAATAGCGATCGGTAAATAGAAATTATTTATGTACCTACGGAAACATAGGAGCTGCAGGTTGATTATGCTGAAGAGCTTCTCAGAGAGTTCAGCTAGTGGTTTGAGAAATTGCTATCTATGGAATACCGTAACGCTTATATTTTTTACTTGGTAATAGTTTTCGGAGGTTTATTTATGAAGGGTAGAGCTTTGACTAGGCTTCAGGCTATTGTTATCGCTGTTGTGGTTGTTGTCGTTGTTGTTGCTGTTGTTGCAGCTTATATGCTTTATGCTCCTGCTCCGGCACCAACACCAACGCCTACGCCAACACCACCAAAGCCCACACCCACACCGACTCCGACACCAACGCCTACGCCAACACCAACAGTTCCAGCAAAAACATCAATAAAAATAGGGTTTACTCTCTCTAAAACTGGTTACGGTGTCGTTGGCTCTTACCTACTTCATGAGACGCAATATATGTTATGGTTAGATCAAATTACTGCAAAAGGCGGGATATATGTACCCGAATATGGGAAGAAACTTCCAGTCGAGTTTGTGTGGTATGACGATCGAAGTGATCCCGCAACAGTAATCGAACTTTACACGAAACTAATAACAGAGGATAAAGTAGACCTTCTACTTCCACCTTGGGGCAGCCACTTCAATTTGGCTGTCGCTCCAGTTATAAGCGAATATAAATTCCCACTTATTGGTAGCACTTGTTACTCAACAACAATTTTAACGGAGAGGGAGACCAAGTTCCCATATTTCTACTCCCTGCTTCCACAGGTTGATGCTCTTATCCCAGCCTTCATGGATTGGCTTAAATATCTTAGAGACAGATATGGGTTCAGAAAGGTTGCCTTGATATATAACGACTTAGCCTTCGGTATAGAAATCGCAAGCTATCACCGTGAAAAGTTACGTGAGGCTGGTTTTGACATCGTAATTGATAAAATGTATCCTGCGGCTGCAACCGATCTCACTTCACTTTTAACCGAGGTTAAAATGACCAATCCTGACATAGTTTTCGCATGGTCTGAACCAGCAGATACAGCGATAGTTATTACACAAGCCCCTAAAGTAGGCTTAGACCCGCCAGTCTTCGTGGTAGGAATTGGTCCGCAAATTCCAGACTTCCTTGAAGGATTTAAGGAGTACTGCGAGGGAATTTGCGGTGTAGCTGTATGGCATCCTGAAATGCCATATCCAGGTGCAAAAGAGTACTATGATTCTTATTACAAAAAATATGACAAGCCTCCTGCCATCATTGGAAATGCTTTGAGTTATGCCATCTGCCAAATATGGGAGCAAGCCATCGAAAAAACGGGCACTTTAGATCGATTTAAGATTAAAGAAGCCTTAGATAAAGAATCTTTTGAGACAATCGTAGGTTATGTAAAGTTTACTAGAGGAATAAATTATGAGACCGTCCACCTAATAATGCAAGTTCAGAAGGGTAAACATGAGATTGTTTGGCCTCTAAAGTATGCGACCACTGAGCTAAGAGTTCCAAGATCAGGATCTTAATGGCTGAGGAGGACTAATAATGATCTCACAATTATCTTCTCTCTTTTTTCAATTATGCATTAATGCAATTTTACTTGGTGGTTTATATATACTTATAGCTATTGGATTAAATCTTCAATATGGGCTTACTAAAAATCTTAATGTAGCTTATGGAGATTTTATCATAGCTAGTGGTTATATTACATTTTCGCTCTTTTCTATATACAAGATTATCCCCTTATATTCTCTTGCAATAAATTTTCTGTTAATGATTGCCATAGGCTTAATAATATATAGAGCGGCAGTTCGAAGATTATTTGAAATTTATAGAGTCCCTGAAAAACTTGAAGGAAGCTCTGTTCTAGTGGCGTTTGGTCTCTCTTACCTCATACAAAATCTTCTTATCATATCTTATGGCGGGGGATTAAAGTCCTATACGTACCTATCTGAAACTGTTAATATTTTTGGTTCAGTTGTTATCCCACTTGATAAGCTCTTAATTTTTGGAGTAGCGGTAGCGGCTAGTCTGGCTTGCTATCTTTTTCTTAAATATCACTTAATTGGTAAAGCTATGCGCGCTACAATGGCGCAACCCTATGGCGCCGCTATACTTGGTATAGATATTTTTAAAATGTATGGCTTCTCGTTTTGCTGGGGCTTAGGGATGGCGGGAGTAGCCGGAACCCTAGTAAGTATGCTTTATCTCTTGCATCCAACCGCTGGCGCATCCTTTACATATTTAGGTTTCATTATGGTGGTTTTAGGCGGCCTAGGAAACTTATTAGGCTCTATGATAGCGGCTCTAATAATTTCGTTCATCCAGGTTTTTGCAGGTTACTTTTTATCAGTAGGGATAGCGGAATTAATTGTTTTCTCCGCGTTATTGTTAATGCTGGTATGGAGACCTTTAGGATTACTAGGTGGTAAGTAATGGTGTCCACAAAATACATGCTCTTCTTAATTGTTGTTATATTTCTTGTTCTCTCCCAGATACCCTTACTTGAAAACGCTTATCTGATATCCTTCTTCCAAGACTTTTTCTGCCTATTATTAATAGCGCAAACATGGGCTGTCTTCTCCGGGTTGACTGGTTATACATCTTTGGCTGGTGCGGCTTTCTTTGGGATAGGTGCTTACGCCTCGGTTCTCTTCCCCGCGCCTCTTCCTGCGAGGATAATGATTTCTGGACTTTTTAGTGTTATTGCTGGGCTACCTATTGCACTACTTACCTTAAGGTTAAGAGGTCTTCATTTTGTCGTATTAACATTTATTTATAATTTGTTTCTCCAACACTTTTTTGCAAATGTTGTATTTGCTGGACGGGAGACATCTGGCATCCTTGTCCCAGTAATAAGCGCCGAAATAGCTTTCTATTCTCTCTTAATTTTGAATCTAGCTGGTTTACTGGTTTCTTTAATTATTCATCGCTCTTTCTGGGGATATGCTTTATCCTGCATCGGCCAGGACGAGATTAAGGCAGAATCTATAGGGATAAATACCACATTTTATAAAATATCCATGTTTCTCTTACACACATTCTTTGTAGGTGCTGTAGGTTCGGTAAGAATACTTAGAATGTTTTATATTGAGCCGGCAGTAGCTTTTTCTCTGCGCTACTCTTTTGAACCACTTATAGCGGCCATCATGGGGGGAGCAGCTACATTTATTGGGCCTATCATAGGAACAGCTATAATCCAAGTAATAGCCAGGATCTTAATATTTAATTTCCCAGAATACTATTTCCTAATATTGGGGGTACTTATGATAGTTTTTATCTGCTATAAGCCAGAAGGCATTTTTGGTGTAAGACTAAGTAAATAAAAATGCTAGGAAAAACCAGAAGACCCAAAGTAATGCATTAATATCTTCTTGTTATCTTCTTTCAGCAGATCTTTTGCATCAGTCTCAAGAACGATTTTGCCAGAAGATAATATATAAGCTCTATCTGAAATTTGTAATGCACGTGATATATACTGCTCAACAAGCAATAATGATATTCCAGGCTTTTTTAATTTGGTAAGAGTATCGAAAATTTCTGATACTACTTTGGGTGCTAAACCGCTAGTAGGTTCGTCCAGCATAAGAAAGGAAGGTCTTCTGATAAGCACTCTTGCTATCGCAACCATTTGTTGTTCACCGCCACTAAGTTTGCTCACCGCTTTTTTACGAAGAACTTTTAAGCGTGGGAAGATTAAAAAAACCCATTCCATAGCTTCCTTAAGGTTTCTCTTTTCAGGAGACGCATACATTCCAAGCTCCAAATTCTCCTCAACCGTCATATTATGAAATAGGTATTCTCTGCCAGAGACGAAACCTATTCCCCTAGATATACGCTTGTATGGAGGAAGATTTGTAATATCTTCTCCTTTTAAAAAAATTTTACCAGCTAAAGGCTTAATAATCCCAGCGATTGTTTCTAGTAGGGTTGTTTTACCTGCACAGTTGGGTCCAAGAAGCGCTACAACTTCTCCATCATAAACTCTTAAGGATAGGTCTTTAAAAACGCAAAGTTCGCCACGATATACAGTTAAATCTTTAACTTCCAACATAAAATTCACCAAGTTGT
>JAWAZE010000041.1:0-9485 GCA_038817885.1 Bathyarchaeia archaeon | reverse complement strand
GATAGTCTCTAGAACCTGCTCCTTATCGGCGAATTCAAATTCATGCACGCTTTTTCTACGCAGTATTCCATATCTAAGGAGCATATCAATAATGCTGCTAAGGAAGCTGCTGTCCACGCCTATCTTCTTCGATAGGTCATATGGTTCGGTGAATCTAATATTCCCCTGCCAACCAAATCTTTAAGACCCCTAAATGCGCCACTAACATCAAGCGAAAAGACCGCAATCCTCTTCAAATATTCAGACAACTGGTTCAATCAAGTATCACCAACTCTTACTAAGAATATTCTCTCCTTTTTTCTTTGCACCCTATCAATTAAGAAAACGATTTTTCGCGCCTCCATAAAGTATCATTAAGTACGAGGATGAGGAAATACGTATATAGTTTAGGTATGGAGTAGTGAATACAGCTTAAAACTTTTTATCAGAGATGTGCACAGATGGATTTAAGTCTAGGCTCAATTATTGTAAAAGCCAGACCCCTCGATAAAGTTCTTAGTGAGCTCGGCGTTAATAGGGTTGATCTCATTAAGATAAATGTTGAAGGATTCGCGCTTTAAGATCACCATTTATGCATGTACTTGTAGTATTGAATCATTCGTAACGCAGGTCGCGTGTAAAAGGATTCCGTTATGAGGTGAGCATAAAAATTATTAAAGGAATCAGAAGATTTCTATTTAAGCACCCAGGAGCATACTTAGGTTACTTTTAGCGCGTATATTTATTTAAGTTACTTTATATAGCCGAGGTCTCTCGCAATTTGATAAGGTCGTTATAGACTTTTTCTGAGAAATCCCTATTTAGTCCCTTTAACTTCTCTTCTTTATATTTTGCTAGGACTTTATTTGTCTACTCTTCCCTCGTTAAGGTTCCTCTTCTCCTATCATTCCATAGCTCCAGTATGAAAGATGTATAGATTGGAATAGAGAAGCCTTTAGCTCCATACCTGCGGGCTATTTCCTCAGATTTTTCACGTTTCCACTTAAACTTCTCAATTCTTCCTACCTGGGCTTTAACTTCAGGCAATTCACCAATTATTCGAGTTATCTTCTTCTGCTTACTTCTAATTTCACTTAGGAACTGCTCAAAAATTACATAATGCTCCTGAACGTAATCCTTGATGTAACGTTCCAGAACACCAATTGCTGTTTCGAAAGCGATTATGGGTGCATGCTGTCTCATTATTCTGGCGCTTAGCGTCTCTTTAGTCCTCTCACTTACGATGAATGCTTGAAGTGTATCTAATAAAATGTGAAGGAAGCAATACTTAGCACCATTAGCACCATATGAGCCGTGTATTTGCGCAAGCACGTTCTTTAAAAGGGTTGCATCGTATTTCCAAAAATCATGCTCATATTCTTTTTCTATACCATCAAGCATTGAATCTATATCCCTCATTTCTTTATCAAGAAGGTGTATACAAAGAATCTCTGCAACACCACTATGGTGAATCCATTTAGGCATACACATAATTTCTACAGCATAGATTTATAATTACCGATTCTGAGCTCAAGTGAAATTTGCATTATTTTTATTCTTCCAGTTCCTCAAGTGTTTTTCAGCGGTTTTCCAAGAACTATCTGCCATAAAACGATCTTCTTCGCCCCCTCGTAGTATCCGCCCGCCCTCAGCTCTTGGACTGTTGGCTCGTTAAAGACATCTAGGTGCATATGATCCAGCATATAGAGTTTAACTGCCTTTCACGCGTCTACTCTCCAACTCTCTCAATAATTGACGGCTTCTCTGCACATATGTACATTTGTTTGCGCATACGCCGCCAAGAACGGTATTAAAACTTTGCATGCTTTTTCTCTTAATTCAGGTTCGGTTATCTTCTCGTCTACATGGTCTTTAATGAGTTCATCTATATGTTCTTTAAAAATGTTTAAATCGGCAGTTGTGGGCACCTCATTTACAATCCCATTATGCTTTTAAATCTTTGAAAGTATGCTGAAGTACTTCTCCATCCTCATCATTCTTCCTTCAGGCTGAATGAGCCAGGTCATCCAACATAGCTCTATTGGCTTATATCCGCATTCTAAAGCAACTTCTTCAGTTTTCTTTATAAGTTCCATGTCATCGTTTACAGGCTCCAAGCCAGCCTTTTCCAAAATCTCGTTAATCACCTTCTTAACGATTTTATCCGGCATCACCGTATCGATACCTCCCATCATTCTCAAATACTGAAAAGTAATCAAGCCTACGCCTTTAATTCTTCTATAGGATCTTCCTTCCAATTTTCAAGGTTAGCGCCTTTAGCCCATACTCTAAGAGATTTTTTATCATCCTCGCTTAGAGTTAATAGGTAAGAGACAATCTCCTTAGCGATAATCCAAGACCTCTTATTCCTCCATACATTCCTCAATTCATCTAGATTCGCTTTAGAAAGTTCCTTAAGATTCCTTATTTTTCCAGTTTCAACAAACTTTTTTTCTAAATTCCTCAACCTTTGGAACAACGGCGGTAAAATAGTTCAGGCCTATTGATGTGAAGGCTGCATCCACAACCATTAAAACCACGCTTCCTCCCCACCTCTCTGTTTTGAGACATCTATCGCAATGCTCTTTTAATCCAGAAACCTTTTGTATATAACTATCAACTATTCTCTTCAGCAAAGACAACTTAACACCCTTCCAACATTTATTATCTTAGCTTAAAATTAGATTATGTTATTATATCAAAAATTAATCCATCCCATCTATTCTGAAACCGCCTTAACATATTCTATGATTTCTCTGCTTCTCGCCGGGTTTAGGGAGATCGCTTCACCCCTTTTATGGAGTAAGACATATCCTTCCCTAGCTAGCTCCTCTATACAATCTCTGACTCTTCTCCCATCTTTCTTTATTTGCTTAGCCAGCCAGTTGACAAGCGTGTCTATTGGAAAGTATTTTGCACCCCAACAACCTCTTCTGAGAAGCCTATTCATTATGTCTGCTTTGATCTCAGCGTCAGTTAGATCGTGTCTTTCCATTAAGGTTCACTTATAATACCTTTAGAAGTTAAATATTTAAATACTTGTCTCTTCAATATAACGTAGAATAACTATGCCTGAAGAGCTTTACACTAAGAAGGAGCATCAATCCATCCTATTAAAAACGCTTGGCGATTCGCCTAAGCTTAGAATAATAGACTTTTTCCTAGATAATCTGCTATTCGATTTCACGAAGAAAGAGGTTATAGAGGCTTTGGGGATGAGTAAGCAGACCTTCTATAAATACTTTAAAGATATAGAGAATTATAGGATTGTTGAGGTTTCGAGAAAGATAGGTAGGGCAAAACTATATAAAATTAACTTAGGAAACCCTATGGTTAAAATGCTGAGGGAATATGAAACACAGCTTTCCCTACAAATAGCCGAGCAGGAAGCTGAAAAGATGAAGAAGACTTTGGAAGCAAAATAAACTGAGCGGTTAAACGTTATCTTCAAAGAAGGAGATATTGGGGTAGGTAAATTTAATTGGCTATAATAAACTTTGCTTTAGACGCTTTATTCTGGATAATTGCTTCATTATCTGCTCTAATCTATACCGGAAAAATATTGTCTCCAAGTTTAGGAATAAGCTTTAGCCGCAGTTCACTCCTATTGATAATCGTCCTCTTTATTCCCGCCGGGCTTCTAATGGATTTTATTCATGAGTCCGGTCATGCTCTCTGGGGAGTTGCGTGGGAGGGAATCTCGCTTATATGAAGATAGCTTATTTGGAGATTTATCCTCGATTGGCTATAACTTCAAATTTCGAGCTTGGAGTAGCAAGGGTTGATGGGCTTCAATAGGGGTCAGCAGCATATGGGCTTATGCTTCTAGGCGGGTTCAGTGACAACGAATATTGTCTCATGGATTCTAGGCCTAATTCTGCTTAAGCCAAGCCTTAGCAGCAGATTATGTATCCCGCTAAAGGTTTTAGGCTTATTCGGCATCCTCGACCTTCCCTTCTACATAGTTTTTCCCATGATGGGGCTGCAACATTGGATCCTTCTCGGCGGACGTGAGCCTGAACCACTCATTGGAGCGCAAATGATAGGCATACCTGACCCAGCATTCCACCTAGCGGTTGCCACTTCAACCATTGGATTAGCCCTAATTTATTCTAAAACTCTGCGAAATAAATTTTTGAATAGAGCATGGAAAGACTGTTTAGCGCATTTCAGAAAACGGAGATAACTCTTGCGAATGAAAGTTTATTTATTTTAGGGAGTAACTGGCTTTAATATTTTAGTTTTGTGTTGAGCACTGGTGCTAGAATTGCTATTGCGAAATGTTCCAGCCTAATTCTCTCGGCAGGGTCTTCTATCTCCTTAAACTTGAACCTGCATTTCTGATCAATGTAGCTGGAGATTTCATCCTCATTCTTAAAGCCGTAATTCTGTATAAGCGCCTTCCTAAACTGGCTTCCCCTAACATTTCCCCTCCTATGATCGTACAGCAAACGTCTCCTCAAATTTCTGGTTCTCCCGACATAAATTGCCTCATTACGCTCATTAAAGATAACATAGACGCCGGGCTTATCCCGAAGATTAGCGGAACCTAAATCCCTAAAACTGAAGGTCTCGCTGGACAAAAGATCCTTAACCTTACCAACATACTCTAGGGCAACATCCTTATACATTTTTCAAACCCCAATAAACTCCAAAACAATCTTTTACTTCGACTCGTAAAGCAATCCTCTGACATTATTAACCATTTTCCTTTTGCTTTAGTTATTAGAGAAGCTGGTTTATGAGTCGAAGTAAGATAGATTAAGTGGCTGTGCTTGTAAATTTTTCTACGTTAGTTATTGCTTGTATAGTGGCCGCATAAATAGGTTCTCCGTAGTTATTACGCTTATCATATTTAAGCACTTTAACTACAACTGGCTTTATTAATATCTTAAAACCATCATTTGTGACGTATTGCTGCCACTTCTCCTCTATTGGCTCAAATCTTATCTCTGTGCCGATATCTCTCCGCGGGTCCCACGGCTCTCTTGATGGAGGCCCCTTCTGTGAGGGAGGAACTATTGCTGCTACAGCGTTAATTGAGTCGAAGCTTAAGCCGGTTGGATAGCCCTCAGGAGTCATATCAGCACTTCTAAATATCTTTTTCACAACAATCTTAACTTTTAAGGTGGTTCCATCATGCAGCAGATATCTGCTATAATCCTCGGAGACAACTGTAAAATCGCATTCAATCATATTTGCTATTTCCATCATTTCGCATACCACTCCCTTAAAAATTCCTCTTTACTAATTCCGGCCTCAGCTAATATCTCAAGTAATGTTCCCCTATCTAATTCTTCATGTAATGGCACAGTAACGCGTCTACTATCTTGTGATTTAAGAACCACGTAGCTTCCCCTTTGCCTCGATATTACAAACCCTTTTTTCACCAAATATCTAATCAACTCCCTGCCTGAGATGATGGGAAGCCTTGACATTCACTCTTCTTCCCGCGGAAGAATCGAGAATTCAACAATCTGCTTCCTATTATGCGGGTTCTCTAAGGCCTTAACAAACTTAGACACTTGGGAGATCACATGATCATACAATGGGTGGGAAGCCAGCTTGGTCTCCACAACAACCCAGCTGGGATGAGGCGAAACAATAAGAACGCAGCCGTCAGGCTTCGACCCGATCCCAGCATCAGTCTCAACCTAGGCTCAAAATCAAAGTAAATCGAGCAGGATCCAAAAAGATCCAAGTAATGCTCCCTAACTATATCGCGAATCTCCTCCTCACTCCTATACTCATGCAGCCTATAGCGGGAACCATCCAAAAATAAAACCTCATCAATAAACGACATAAAACCACACCATACAGCATACGAAACTATACAGTAACCTAAAATAAACATTTTGGTAATTTTTCTTAAAGTAACTTTGGAACTGGCTAATTCTAAACTTCTTTTCATCCCTGTTTGTTTAATCTTCGCACATCTATAGAACCTGTAGCTATGCTCAGCTTCCTCGATTAAACCTTTTGATATAAGAATGCGCCTAAAAATATTAAACTTCATCTATAAGCGCGTATTTATGGAATCACCTTAAAAGAGGGGAAATATGAAGAGAAAATTGATAAAGTTTATAGTTGTCTTTCTATAATGTTTTCTTGGAGTAAAGGGTTTTATGTCCGCTTTGAGCGAGTATTCAGTGCGTAAGGCTGCCTATCTGTTGGGCGTCTTACGTAAGGTCGGCTTAGACTTGAAAATAGATAGTTTTGATAGGCGGCTTAAAATCCAGAAGATAGTTTATATGCTTCAGCTGCATCCTGAGTTTGAGCGTTATTTAGGCTACTCATATAGCCTATTCATCCGCGGCCCATATTCACCCGACTTAGCGCACCTCTACTATAATATTCCGGAGGGCCTAGAGCCTGAGGAGATAAACTTGTCGGAAGAAGCCCTCAAATATGGAAGGGAGATAATATCTTGGAACAACTCCTTCCTTGAGATTGCAGCAACCCTTATAGAAGCCATAAAGATCAATAGAGGTCGCCCAATCGAAAAGATAATGGAGCACGTAGCCTCCCTCAAACCATCCTATAGACTTGAAGAAATAAGGCATGCTCTAAACGAGGCGATGAGACTGAAGAGAAACTATGGGCTTAAATTCTAGGCCGACCCCTCTTGAACTCTTATGCCTCGGTTTACTATTTAGATACATCCGTTCTCCTACCCCTCCTAGATAAAAGAGCTTTATGCGTCCCCAAAGAGCAGGTAAGAGAAATAAGAAGGTTCGAGCAGAGCATAATAAACTATAATGTTAAAATTAAGATCCCGATCCTAGTTTTAGGTGAAACCTTGCTTAAGGTCAAAGAAAGAACTCCAGCGAAAGGAGCCCTTGAAATATTTGATGCTCTTCTCGGATTGCAGGCTAAAATCAGCGAACGAATGGAATTATGCTCCCTTCCAAGATTAAGAGGCGCATTCCATGATTACGCACATGTTCTGCAGAGGCTAATTGAAGCCGATGATTGGCTTAGAGATAATCCAATAGACGCCCATGTCCTAGCGCAAGCCATACTCGATGAAGAAGCAGACATACTTTATACAACCGATACAACGCTCCTCCTAAGCGGAAAAATTAAGGAAGCCGCAGCAGACTAAGGGAAGAAAAAGGATACAAACACCTAAAAATCAGCCTTCCAACGTAAACCTCAAGAGTAAAAAAGGTTTGTGAGATAGGTTACAGGCTTTCCCCGGCTCTTATAATGAGAAAATGATAAAAGCGTTTAGGAAGATTTATTATCTGGTGCTGGTCTACGTGCAATCAAATTCGGGTTTTTGAATGCTGTAGCGTTAAGGATTTTTCGGCTTCTTTGAGGGATCTTTGGCTTAGGCTGGCTGAGGAGATGTTTAAGATTGAGGGCTTCATTATTCCTTCAGAGTTTAATGCTGATAGATGGATTAGGTTTGTGGAGGAGACTGTTGCTGAAGAGAGGGGCTTCCTAATAATCGCTGAATGCGATAGCGAGATTATCGGCTTCACGTTCGCCACAATAAGTCGCGAGTTTCCCTTGGATGTAACTGAACATGCAGTCGGCATAATAAACGACGTTTACGTTCTGCCGGAGTTTCGTGGGAGAGGCATTGGAAAAAGGATGGTTGCGGAATGTTTGGAAAAGTTGAAGGCTAGAGGCGTTAAAAATGTTAGGCTAAGCGTTCTCGCAGAAAACAAAGCAGCGATAAAACCCTATGAGAAACTTAACTTTAAAATCTGAAGCTACGGAATGTTTAAGAAGCTATGAACTATGCCTGTTTATGAAGTTCTTTATCGCGTCTCTTACAAATTCGGCTATGGTTGTGTAGCCTAGCTCCGGCCTTTTTATTGCTGTGATTATTATTTGGCTTATTAGAGTTTTGGGCAAGATGATTTCACCATCATCCAGCCCGATGGTGAAATCAGTTCCATATCAGCGACTTGCTTAAGCGTGCATGCAAGCTATCAGAGAGTAAGGCGACGCCCATATTTGATTCAAGGTGGATCAGGGTTCACCCGGCTGCCGGACTGATCGGTGAGAATAGCGCATACTTTTTTGGCATTTCAATACCAGCCTACATAGAGAAGCTGAACGCTGACGGAAACAGGGAGGAGAGGGAAACACATTTCATCATAACTGACAGCGGTGAGGCGATTCCATGCATCCGGGATGAGCTAGCTAAGAGGCGTTGGAAGCTCGCCTACAAGGTCTGCTCATTCGAGAACAGATGGAGCCTGAAAAGCGTTAAAGCCTATTTAAGCTGAGAAGCAGACGTTAACCCAGCTAATCTATATGCTAGAATAAGAGAGCAGTGGTCTAGGTACAAGAGTTTACTGAAGAAGCCTACTACGACCTAGTGACGCTCTGGACAATTGGCACATACCTTTTCCCAATATTCAATGCGGATACAGACTCTCAGAGAAGCCCAAAGGCAAGGATTTAAAAAGAGACTCAGCCTTAAACTTAGGTCGCCGAGTACGCGCCCCGGAGGGCGGGGTGAAAAACTCGGCCGGCCGGTTGGTGTCCTTGGCCGAGGAGACAGATGCGGAAAGATGGGCTGCGGGAGCCACAGAGAATCAAAGCGATGGCGTCAAAGAGGAAGCCGCGCCTAAGAGCCTTACCGCTAAAATACTTGAATATGGCATTTGGTTGCTGAAGCAGGGTTACGCTAAATCTACGATTGAGGGGCGCATAAAACTCTTAAAGCGTCTAGTTAAGATTGGAGCCAACCTCTTAGATCCTGAGTCGATTAAAGAGGCGATTTCAAAGCAAAGTTGGAGTGAGGGGCGAAAGGAACTTGCCGTTGAAGCCTACGGTAGCTTCCTTAAAATGTGTGGTGGTAGATGGGAGCCGCCTAAATATAAACGGCAGGAAACCCTCCCATTTATTCCAAGCGAGGATGAGATCGATCAGTTAATAGCTGGATGCAGCAAGAGGGTGGCAACTTTCCTTCAGCTCCTAAAGGAAACGGGGGCGCGTTCAGGGGGAGCTTGGCATTTAAAATGGAGTGATATAGACTCGGCGACTAGAACTGTGAGAGTCCGCCCTGAAAAGGGGAGTAAACCACGCATACTTCCAATAAGCCAAAAACTCCTCGAAATGCTTAACAGCCTGTCTATGGATAAAGGCGAGCGGGTTTTCTCTAAACCGCAAGAACAACTGAAACACTTCGCTAACCACTTTAGAAGGCAGCGTAATCGCCTTGCGCGTAAACTAAAGAACCCTAGGCTGGCTAAAATAACCTTCCATACCCTACGGCACTGGAAGGCAACCATGGAATACCATAAGACAAGAGATATTGCGCATGTCATGCAGATACTGGGCCATAGAAACATTAAGAATACGCTCATCTACGTGCAGCTTAAGGAGGCATTATTCAGGGATGCTAAAGAATATGTCTCTAAAACCGCTAAGACCGTCGGGGAGACATGCGCTTTAGTGGAGGCTGGCTTCGAGTATGTCTGCGAGATTGACGGCGTTAAAATATTCAGAAAACCGAAGTATTAAAGGGGATTCTTGGATGAACC
>JAWAZE010000040.1:0-9628 GCA_038817885.1 Bathyarchaeia archaeon | reverse complement strand
AAAATCCTACAAAAGATTGAGCTATGCTGATAGCATCACCCCATAAAAACTCGCCATACATTTAGTAAAACGTCCAGAGTGAGGGCACTAATATAGCAATAGCAATCTTTAACTGCTAGATCGAACAATAAATTACTGTTGGTGCCCCAGACCATGGGAAATAAATCCATTAAAGAGATGAAGGGCACCAGAACTAGGGGTTTGGGGCGCACCCCCCGCACCAGCAGCCAGTTTTCAACCCCGTTTTTGAAAAGCAACTCAAAACTGGCTTCTCTTCAACCGGGAATCTTGTTTTGCTATCTTCAGTATAGTGCATTGAACCGATTACGCATTTATTGTCACAAATAAGAAATCTATCATGAAATCTAGGATTCAATCTTATGTTGTCTCTGTCAACATTTTCCAAAAGTAATTTGAAGTCCTCTTTTACGCTCCTATTTATCGACCGTTTGGTTTTTTAGTGGCAATTCTAACTTCTATACACCTCTTCTTTTTAGAGTAAATGTTATTAAATTGCGTTGCGTATTATAAAGTACTGGTGATTTTATTGGGAGAACCCGTTACAGCGTTGATCGAAGAGATCTCTAGGAAGATTGATGAGTTAAAGGATTTCCTTGAGGACATATTTTTGACTACTGAGGAGTATCTTCTTCTCAAAGAGGTTGATGAGATAGTTAGAGATAAACGCTTTAGTGAGCTGAAGAGTCTCGATGAAATTTAAAGTTCTACTTCATAAGAGGGCTTACGACTTTCTAGGGAGCCTAAGTCTGGAAGATAGGCATAGGATAATTGATAGGATTAGGGGTCTCGAAAACTTCCCAAAAGTTAGGCTTGATATAGTTAAGGTCGCAGGCGAAAAAGACACTTTTAGGCTGCGGGTTGGAGATTATAGGGCACTATTCAGAGTGTATGAGCGGGAGAAAATAATAGTCATAGTTAAAATAGACTTGAGAAGAAGGGTATATCGATAAGCAATAGTCTCGATAGGAAAACTGATAATTAGTAGCCCTATACTCAATATGTTTTAATAAGCATTGGTTAGTATTTTGATTTTCAAGTTTTCTAATACAAAGTTTTTGGCTATTTTTGCTTAATCGGAAAGTTTTTTGGGTCTCTGCTAACCAAGTATAAAATTTGAGGGTTGAAGTAAGAATGGTTGGATATTAGATGAGTGTGAAAGGTAATAGTGAAAGGCAGGCATTTTTGCGAAATGAAATGATTAAAAGAGAGAAAAGAACAAAGAGAAGCAATTATGTTTTGAAAATCTCTGCTGTTATTAAGCCTGGTATGAAACTTCTCGATGTTGGTTGCGGAACAGCGCATATTATAGGAGACTTGGCAGCTCTCTATAAGGACGCGATATTTGTAGGTTTAGACGTTTCGCCTGCAATGCTGAAAATTGCAAAGTTGAACACCATGAGATTGCCAAATGTAATGCTGGTTGAGGGGAATGGATTAAAACTTCCTTTTACAGATCGCTCCTTTAACATTGCAATTACAAGGTTAGCTGAGTATTCCCCTCAAGAAGTCTATAGAGTTTTAAAAAAGAGGAGGGTTTTTCTTTGAATACAATTTGGGTCCAGAGGCTAACAAGGAGATTGCAGAATTTTTCCAAGGAAGAATTGAAGAAGAAAGTTTCTTCTTTCCTAATAATTTTGGAGAGTGGAAGGAAGAAGTATGTGAAAAAGGTTGTGGGTGCTGGCTTTTTAATAGAGGGTGTTGATGACTATAAAGAAAGGGAATACTATCAAAATATAGAGGAACTGATGGATCTCATTGAAATGGTGCCGCTCGTTAAGAATTTCGACGGAGAGAAAGACAGGGAAACCGTAGAAAACCTTGCAAAAAGATACTGGACAAAGCAAGGTATCCAAATCACTTGGCACTACTACATTTTGACGGCAAGACGATTTTAAGCATCCACCCGTAAGATAAAAAATAAAATAAAGATTTTACTTAAACTACATCTCGTTAGTCGTCGTTAAGCTCGTGGCCTACTAGAGAGGTAACTAAACTGATACTCTCTAAAATAACCTGAAGAATTTACCAGTAAATTTATGCTTAAATCCCACCCCCGCACCAATACCCCTAGTTCTGGCGCGGTTATCATAAGCCCAACCAAGCCTTCAGTCACATTACTCATCCACACCAGGAAAAAGAAGAAGCAAAGAAGGATCACCATGTTCGTATTTTAGTTACGCCATTAATTGGATATCTAATAAGGCTTAAATTATAAAAACCTAAATTTTATCTAGGCAAATAGATTAGGAGAGTATTTCGGAGCAATAGAAGATGGGGGAATCTACGTTTTATAGGGAAAAGTTACGTGAGAGAACTTTCATAAGGATCCGTTATTTTGGTACAATTCTAGGTCTTCAGGAGGAGATTTTAATAGGTGGCTCTGGGGAAACAAAATTTTTTAGCCATAAACTTCGCTTAAAGAAAAGGTTTAAGATACCTTTATCCGAGATTGGAGAATTTAAGGAGCAAATTCTTTCTCTCCCGCCCAATATGGAGGAGTTTGGGGAAGTCTACCCAAACTGCGCAATGTATGATGTTGTCTTAATGGAAGATAATGTGGTAACCCGCAGAGTCAAAATAATACTAACACCGAATGATAAAGTTTTAATGGAACAAAAATTACTTAGACTCATCACTCTAATGAATGAATGGCTCGCTCAAGGCCGAGAAAGCTCTCCTTTTAGTAGTGCCCGCCCTTAATCCCAGCAATAAATCACTTATCTCGATTAAAATTTTTATCCGCATCAGCTTTTTTCTTGAGAGGTGTCGGAAGGCTGATAGCACCGCTGAAAGATAAAATCATCACCATAATTAAATAAACCATGGTTCAATATAATGGTTTAACCAGTTAATTGAAGGGAGTTGAGTGTGATGGTGAGGGAGATAAGGAAGGCGAAATCCTCTATATCTGTGAGGAGTGTGGGTTAGCCTATAGGGAGAGATGTTGGGCTGAGAGATGCGAGGAATACTGCTCTAAATACCATTCATGCTCACTAGAAATAACCAAGCACTTTATCCAAATATAGATTCATGTGAGGAAATATAGCGAAATTTTTAAATGTTATTCAATCCACTCAGCTTTATATTCTGAACTGAGAGAAATCACGAAGCAGCAGAAGGGTTCATCAACCCATCTAGTTATGACTGGAGTATGTTGGAAACCTTTTGGGCATATTACAACTGTGGGCTCATTAAAGATGTGCCTTTCATGCTCCGGACCCATATCGAACTCTATCTCCGCCTTAAAGTGGTTTAGATCATATGGATTTAAGCCTAGAAAGATAAGTAGCTCATCAAATGGATGTATATGAGCCAGCGATTTCCCCCTTTCACGGTGCCAGATGCCGCATCCACTGTAAAAGCCCCACGTAAAATTAAGCTCTAATCCCTCTAAATCCTTACCGAAGAACCAGACTGCTTGATCGGCGTTTCCTGGGCCAACGCCCATTTTCGCTGGGCTAATGACTTTACCCTTCAATGGCTTGATCAGGTGACGATATTTCTCCCCCCTAGTCTTAGGCGGCTTCGTATCTCTGGGGAACCAATTAACTTGATATTCAGGCGCCAGGAGGATATGGCAGCTTCTGAAGGGCTTTTCTACACTTAAGGTTATGAGCGGGCCGTGCGGCAGATTTTTTGGTATTACTATGACGCAGGATTCATTTATTATATGCTCTTCATGCTCTGGTCCAATTTCTATAGCAACCTCTGCTCCTAGATATGCAATATCATGTGTATCCAAGCCTAAAAAGAATAGGACTTCATCGTATGGATGTGTATGTGCGCCAGCCCAAGTATGCCAATATCCCGTTGCCATATGGTCACCGCCTCCGAAATTTATGGGTAAACCCTCGAGCGTCTTGCTATCCAGCCAAATCAGCTGATTTGGAAGAGCTCCACCTGGTCCCTTTTGTGTACTCAGTCTTTTAATAAGATGCCCATACTTCTTCTCCAACCCGTTTACCTCCATGTAGCATTTTTATTATTTATCCTCCTCAAATACTTAAAGGTAAAACCGCTAGCTATAGAGCTGCCAAGGGGGAATTGTATTTCAAGAAAAGAATATGCATTATTTCCTTGGCTCACGGTTGAGGGCAATATTAAATATGGTTTAGAGGAAAAGGGACTCAGTAGGGATGAAATTAAACATATAGTGAACAAATATGTGCAAATGATGGGTTTAAAAGGCTTTGAACATAAATTTCCGAAAGAGCTATCAGGAGGAATGAAGTAACGTGTTGCGTTAGCACGCACTTTAGCTTATGATCCAGCTATATTACTTATGGATGAACCCTTTAAAATGATTGAAAACATGGAGATTATATACTGAAGTTTTTGCTATAAATTTTGCCAGAACTAGAGGTTCAAAGCCCACCGTGTCGGTCTACCAGTAGAAATTATGCTTTTACGTCAACTTTAATTTATGCCGTACGTCAATATGATAGCCTAGTAAATCTGAGCGTAATAGAATCACTTAAAATATTTTTAGCTCCTTCTCCTAAGCGAAGGTGACAACCTATATGTCTAAGTTTGATAAAGAGTGGTCTGAGTATAGGACTGGGATTGTTGCCGCAATAAGGCCTGGTCTCCCGCTTAGGCATAAGATTGAGTTGGCTCTTAAGCGTATTGATGCCCAGATACAATATTTGAATGGTGCCATAAGCCTCCTAACTCAGAGGGATAAGGCTTTATTCCAGAAGGTTGTTGACGCCTACTCCAAACATGATCTTAAGAGGGCTAACGTCTACGCCAACGAGCTAGCCGAAATTAGAAAGATGGCCAACTTCATGATGAACGCGGAACTGGCCCTTGAAAGGGTTGCATTAAGGCTTAGGACCGTAACTGAGGTTGGGAACGTTGCTGCGGTCCTAGCGCCAGTTGGCAGGATACTGCAGAGTGTGCGCACAAGTATTGCTGGGGTGTTTCCGAATGCTGAGCGCGAGCTGGGCGAGATAACAACATTACTTGATGAGGTGATGATCGAAGCCAGCCAGGTGACGGGTGTGAGCCCAGACTTTGAGGTTGCAAGTGAGGAGGCGCAGAAGATACTGAACGAGGCGGCCGTGGTGGCCGAGCAGAGGATGAGGGAGAAGTTCCCGGAGCTGCCAGCATTAAAGGCCCCGATTGAGGAGGATCTTACACAGCCCAAGTAGCGTGCGGACAGACTTCTTTTTTAATTTCCCTAATTTCTCATTTTTGCGATATTTTCGTGTCAGGGCAAGATCTCATTTATAACCGACTTAGCTTCTTAGAAACTATTAAATAGTTTATGACTCTAATTCATAATATGAGTACTGGTGGTGGAATTTTTATGCCAGGCGGGTATATGGGAAGAATTTTAAAAGTTGATTTAACTACTGGGACATTGAGGGACGAGCGGATATTAGAGGATGTTCTCAGAAAGTATATTGGCGGGAAGGGTTACGCGGTTTATCTGCTTTATAAATACCTGAAGGAATATGAGAATAAGGGAGTGGCGTCAACTGATATAGATCCATTTGGGCCTGAAAATATTTTAATCTTCGCAACAGGCCCTGGGACAGGTGTACCCGGCTTCCCATGCTCCGGTAGATATCATGTCATGGCGTTAAGATCTCCTTTAACTGGTTCTGTTGGGAGTGCTAATTCGGGTGGTGAGTGGGGGCCATTCTTAAAGTTTTCAGGCTATGATATGATTGTTATTGAAGGAGCATCTGAGAATCCGGTTTATTTATCAATCATTAATGGTTCAGCTGAGCTAAAAAGCGCAAAGGATCTTTGGGGTAAAAATACCTTTGATACTTGTAGAATATTATCTAAGAGGGTTGGTGGAAAAAACACTAGTGTCACATGTATTGGGCCAGCTGGCGAAAATCTTGTTCGCATGGCATGTATAATTAACGATGAGCATAGAGCTGCTGGGAGAACAGGGTTAGGCGCAGTTATGGGTTCAAAGAAGCTGAAAGCTATAGTCGTCTCTGGTGAGGAGAAGGTTCCGGTGGCAAACCCGGATGAATTTAGAGAGGTCTCTAAGAGATGCCTAGAAACCATGAGAAAAAATCGTGTGACTGGTGAGGGGCTACCAACATACGGCACATCAATTTTAATAAATATTATCAATAATGCTGGGGCTTTACCATATAAGAATTGGCAGACTGGCGTAAACCCCTACGCTGACAAGATAAGCGGTGAAACTTTAGCTGAAACCTATCTAACTGGTAGGAGACCTTGCTGGGGGTGCATAATAGGGTGCGGAAGGATCACAAGAGTCCCCTCAGGTCCCTTCCAAATTCTTAAGACGGAGGGCCCGGAATACGAGTCAGTATGGGCGTTGGGCAGCTCAACGGGGATTAAAGAATTAGACGCTATAATCAAGGCTAATCATTATTGTGACGAATTTGGGATGGATCCTATTAGCCTTGGTTCAACTATAGCGGCCGCAATGGAGCTAAGTGAAAGAGGATATATACCTGAGGAGGATCTCCAGGGTCTTGACTTAAGGTTCGGAAACCCAACATCTCTGGTTGAAGCCGTTTGGCGGACAGCGTATAAGGTTGGATTTGGCAAGTACTTGGCCCTTGGTTCGAAGAAGATGTGTGAAATCTATGGACACCCCGAGATTTCAATGAGCGTTAAAGGACTAGAGATGCCAGCCTATGATCCCAGAGCCATAAAGGGAATAGGCTTAGATTACGCTACGGCGAATAGAGGCGGATGCCATGTGACCGGATATACTATCTCGGCGGAGATCTTAGGGATACCTGAAAAGATAGATCCCTTAACTCCTGAAGGAAAGGCTAAATGGACTAAGATCTTTCAAGACTTTACATGTGTTGTTAACTCAACAGTTAATTGCTTATTCTCAACCTTCGCTTTAAGCGTTAGAGATTACGCCGAACTTCTTTCAGCTGTTACTGGCTGGAACTTATCTGAGGACGATATACTGAGAATCGGCGAGAGAATATATAATTTGGAAAGGGTCATAGTAAATAAGCTTGGATTTGATGGTAAAGACGATGTTCTACCTAAACGCTTATTAGAAGAACCGATGCCTGAGGGACCAGCTAAGGGTCATGTTGTTGAACTAGAAAAGATGAAGGAAGAATATTATAGGATTAGGGGCTGGGTTAACGGCAAGCCTACAGCCGAGAAACTGAGGGAGCTTGAAATCGAACTTTAGCTTATTAAAAAGAAATAATGAAATCTTAATCACCCAAACCTTTTTCTATTTATTTATCTATTAAGATCCTTAGTGATAATGATGCCAGCTGTATCAGTCAAAGTGCTGCTTTTTGCAACCCTGAGGAAAAAATATGGTGTTAAGGAATTAGTGGTTAGTTGTGATGGAACTATAGATGGATTAATTAAGAGCGCGTCAAAGGTTCTTGGTGAAGGCTTCTTTGATGATGTCTATGATAAGGAACGTGGGAGGGTTAGGGATGACATCATATTTACTATTAATGGAAGAAACATTAAGGACTTGAGGGGAAAGATAGAGTTAAAGGATCAAGATGTAGTGGCTATATTTCCTCCGTTGGCTGGTGGCTGATATATCTAAATGGTCGTAGTAATGGATAATGATTATCCAGAAGCGCTACAAATTGAGGTAACAAATAGGTGCAACTTTAATTGTCAGATATGCATCAGACGTGTTTGGAATGCTGAATTAAGGGACTTAAACTTAGACTTATATAAGAAAATCGCTAAATCCATGTTTCAGCATTTAAAGAGACTTATACTTTATGGATTTGGCGAGCCATTACTTAACCCAAATTTCATTAAGATTCTCAAGATTGCGAGAGAAAATTTACCAAAAGATTCTGAAATTATCGTAAGTACGAATGGATCTATGCTGAATTCAAATTTATCTGAGAAAATAGTGAATATTGGCGTTAACAATATTTCGTTTTCAATTGAAACAACCGATGCAATAAAACTTAGGCGCATTAGAGAGGGATCTGAGCCAACAACAATCTTAAACAATTTTCGTCACATAGCTAGAATCAAGAGGCTCCGTGGAAATTCCTTTAAACTGGGTATTGAAGCCGTTATAATGAGAAGCAACTTCAATGATCTCCCTAATCTTATTGAAGAAGCGGCCGGAGAAGATGTCGATTATCTTCTTGTCTCTCATCTCGTGCCATATACGGAGAACATGTTTCATGAATCAGTATATGTAACAATGAGTGGGAAATCATTAGAGATAATTAAACCAGTATTAAACTATGGGCGTAAGATCATTTTAGATGCATTTTATGAAACAGAAATTTATCACGCTGGGGTTAAGTCCAGAGTCTCTAGAATTATTGATGAACTCTGGGCGAAAGCTGAGAAGAGCGGATATAGTATTAACCTTCCACTTCTATTCGAGTCAATAGATAAAATTACTATGGGAAAGGAGGTCGAAAGATCGTTTAATTTAAGCCGGAAAAAGGCTCGTGAGTACGATATAGACCTGAAGCTTCCAAACTTGTACCCTGATGCTAAAGATAGAATGTGTCCATACGTTGAGAAGAAAACAGCGTTTGTTAGATCGGATGGTATGCTTACGCCCTGCTTAGAATTTGCCTATAAACATCCAGTTTACATTAATATGCATATTAAAAACGTGAACCCTATAATCTTTGGAGACCTGAGGAACGAGGACATTACAACTGTATGGAGAAAGGAGAAATACGTGGTTTTCAGAGAAGTTAGGCGAAGAATATCTGATAACATATCATGGTGCGGCGACTGCCCATATTCGACGTTTAAATGCTTCTTTACAGAGACTAATTACATGGACTGCTACATGAATGAGCCGGGCTGCAGCGAATGCCTATATAGCGTAAACCTAGCTCAATGCAATATATGAAACATTATCCAGAAATTTCCCCTAAACGCTGAAATAAAAATTCTCAGTTTTCTATTTTTAATTTTCACCGCCAAGCGTACAGCACCCCCATGTAATTTGACCAACAAAGTTTACCAGATTCAAAACACCTCACAGAAGAGAATTCTAAAGAATGGATAAAACTTTAGGGTTGCATGTAAACTGGCGGAACGAGCATAAACAGAAAACTAAAATAGAGAGAGCGCAACAAAAGAATAATGTTAGGATGCTCCGGTAGTATAGCCCGGTCAAGTATTCCGGCCTTTCGACCAAAAGGGGGAAAGGGGAGGAAAGCCGGAGACCCGGGTTCAAATCCCGGCCGGAGCACCAGTCCTCCGGGTTCAAATCTCTTCCCCTCACTTTTAAGTCCAGCGAATATGAGTTTAGCGTGAAGAGCAAGATCTATGATTATGAGAAGAGGCTTGAGCGCTATAGGCGGATAATCGCTGGATTCGGCCGCAACGGTGAGGTTGTTCTCCGATTCCTGGATCACCTGGCCAGTTTAGGGCTTTCTATTGCTAGGCTGAGCAAGATTGCAGGCCACCTCCCAGCCCTCCTACGCATCATAGACTTCGATCTGGAGGGTGCGACTAAGCATGACGTTGAGCGCGTTGTAGCGTGGATAAATAGGAATCCAAGTTATAGGGAGCTGACTAAGCGCGATAAGAAGCTGGTTCTACGCAAATTAATCCAGTATGCTAAGGTTGGCCGCTGCGATAGGGATGCCACAATGCCGCCCGAGGTCAGCTGGATTAG
>JAWAZE010000039.1:0-9840 GCA_038817885.1 Bathyarchaeia archaeon | reverse complement strand
CTGGAACCAAATAAAACATATAAAATTAAGATTGAGAAAGAAGGATACTACGCTGTAGAAATAAAAGATATACGGGTGGAGAAAGACGTAAACCTAGGCGACATAAAAATGTACCGAAAACCCCGATCATAATCATAAATCGTCCCTGGCTAATTCCTCCTCTTATTTAAGATTGGTGAATTTGCATTCATAAGAAAGGCCGCCGCTCCTATTAGAAAACTTTTCCGCTCTTTCGTAGACTCACCTGCTCTTCCCTCTAAGTTCTATACTAACTCAGATAACTAAACTATGACAGCTCCAAGTTGCGATAGTTAAGTTCTGCGAGTTTAGAGCAATATTGAGCTAACCTAAGCGGGCCTCAAAAATCTATCAAACAAAAAAGTGTATTGCAATAAGGCTTAAATAATATTTTTTTGATTTTAGATTGGGTGTATCTTTATGAGCAAAAGGGGGATTGCTTTAAGTAAAAAAATATTAGCGGTTGTTGTCATAGTGGTTGTTGCTGCAGCTGTTGGCGCTTCATCTTTCATCTACTTTGGTCCTAGGGAGGTAGAGGAGGTTAGAATTGGAAATCTGGCCTCGATGACGGGGCAGCTAGCCGCTTATGGCGGACCTGCTGCATGGGCTATCAGAAAGTGCATAGAGGATGTAAATGGGCTTGGCGGATTAACAGTTGGAGGCAGAAAACTTCCGGTAAAACTAATACAGTATGATGACTCAAGCGACCCAACAAAAGCGACAGCCTTAGCGGAACAATTAATATTTCAGGATAAAGTACATGTTGTGCTTACTAATCCTGGCCCGCCAATAATTCATATTCCAGTATCTAAGGTTGCGGATAAACTTAAAGTACCTTTTCTCGTCGATGGTGTTATGGAGCCGTGGTGGGAGGCTGGTCCATACGAGTATGCTTGGGCTCTGGGACCAGTTCTTATAATGCCTATTCCTGAGGGCGATTTTAGGGCTGATAAGCCGGGTTACCAAGCCATTATAAACTACCTGTTGTTTACTAACATGTTTCGTGATAGAACTAATGGTAAAGTTGCTCTTTTCGCGCCGGATGATGCCGATGGTAGAGCTTGGTACGACCTAGTTACAAATGTTTTGAGGGAAGCAGGCTATACTATTGTCGGTGTTGAGAGGCGTCTAGGTCAGTATGCCCCCGGGACAATGGACTTCACCTCAATAATTCGTGAATGGAAGGATGCCGGAGCCGAGATCCTATGGGGCCTATCGATAGGAGCAGACTTCGCAACAATGTGGAGACAGGCAAATACGCTAGGATGGAAGCCCAAAATGGTCCTAGATGGAAGATCCCTCAAAAACCTCGACGATGTGCTAGCAATAGGCGACCCGAAGCTAGCAATTGGACTAGCAGATCCATTCAATGTTTGGAACCCCTACATTCCATATAAGAGCTACTATGGTGGTAGAATCAATATGCAATTAGCTGAAGAGTGGTCAAAGGAGACAGGCAAAGCTTGGACGGATTGTCTGAGCGCGTACTCCTGGGCTGAGACGGCATGCAGAATTATAGAGCTTGCCGGAAGCTTAGACCCAGAAAAGATAAATGAAGCTTTTTACAGAGTCGATGTTGTCACAATGGCTTTTGGCAGGGTAAAGTTCATACCGGAGTGGCATTTCAACGCCCAGCCCCTTTATGTTGGTCAATGGATTGTTGAAGACGGAAAGCTTAAAATGGAGATAGTCTGGTCACCAATTCCAGATGTACCACCGACGCGTGAATCAATCTTTCCGCTACCATAACAATTAACACAAAAATTCAGAAATGCCAAATTCTCTATTTTTTGGCCTTATTTGGAATATTTTTAATAAAATGTACTATGATCTCTTCATAACGGACATAATCAGTTTTTAGCCATAGTAGCCGAAGGAGCTCCAATATATGCTAATAGACTTAGACATAGTGAGAGCTTAAGTGAGGAAGAGGCTTATGTGCTGAATAAACAATTTCGTCTTAAGGTTATTGCACCTGAAGTTGTAAAAGCTTTATATACATAGTGTTATCAAGATAGTTTTGGGGTCTATTTTGAGCGAGGGGCTTGAAGTTAAGAGAATCATATGCCATAATGGGATGGGTGGGTGCTTTGAGCACTGCGGCTTACTAGCATATGTTGATAAAAAGACGGGCAAGCTTGTGAAAGTTGAAGGAAACCCCGATCATCCCTTAAGTAAAGGTTTCATGTGTCCAGGGCGGCGGAGGGCTGCTGAAACCCACAATTGGCCCTCATCCTTACTATATCACCCCAACCAGCTTCTATATCCATTAAAAAGGGTTGGTGAGAGAGGAGAGGGTAAATGGCAGCGTATTTCCTATCGGCAGGCATTAGATGAGATTGCGGCTAAATTAAAGGAGCTGATAGAAAAATATGGGCCGGAATGCATTGGCTTTATCGAGGGAACTTATCGATCAGATGCTTTTTTAGTGCGGGCTCGTCTTTGCAATGCTTTAGGGAACCCTGGGAACTACACATCGCCTGGAACTGTTTGTCACCATAATAATTGGGCGCTTGAGCAAATGATGATTGGAGCTTGTATAGAAACCACTCCAATAATCTCGGAGAAAACTAAGCTGGTGGTCTCTTTAGGCTTCAATTTTGCGGAGTCCCTACCCCGTAGCTGGCAGTACATGAAATCTCTTAGAAGAAACTTCAAGTTAATAGTTATTGATCCACGAGTCACCGAAACCGCGAGGGAAGCTGATTATCACCTACAAATAAGGCCAGCCACAGATGGAGCCTTAGTCCTTTCATGGATTAAGGTTCTTATTGATGAAAGAATGTATGATGAAAAGTTCTTAAAGGAGTGGACAAATGCACCATTCCTCGTTAGAACCGATAAACGAAAACTTTTAAGAGAAAGTGATGTTGTTCCACGCGGTTCAAAAGAAAATTTTGTGGTATGGAATGCGAAGACTAATGAGATTGCTATTTGGAAGTCTAGAGACTTTGAATTTTCTCCTAAAGATGTAGACCCAGCTCTAATGGGCGCCTACAAGGTAAGAATAGTAAGTGGAGAAGAAGTTGAATGCAAAACTGTGTGGCAGATGCTTGTAGAACGAGTTAGCAAGTATACTCCAGAGTATGCTGAAGAGATCACATGGATACCTGAAGAAAAGATTAGGGAGACAGCAAAACTCCTATGGACTCACAGACCTGGGGGCATAGCAAAGGGGGTACCCTCCTGTCAAACTGGAAGCGATAACAGATGGCATATGGCTCTCGTCACCCTAGCTCTTATGCTAGACAATCTAGATGTTGATGGAGGACAAATTCTAGGCAGACATAAACCTGGACCTGTAGTAAGTGGAAGACCATTCCGTGAAAGTATATACGAACTGCAAGAGATCGTGAAGCCGGAGATTAAGAAAAAGCAGCTTGGATATTACGAATTTAGGTTATGTTCTTGGCTCGCATTTGATATGCATAATGAGCACTACAAGAGGGTTTGGGGCGTCCCGCAAGCTCAGGCAAGTCATAGTTTTGGAAGCCCTTGGTCAACATTTGTGTATGCGGTACTTGAAGGAAAACCCTACCCACTAAAGGCGCTCATAGTTTGGGGTGGAAATCCAATGATGTGGGCTCCAAATACTAAAAAAGTATATAAAGTGCTAAAGAATCCAAACGTAGAGATGCTAGTAGTACTAGATCATTGGATGACGCCTACTGCCGCCCTAGCTGACTATGTAATTCCAGTAGCATGCAAATCACTTGAACATTCCTATGCATGCAACTTTGAAGATACATTTGACCTCCTTTGGGTTGGTGAGAGAGCTGTTAAACCGCTTGGAGAGAGGGTAAGCGACTTTCAGTTCTTTAAGGATCTTGCAGATAGGTTAGGGGTCGGCGAATATATTCCGTGGAAAGATGTAGAGGAATACGAGAAGGAGAAGTTAAAAGAGATGCTGGGCCTCACGCTTGAAGAGGCCGCGGAGCTCGGCGTAATTTTCTCAAACACGCCCGGATACCTGCCGACAGAATTCCGCAGTTATGCTTATGTAGACATGAAAACGGGCAAGCCGAGGGGTTTCGCTACACCAAGCGGAAAGGCTGAGATCTGGAGCAGTATACTTGAAGAGCTGGAGTATGATCCTTTACCAGAATATATAGAGCCCCCAGAGAGCCCCATTGGCACACCGGAACTGGCGAAAGAGTACCCCCTCATACTTGCGACGGGTGGGAGATTTCAACCAATGTTCCACTCTGAAAATAGGCAGTGGGGCATTGGTTTCCGCGAGCAGCATCCTTGGCCCATATGCGACATCCATTATGAGACGGCTCGCGAGCTTGGAATTATAGACGGAGACTGGGTTTGGATAGAAACTAGGAGAGGACGGATCCTCCAGAAGGCCAGAGTTGGCTCACACATTCACCCGAGAGTTGTTAATGTGCAAGCTTCCTGGTGGTATCCGGAATTGCCGCCAGAGGAGCCATGGCTATGTGGGGCCTTCATATCCAATGCCAATATGCTTACACTCGATGATCCAGAAACCCTCTGCCCCATCTATGGAAACTGGTGGAATCGAGGGCTACTTTGCAAAGTGTACAAGGCTAAACCTGAAGAACTCCAAATGCTACCTCTCATTAAATAATCTTAACCAACAATTTTTGAGTTTTTATGTTAGAAGAGAAAAAGAGTGTAAAGGTTTTCGGAATCGCTTTTGATCCAGACGAATATTTGGGCGCTATAGAGAGACAACTTTATATTGCTTTATTAAAGAGCGGTATTGACTCTCTAAAAAGCATTTCTGACCCATACGACTTATTAATCCCCTATATCGAGGAAGCGATCGGCTCTAACAGAGTTATTAGGCTAGGTAAGATTCCAGTGGAGTCCTGGCTTTCACCAAAACCCGACTTAGAGGACGAGGAGCTTATTAACATCGAAAACTATTCCACGTTCATAGACGCAAATGGTTGTAAAGAATATGTAAATTATGTGGAAGAATTTGTCCAAAGGATTATGGATGAGAGCTCAATTCCGCTTATGATAGGTATAGATCACTCAATGAGCGGCGGGATGATCATAGCTCTCTCGAAAAGATATGGCGCGGAGAACCTCTCAGTTATAGTTCTAGACTCTCACTTAGATGCCATTCCCACTTCTATACGCTATAAACTTTTTACTTCCCTCAAAAAGAAGAAACATCCACTTTTATTTCTTCCCGATGAATTTTATATAAGTACAGATTCATATGATCCTTTGGTTTTTGAGAGGCCTGACTCCTATAATAAAGGGTCCTTCTTGTATTACTTAATAAAAGAGCAGATTTTATTACCTAAAAATCTATGGGTTGTAGGTGTTCAGGACCGCCCTACAGAAGACTTACTTAGAGAAGAAGACCCGAATCTTAAAAGCTATTTGGAAGCATACCTAAATTTAGAAAATGAAGGCGTAAATATAATTACTAATAATGAAATCGTGAAGGCAAAAAATTTTGTAAATAAACTGGACGCAATTTCAACTCAATTTCTCTATATTTCTTTTGATGTCGATGTCGGATGTGGGTCCTCCATAACCTTAGCGCGCTGCTTACCTAATGAAAAAGGGCTTTACGAGCATGATCTCTATAACCTTGCTAGAATGATAAGAGAGAATATGAATAAAAAAAAGGTGGATCTTGTAGGCTTAGATGTTATGGAAATCGATATCCACTATTTAAGACCAAATGATAATACACCCATAATAATAGCAAATACCATTAAATGCCTTCTAGGTGCTAATGATGCATAGTTTTAAAATTTTACTGGATATTTTGTTTCTTTCATTACTTATGGAGGGTTGAGATGCGAGGTTAGAAGCCTTGATTAATATCAATAAACCTTTACATATCTTAAATCTTTAAGAAGCCCGTCTCCCAATATATTAGGAGATAATAATTAGATCCGTAGCTGCTCCTCAATCCACTTGATCTTCTGGTAAAGTCTCCTTTCCTGATTTTTAAATGACTGTATTTTTGCTTTCAAATATTCGATTTGTCGAATTTTTTCAGTTTCTTTTTCATTTATGCCCTCATTTCCTTTTTTAATCTCCATAATCTCTGCTTCAAGAGCCTGTCTCTTAGCCAAAACCTTTAGAAAACAATTTTTAAGCCTTTGAAGCATAATAATCTTTAATATAAAATCTGCAACCTGCCTATTTTGCTCATCTTCGATCATGAGATTATCCCTCAAAATATCTATTTTTTATTAAAAATACTCCTTTAATACTCTACTGGAGTAAAATCACATGATTAGGAGCATCTAATGCCTTTTAAAGTTTACTCTAGAATTTAAACTTGAAAATATTATAATAGAAAATAGTTAGCCTTTCTTCATTTCACTATTATAACTTGTTATCGACTCTTGAAACTTTAGTTCTTATTCATTGTCATTTAAGGTTAAGGGCTATTTTTTCCTCCTCAGAAAGGGATTTTTTAAAACTTTCGAGCTTCGCTTTTCCCTTATCAGTAACATAAGCTTTTCCTTCTTGAATCTTAATATAGCCAACAAGTTCAAGTTCCTCAACTAATGCTTGTACCATTACTGGAGACAATGGAGGATAGATGTCCTCCCTCTCCTCTTTTGTGAATTCATCAAGTATTTTACCGACCTCAATTCCAGGCTTCTGCATCACCTTATGTAGTATTACCATTTCGCGTCTGAAATATGGGACATCATATCCGGTGTCAGATAAATCAAATGGCTCCACTTTAAAAACTGCGGAAGTTCTTGTATCTGGACATAACACTATTATATCTTTTAAAACTATTCTCTCGTTGACCGGGGGCCATTGAAATGCGTTTGGCGGCTGGAGACTTGCCATGTGATATGGTGGCTCCATAACTTTCTCCTTTATAACTCTCCAGCCTACCCCATCATACTTTTTCATAATGGGATCAAAGCTACTAAGGGATGCATACCAGAATGGCGCATAATACATTGGGTTTAGATATCTTGGACCAGCGTAACGAACAGCATGCATTACTGGGATAAGGAAGGGTAGTACGTCCGGGCAAACCCTTCCTATAAGTTTCTCTCCATCCCAAATTATCTCATCACCAATTTTATGAAGGAAATGGCACGGATACCTCTTAGTATCGCCTAAAAAATTCACTAAAGTAGCCTTAACCTTAAACGGCAATACTAATCATCTCCTTATAGCTAACCTGATGCTAATCTTCTTAATATATAATCCTTATCGCATAAACATATGTGCAGGCTATTACTTTGAGTTTTCCTGGTGGTGTTCAACTTAACTAAATTCCTTGAGCTAAATAAATGGGAAAGCCTTATATGATAAAGGAAAAATAATAAATAAGATTTAAAAGCAAGACTCTAATCCCAATTATATGAGGGTTGATATTTTTATGAAGTTTGGAGTTTCTCCCTCACCATTTCTATGGTGGAAGAAAGTTGAAGAATTTGAGAGATGGATTCAGGAAGCGGAAAATCTCGGATACGATTCAATATTTATTCCAGATCACTATGATCTGCCAATCTCAGAGTTCCCCTCTAATGAGTTATTAGATGCTTGGTCAACGCTCTCATATATTGCTGCAAAAACCGAGAAAATGAGGATTGGGACTTGCGTCAGCCCTCTACCCAGATGGATCCCTAGCCAACTAGCCAAAGTAATAGCTGTCGTTGACCTATTGTCTGAGGGAAGGGTCATAGTTGGATTAGGCGCGGGAATATTTCCAGACGAGTTTATCAATTATTCACCCCAAGGATATTTAGGCGAACCGAAAGAAAGGGTTGAGAGGTTTTTAGAGGGGCTGCAAATAATGATTAAGCTTTGGACGGAGGATAAGGTGACATTTAATGGAAAATATTATAGGCTGAGGGATGCTGTTCTCCAACCCAAACCAAAACAGAAGCCCAGACCCCCATTATGGTCAGGCGGCCTAGGACCACGTATGCTAAAAATAACAGCTAAATACTTTGACGGCTGGTTACCCCATAGGGGCGGTCCAGGCTATCCTAAGCCTGAAAAGTACGAAGAGGCAGTGATCGCAGTTAAAAAATACTTAAAAGAGTATAATAGAAGCTTGGATAAATTCACATTCGCCCTTTTAGGATGGATAACTGAAAAGGTAACAGACGATGTTAACATGATCGAAAAATATGTTCGGGCTGGATGTCAATATTACATTATTGAAATTCCGTGGTCTAGACCCATGACTAATGGAAAATTCATAGAAGCCATACAGAGATTCGCGAAGGAGGTAATACCATCTTTCTGAGTATTAAGATAAGGGATTAGAAACTCTTCTAAAAACCAAAAATAAAATTAAAGAGTATCTGAGATAAATTGCTGCATCGTTTTGGCAAATGAATCTTTATATATTTTTTAAAAAGGAGAAATTTTTATAGAGTTGAAACAGATGGTGGGTGACTTTATGAAAGAACGCCTTAAAAATCTTCTTGAAGGGCAGCTAAAGGAAGCTTTTTTAGAGTTGAAGAACGGATCAATGGTACATCTACTCATAAATGATGAATTATATAAAGTTGCTAAGAATAATGCTAAAATTATGCTAATGCCTCCCTCAGAAAATGATAAACCACTTTTAATCTTCAAGATCAATAAAGATGTTATTTCTTCGATCGAAGAAGCTAAAAAGGATATCAAAGACGTTCTCCGAAAACTATATTTGCAGGGTGACATTCAGGTAAATGTATCTGCTCCAACATCTATATTACTAACGTGTGGAGCAACTTCTATGCTAAGAAAGATGGGTTTAACATCTCCAAGGAGGTGATTTAAATGAATTTTGAGGCTTCTTCATTAGATGGGTCTGTTAAGGACACCCCTTTTGCCGCCATGCAATCATATATTCTGGAGATGTACCCGGAGTCTAAAAAGAGAATGTCTGAGGAGCAAAGGAAGAATGTCGTTAGAGAGCTAAAGAAGATTATCGGTGAAGAGAATGTATCAGATAGCCCTGCGGTATGCGCTAGCTATGGAGCAGTTCCATTCCTGATCCCGGAGATAGTCGTTCGCCCAAAAGAAGTAGAATACGTTCAGGCAACGCTTAAGATAGCTAATAAATATGTTATACCAGTGACGCCAGTGGCGGGAGGGTGCCTTCTCTCAGCAGCCTCTACATTCTGTATTCCACGTGGCATCGTTCTTGACATGTCTGGAATGAACAGGATAATAGAAGTGAATACTGAAGAATGCTATGCTGTCCTCGAGCCCGGTGTAACTAATGGTCAACTATATAAAGCGTTAGAACCCCTTGGATTTTGGCATGCTAAAGGCAGCTATAACCCGCAACTTACTGTTTTTGGCCCCGCTACAACGCAAGTTCAAGGGCATCGAGGTAGTGGAGACTTTGACGATATATTAGGTTTTGAAGTGGTGCTGCCAGATGGTACTCTTGTTAGAACTGGTGGAGCGTGCACTGAACATGGCAGCTGGGCACATCGGTACTTTAATTTTCCAGACATACACGGCCTTTGGCTGAATGCAAATGGCATGTTCGGCGTCATCACGAAGTTCGCAATTAGAATTTACCCGAAAGGTGAGGTTGCTACATTTCATGTAGTTGGCTTCAATTCTACGGAGGATGCGGTGAAGTTCTGTAAGCGTGTATGCCTTCATGGTCTTGCTGAACATATGGTTATCTGGCATTGGAAAGCAGTTTTACAAATGGAGCAGTGGGGAAAGATGATTTATGGAAGAATTTATGATGATAAAAACCTAATCCCATATGACACTTGGGGTCCCAGAGGGTTTTATGAGCCTCCGGAAGAGATACCCCTCTGGTTTGCTGTCACAACATTTGAGGGATTTAAGGAGGTTGTTAATGCTCAAATGAGCGTATGTGAGAAAATT
>JAWAZE010000038.1:0-9894 GCA_038817885.1 Bathyarchaeia archaeon | reverse complement strand
GAAGCAGCATATAGAGATCGCTAGAGAGCTGGGGATAGAGATTAAGAGGGTTGTCGCAGTGAACGGTGGAGCTAGGAGTAGGCTGTGGAGGCAGATAATCTCAGACATAATAGAGATGCCTCAACAATACATCTCCAAGACTACTGGAGCACCATACGGAGACGCATTCCTAGCAGGAGCAGCATTAAAAATATTCAGGAGACCTGAAGAGATAAGAAGATACGTAGAAGTAGACGAGGAGACAAGACCGAACCCGGAGAACATAGAGAGATACAATCAACTATACAAGATATACCTAGAACTATACCCAAAACTAAGAGAAAACATGCACAAACTAACACAAACCTAAAAATTTCTTACTTTCAATAGTTGAAATAGGAAATATTGCCCTCATAGAATTTTTCAGTAAATATATTCTTCTCGACACTGTATTGTTTATTCTTTACATATCTATTTTAAGCTACTAAAATTTGAAAATCTTGTCACAGATACTTCTACTTCAGGAAAAATAATAGGATTTAGAAGAAACATAATAGAAATCTTTATTCCTTACGGATATTCATCTTCCTTCATACGAATGAAGATAGGATTCGCGACGTATTTTATTTTATGAACTTTTAATTTCCTAGGAGGTTTGAAGAAGCATATTCAAGCTTCCTCAACTAATGAGATTATATAGTATGCTTTTTTCAAAAGATTCATCTCATGGTTACAGACCCTGAATGTTTTTCCTCGAACATAACTTCTTGCAATAGGTCTATGGTTTAAGGTGTTAGTGAATGAAGTATTCCTATCTGGACGCTACATAGGAGATAGACGTCCTTCGTATAGGATGTTCAAGAGTTTTCTGAACCTGTTCTTAAACTTTTTCACATCATAGTATCAAAAAGACATGTTGATAGTGTCCGGGTAAGAATTATATTTAAAGGGCTTGATGTTTTCTCCCCTCTATAAAATGAATCTAGCTGAAGATCAAGAATATTTAAAAGTGTTATCTGGACACTACCGATATGTTCACAGAAACATTTATAAAGAGGACGAACATAATTATTAACATGTCGGAAAAGACTATTAGTAGAAGAGCTTGGCTTGCAACGCTTATCGGCGGTCTTGCGGTCGGAGCCGCTATAGGATATTTTGCAAGGCCAAGAGAAGTTTTAGAAAAGATTATAACCACCACGTCCACAATAACTGAGCAACTAACAACCACGGTAACAATTACATCTCCGGCAACAGTAGTTACAACTTCTCCAACTAAACCTATAACAAAAGAAGACTTGATTAGATGGTGGAAAGACGTGGGTAGGCGATATAGTGGAATAACTATTAAAGTTCTAGCACAAGCTTGGGAGCCAAACTTCTATCTTAGAGATGTCGTAGCTCCCAAGTTTACAGAACTAACAGGTATAAAAGTTGACTGGGAATTAACCTCAAACGAGCTGGTAATGGAAAAGGAAATATTAGATATGGAACAATGCACTGCGATCTATACATCTACGTATGATGATCAAGACATGGTTGGTACGTGGATAAGGAAGGGATGGACAATACCATATTCCGAGCTCATGGAAGGGCATCCCGAGCTCGTGGAGCCGGCCTTTAACCCGGATGACATATTCCCCCTCCCGTACTGCATGGACGCTAAGGGGCGCATACTTTCCATACCGGCAGAATATTTCCCGAAGACGTACATTTATAGAACAGATCTGTTTGAGGATCCGAAGGAGAAAGAAGAATTTAAGAAGAGGTACGGATACAATTTAAGGCCCCCAAAATACTATGATGAAATGCTGGACATAGCAGAGTTTTTCACAAGGCCTCCAAATCTTTATGGTTTCATCGGAGCCGACGGCGCGAAGGCTCATGAAGCATTAGGATTTGACTTCTTCGAGTCCTGGTTCCCCTCCTGCGGTGTCTCTGGAGAGGGGTTAGATCCTTATCCGAGAGATATCTTGCCCGGATGGGGCATTAATACACGTACTTGGAGCGCGTCGATGGAAAAGGGGGGAATGCTTGACAGCCCACAAGCTATCAGAGCTATTGAAACTTTTCTTAAATGGCTACCATACGCACCTCCAGGAGTCCGAGAAATGATTTATGCTGAAGCTGGAGAGCAAGTTGCTGCCGGAAGAGTCGCTCAAGCAATGACTTATACGCAGTTCGTCTCGACATATGCAAATCCAGAACTTTCAAAGATAGCAGGTAAGTTTAAGCTAGCTTTGCCGCCAGTAGACAGGCAGTATTGGAAGCCTACCATTCCTATAGGCTATGCTGACATAAGCGGATACACAATTCCTCGTTGTAGCCCATATCCGGAGGCTGCATTGCTATGGGCTCAATTCGTCATTTCGCCCTTGAATGAGCTTGAAAGAGCTAAATCAATTGGGACTACTGTTAGGACATCAGTTCTATTAAGTTCAGAGTTGGATCCACTTGATGCAAAATTCGGTGGACTATTCTCATTGATACGTGACCCAATTGCGAGAAAATACTTCGTAGGAACTCCTCTTGAAATAGGTGACTACGCACCGCTCCTCTACATCTACTACACCATCTTAGCGAAGGCTGTCTCCGGCGAATTGACTCCGGAACAATGTGCAAAAGAGCTTACCAAAGCTATTGATGCTAAGCTCAAAGAGTTAGGTTATGTGTAACTTTCGTTGAAAACTTAAATATATCTCCCTCTTTTTTAGTTCAGGAAAATGAGAATAGCTAATCCATGGCTTCTTATCATGCCAGCACTTGTATTAGTTGGCTTTAATTCATTCATGCCCATAATATATGCAGCTTATCTCTCGACTCAAAAATATTACTTGACGGGAGGTTTCGAAAGAGTTTTCATAGGCTACGATAATTTCATGTCTACTATCAATGATCCCATGGTAGGAAGATCCTTGCTATCCGGATTTGCCTTCACAGTTACATGTTTGGCGATCGAAATCTCGTTTGGGATTGTATTAGCTCTGATCCTCTATAAAGATTCAAGAATGAACCGTGTTATCAGGACTATTATGACGTCGCCGGTTCTTTTGCCACCAATAACCGTGGGTGCTGTATGGCTTTTGCTCCTGAGATCTGACATCGGCCCTATTCCGAATATTCTTTCAAGATTTGGCATAGAATACTCGATAGGAAGCAATCCATATCATGCCTTCTTTTCAGCAGTCCTAATGGACGTATGGCATTGGACGCCTTTTATTGTATTAGTACTGATTGCTGCAAGAGCCTCTCTTCCACCGGAGCCCTACGAGTCGGCTATGGTGGATGGCGCGACCTCTTGGCATATTTTCAGATATATAACTCTCCCAGGACTTAAATATGCCATATTTGTAGCAGCATTAATAAGGATGGTAGACTTATTAAAGATCTTTGATGAAATATGGGTTTTAACTTCTGAAGGTCCTTACAAAGTCACGAACTTCATGAGTATATATATAGTAAAAACAACATTAGGACAACTTAATATGGGATATGGAGCGGCACTTTCAATATTCTTCCTCTACATAATAATTATTTTAACTTTTGCCTTATTGAAATTCATAATGGGTGAGAGGCGATGAAAAGGAATGTATTAATTTTAGTTATCATATTAGTCTTTCTGTTATTTACGCTTTTTCCATTTTATTGGCTCTTATCAACCTCATTTAAAACACGGCTCGAAATCATTGGCGGAGTAAATTTCTGGCCTAACAATCCAACCTTTAGAAATTATCAAAGACCACTATTTGAAGACGTATATGGTTTCTATATCAGGAACTCCTTTATAATATCGCTTGTAGAAGGTGTTCTCTGCGTGGCGCTCGCAATACCCGCGGCCTATGCTTTTTCGAGAATTAAATTTATGGGCAACAATCACTTGCTATTTTGGTTCTTGACGAATAGAATGGCCCCGGCTGCCGCCTTTCTCATACCGTACTACGTACTGTATACATTCTTCAAACTCTTTGATACGATACCGGGTCTCATAATAGTGAACAGCGTAGCGAATTTGCCATTTGCAATTTGGCTGTTAAAGGGTTTCATAGATGGTATACCTAAAGACATCGAAGAGGCCGCAATAGTGGATGGTTATACTTTCTGGCAAATACTCTTCAAAATACTGATACCTTTATTGAGACCCGCGATATTAGTTACAGGCCTCTTTGTCTTCGTTTTTACATGGAATGAAATGCTCTTTGCATCACTTTTCACTACTTCCCCAGTCGCAATGCCCTTAACTGGTGGTCTACTTCACTACATGTCACAGACATGGGTTAATTGGGGTGAAATAGCAGCCCTAACTATAATCACTGTCCTCCCTATATTGGGCGTAGTATATTACCTACAGAAGTATATTGCAAGAGCATTAACATTTGGAGCTGTGAGGTGAAACCATGGGAATACTTCCATTCAAGACTTCAAAGGGGGAGAGAGTGTTTGTGGGAATAATAACTACCTTTGGAATATGCCTTCTCTGGTTACGCTTTATAGAACCGTACTATCGGCTCTCGATTTGGATAGCGCTTTTAATAGGGATAGTTGTAGGATTAATAATTTACAAGAAGGGTTAAAATACCCTCTGCCCAACCTTATTGAAAATTCTTGCATAAGCCTTATTGAATCTTATGTATAATATGGTATCTTCTTCAAAATCACCTTCAGTTACCTTTGCTTTTAGAGTGACCCCCTCACTTTCGAGATAAAGTATTTTAGAGACTCCCAAGTCCTCTATGAGAGTACACCTCATGGGAATATCTGATGGGCTTCGGGGGCTTTTGCTAACCTCAATATATTCTGCTCGAATTCCTAGTATGAGTTCTGGACCATAGTGAGCTACTATATCTTCAGGTACATGTATATCTACTGCGAATTTACCCACTCTCAATCTATTATCTTCAACGACACAATTGATTAAATTCATACCAGGTATACCTACGAAATACGCAACAAAAGTCTCTATAGGGTCATTATAGATTTTTTCTGGTGTGTCATACTGTAATATTTTTCCTTCCTTCATTAAAGCTATTTTCTCTGAGAGTGTAAGCGCCTCAGCTTGATCATGTGTTACAAAGATCATCGGCTTTCTTACTTCCCTTTGAATTTCTTTAAGTTTTGCTCTTAAAATTAATCTGCTTCCTGGATCTAGATTGGAAAATGGCTCATCTAGTATGAATAAATTAGGATCCCGTACAAGTGCTCTGGCCAGAGCAACTTTTTGTCTAGATGAAAGATCCAACTTAGCAGCGTCAAGACTTAAGATTCTCTCTAGACCGAGCACCTCAGCAACTTGACGTACTTTCCTTCTTATCTCATTCTCAGACATTTTGCGTACTCTTAATGGAAAAGCTATGTTATCATAGACTTTCATATCATAGACCACCGGGAACTGGAAGACCATTGCAACATTTCTCGCTTGAGGCGACATATCTGTCACATCTACCTCGTTAAAGTAAACTCTGCCCTCTGTGGGTTTCAGCAATCCAGCTATTATTTTCATTAAGGTCGTCTTCCCACAACCTGACGGCCCAAGTAGACTATTAAACGTGGAGTCAAAAGTTATAGAGACGCCCTTAACTGCTTCAACATTCCCAGGATAAACGTGTCTAATATTCTCTAGTTTAACGACAACCATGGCTCTCACTTATATTCCCCGTATTTTGTAAGTAAACAACCATCACTGCTTTTAAATATAAATAAATCTCCTAGTTTGAAAGCTATTTGCACTCTTTCACCTGGCTCTACGCGCTTTATAAATGGACAATGCATAACCAGCCTTTTCCCATCCCAATCAAGATGAACAACGGATTCTGAGCCCTCAACTTCAGTTATTATAACATTAGCTACAAGACTAATAGTATCTTCTGGAATCTCCTTTCCAACAAAAAATATTTTCTCTGCCCTAATCCCAATCAAGTATCGATCCTCAGTTAATAATTGCTTAATTTTTGTGGCATCTATGTTGACGTCTCCAAGATTTAAATAAATTTTATCATTACTTCTCTTAAGAGTTGCCTCTATTAAGTTCATTTGAGGACGAGAAAATATCTGACCTACAAGTGTATTTGCAGGCCTATTATAAATTTCCCGCGTCCTACCTGTTTGAAGGATTTTACCCATGTACATCACCACTACGTTCTGAGCAATTGCAAACGCATCTAGGGGATCAGGTGATGCAAGAATTATGGTGCCACCCTTCTCTTTGAAAATTCTTCTAAGCTCTGCCCTCATTTCCTCGCGTATCTTATAGTCTACATTAGTAAGTGGCTCATCTAGCAAATAGATTTCTACATCATCTCTTACTAAAGCCCTAGCAATTGAAACTCTCTGTTTTTCGCCACCACTTAACTCAGCTGGCCTTCTATTTAAAACATGTTCTATCTTTAATAATTTTGAGACCTCTCTAACTTTCTGTTGTATTTCACTTTGACTTTTTCCAGTAATCCTCAGTGGTGAGGCAATATTGTCAAAACATGACATATGCGGATATAAAGCGAAACTCTGGAAAACCATGGCGACTTTTCTCTCTACAGGTAAGAGTCTTGTGACATCTTTACGATCAAACTCGATAGTTCCACTATCAGGTTTCTCAAGACCAGCTATTATCTTTAAAAGTGTCGTCTTCCCAGAATTAGGTGGGGCGAGTATGCATGTTATAGATTTATCTTCTATTGTAAGTGAAACGTTATCCAAAACTTTTTTATCATCATAATATTTCATAACATTCTTCAACTCGATAAGAGGCACAGCAGTCCCCTGAAACATATATCAACCTCATCTCTTATTTAAGTCTTAATGCAAAACAATCATAAAGTTGTAGAATTTATTTTTATTACGATATATATCTAAGATATTATAGAAGATGACGTGCATTGTGTTACTTTTTACCTGCTTCCCAGTTTAGTTTCTGAATTATATTTTAACTTTAATATAGATCATTTTGAGATTAATAGTGTATGAGAACGAATATAAAGATAGCGCCTTCAATAATTACTGCAAACATGGTTAAACTTTCTAAAGAGATAAAGAAGTTAGAGGAGGCCGGAGCCGACATGATACATATTGACGTATATCCTTTGATGGTTTTTTCATTTAAGTACAGTGAACTGAGTGAAGTCACTATAGGTCCTCTTATATTAGACTTTCTGAGGAAAAGAACATCACTACCATTAGAAGTACATCTTGCCATAGAAGTTGGTAAAGAAATTATAGAAGAATACGTAAATTTAGGAGCGGACATAATTACAATACATCCTAATGCTATTAGTATAAATGAAATTTATGATGTAATAAGCCTCATCAAGGATATGGGCATAAAGTTGGGTCTAGGAACTAACGTAACTTCAGACATATCGCGTATTAAAAAATTGTCAAAATACGCTGATATGTTATTATTAGTGACATCTAATCCAAACTATTCTGGGAAAATAAGAATAAAGGAATCTATGACAAGACTTAGAGAATTACATGAGATAATAGGTAAAAATGTTGATTTAGCAGTAGATGGAGGAGTTAATGAGGAAACTGCTCCGAATTTTGTCCAAGAAGGGGCTACGGTTCTCGTTGTTGGAAGATACTTATTCGAATCTCAAAGCTATGCTGAGACTATTAATAGGCTAAGGCAAAAATGTAAAACTTTTTTTAAACCTGATAGAAGCTATCCTCATACTAAGGAGAAAGCTAGCTTAAATGAGTCTTGAAGATCATCTCTTATCTTCTTATAGAGAGAATAATATTTTTTATAGATTTCCATGTTGGACAAACTTGGTCTAACAGTAATGTATGATTTGATCCACTTATTTATATCCTCGTACTTTAATATGCCCGTGCCAACAGCCGCGAGAAGAGCGTCGCCCAGCGGCGCTCCTGGCGCCCCCTCTATATATATAAATTCCAGTCCAACTACATCGGCAAAAATCTGCCTCCAAAGAGGGGACTTAGCACCACCATCAACCAGTATTGCTCTTTTGATCGGCATTCCACATTCTTTAGCTGCTTCAACACTGTCTCGAACAGCATAGGCTACACCCTCTAGAAAGGCTCTGAACAGGTGCGCTGCGCGATGATATAATGTGAGTCCGAAAAGATAACTTCTGAGATATGGATTCCAATAGGGAGCCCTTTCTCCAATAGTCATATGAGGAGCAAATATGAGCCCTTCAGATCCCGGGGGGATTTTTTCTGCCATTCTATCAAGTATAGCGTAAGACGATATGCCTAACTTTTGCCCGGCGAGTTTTTCAAGACAAGCTAGCTCGTCCCTAAACCATCTGACAACAGCGCCTGCCGTGATAATGCCTGCAAACGAGTAAACTCTTTCGACATCATAAGCAACATGAGGAAAATTTACAAATTTTTTCGATAAGCGTAATTTCTCCTGAATAATGCCATTACACATTGAGGTCCCAATCATCGTAGCCAAATCTCCATCTTGTAGAGCAGTCACACTTAATGCAGATACTGCAGCATCTATGCCTCCGGTTACTACAGGAGTTCCCTTAGCTAGTCCTGTTATTCTTGAACTTTCATCGGTTACCTCTCCAATCACGTCTTTTGATTGATTAATCTTTTCCGGGAAGAATGATCGCTGTATTCCTAGTTCTTCCATCAAATCTTCCGCCCAGCATCTTTTATGTATATCATAAATACCTCCTATAACTCCTGCACTAGAATGATCAATGCATATAGAGCCCGTTAGTTTATATACAACGTAGTGATATGCTGTGACCAATTTATTTATTCTCTCATAGATTTTGGGTTCATGTTTCTTGATCCATAGTATTTTTGTAAATCCATAGTATGGATCTATTATGTTCCCAGTCTTTTTGAAAACATATTCTTCTCCAAGTCTTTCCTTGACAAGTTCTGTCTCCTCTACGGCTCTTCTATCCATCCATATCAAAGCCGGTCTTAATGGCTTGAAGTCCCCATCGAGAGGTATACCTGATCCTGTGTAAAGACCACTTACCGCAATTCCATGAATATCCTTTGGATTTACACGACTTTTTTGAAGAACCTGTTTCACAGTCTCTATGTAAGCTTGCCACCAAACATCCGGCCATTGCTCAGCCCATCCAGGTCTCTCAACAATTATGTCTGTTTCAACGAAAGCCTCGGCTAAAACTTTACCTTCCGAGTCTACAAGAATGCTCTTAGTTCCAAAGGTTCCAATGTCTGTTCCAACAAAAAAAGGTGCTGACATATTTACTCATTTTATTCAAAAAGTTGGCTTGTTAATAAGCCTTTATTTTCGAAATATTATTAAAATATACTTCAAGAATCAGCTCAGGGCTAAATTCAAACTAAGTCAATTGCCTCATTTTTCTGTTAGGAGAACAATGAAAAGAATTGAAAATTAAATCAGCGGATCTTTTTGTCCTCAAACATCTTTCGTGGTCTCCCGGCTTTTACGATATATGGGATGACTGTCAATAAAAAAACAATTCGTTCGTTAAAAGTTAAATGCTGGATGTAGCCTTCAATTTACGGATCCAGAATGAGCGATGTAATAGTTGTAGGGGAGACATCGGTTGATGAATATTGCGATGTAGGATTAACTCCGAGAGAAATGGTTGACATGTTGAAGCAGATGCTTGAGATACGTAGATTCGAGGAACGAGTTGAAAGACTTTTCCTTGTGGAGGGAGAGTTAATCGGCCCCTGCCATCTCTATTTAGGACAAGAGGCCATCGCTGTGGGAGTTATAAAAGCTCTAACAAATGAGGATATTGTTGTTTCAACATATAGGGGTCATGGACATGCTTTGGCGAGAGGTGTATCTATGGAGATGCTTATGGGAGAGCTATACGGTAGAGAGATAGGAACATGTAAAGGTCTTGGAGGATCTATGCATTCAGCAATGTATGTTAAGAAGAATATTTTGATGGCGACAGCCATAGTTGGTAGTGGCATACCGAT
>JAWAZE010000037.1:0-10007 GCA_038817885.1 Bathyarchaeia archaeon | reverse complement strand
GCAACTGAAGCTGGGAGAATAGTGTTCAGAATCCCTCATGGAACATATCATGAGAATTTCAGGGGCATGAAGGTTGGGCAAGCATGGCTCGTCAGAAGGCGCATAAGAAGGTCTAAAGCTCTTAACGGCAGATTGAATAGGTGGAGTTCAGAAGACTCCAGAACATCATAGAATACAAGGCTAAGCTCAACGGATTAAGCGTAGTTCATGTTAAAGCTGGGGGCACATCAAGCCTATGCCCAGAATGCAGGGGCAGGCTAAGCCCAAGCGGGTATAGGCTGATGAAGTGCCCAAGATGCGGACTGGAGGAGGACAGAGATATAATAGCCGTGAAGAACCTCCTCCATAGAATCCAGATAGATGCGCCGGCTTCAACCGCTCACGGCGAAAGCCCTCCCATGAAAAGAGGAGGGAAGAGATGAAAATTAACACTGGATCAGAACGGCAAGGCCCATGGGAAACTGTAATGGGTCCTGTAAAGTTTGATGAAAACGGGAGACTGATCGATGAGAAAACTCGGGCGAAGGTTCAAGATTTGTTAGAAAGCCTTGTTACGTGGACTAGAAAGCTGAAAGGTATGAAAGGGGATAACCCATCTGATTTATAACGCCAAAGAAATTCCTTGTAAGCCTTAATAACCTTTTATTTCCTTTTAACTATTTTATTTTTAGAGATGTTTTATAAGATCAATCCATAACTTATTTTGTGCCCCTCGTAGGGGTGCTCTAAAAACGGTAGGAAGACCCGTGCTCGCCTTTTTCCAAAATTAACAGGTATTTTCACCACTCAGTCATTTTTTATTTAGAGCATCATTCCATAGGCGATTAACGCTGACCTTTAATAGTTATTTAACGCTATCTTCCTTATGTAAGGAGACGATGGCGAAGTTGTAGAGGAGGAGAAAAGTGAACGCGAAGTGGACTTTAGCCGGCGAGTGGCGTCTAATAGTGACGGTTGCGCTGGCGGGGGCTCTCCTCGCCAAATCTCTTATTTTTTCTTCTTATATCCTTTTCAGTCCGCGGTATATCTCCGACGAGATCTACTATGTCTCTGCTGGAAAGTACTTTATGCATAAGCTTGGCGTTTTGCCAGAGTTTAAGCCGCCAATATCAGCAGGCATCATAACAACGAATGGCACCGTTACGTTCGACTACATGCCCCTTGAGAGCGAGGCTGTGGGTATAAGTGTCCGCGCCTCATCCTATAATTGGGCGAACATAGAGCACCCGGCTCTTGCCAAGATCGTGTATGGAGCGCTCATCTGCATCTTAAGGAATATTATATTGTTAAGATTTGCACTCCTAATATTCTCCTTAGTAATATTTTCCCTCTTCTTCTACACGCTCATTTCAAAATACGATATGCTCGGAGTGGCTTCGGTGGCGATATTTTTGCTTCTAGACGGTGTAGTCCATCACCTTACATACCTCGCATTTCTAGATACGCTAATGCTTGCCCTCCTAGTACTCTCAATAACTATGTTCCTTAGAGGAGATAAGCGCGCTGTAATCCCATTCATGTTCATGGCGGCTTCAAAGGAGGTTGCCGTAGTCTTCGCTATACCATTTTCGCTCTTCCTCTTCCTTAGAAGGGAGGTGAGGTGGGCACTTATCTATATTTTCGTCGCAACCTACGCGTGCGCCTTCTCCTTTGCGTTAAACATCGTCGCGGCCAGTCCCTTTCAGATTATTGAGACTGTAGCTGGAATGAGTAGGATTATCGATCCTTATACCTGTAAGAGCGCCTGCCTCCTCTCGCTGAGGGAGGAGTGGGGTATGTTTATCCTTCATCCGGCTCTTCTATGGCTGTGGTTTCCTGGGTTGGCGGTCAAAATGAAAGAGAGGCCTAAGCAGGACGTGTGGCTCCTACCCTACTTCTTGTCGCTTACTAGTATAATCTTTGTGGCGCTCGTTTCCCTCATAAGATCCGTGTACGTATTCTACTATGCGCCCGCCCTTGCGCTCTCCCCAATAGCAATCGCCGATATAATTAAATATTTTGCGACAAGCTCTTTTCCTTCTTTAACATCCAAATTATCTAGGATAAAATATATGATGGGGAGAAAAGTAATATAACCATGTAGCCAAAACTAAGCATCTACAAGAAACGATTACATAAGACTGGGTGAGGGTCTCTAACATACAGGTAATATTATCGGACTTACAGCTATTTTGACAGAGACTATTTAATTAGCTGTTGAAAAAATTGTGGGGGCAGCGGTTTACTTTTCCCTCTTTCTTAACAATGTTATTTCGCCTAAATTCACATCTTTATCGGTTTTTATGCCCTCTAAAATCCATGGTATGTATCCATCTTTTTCTATTTTGATCGTGTATGTGTGCCCCCACTCTAAGTTCTCGAACCAGAAGTCCCCGAACTCGTCGGTTTCAATAACATATGTTTTTCCAGATTCCATGTCTATGAGTGATGCTTTGGCGCCCTCTAAACATTCGTCGATCTCTGGATCATATACCTCTCCAGCTATGAAGGGTCTTGGTAAATTAAGATAATATACTCTCGGCTTATACTTGTTCTCATTATATGGAATTGCGAATGGTCTCTTCTGCCATTCCGGATTTAGCGTTTCAGATTTATTTATAATCTCCCTTATTTTTGGATCATCCTCCTCTCCGAGGATTATTGCATCATGCGGGCAGACTTCAACGCACCTGGGAATTTTAACTAGCGGGTCTACTCCATCCAATATATGTGCGCACATAGTGCACTTCTGAGCGATGTTAAGCTCCTCATTAAAGTATATGGCATTATATGGGCATGCATTTATGCATGCTTTACAGCCATTACACTTTTCTGGGTCTATGAGCACTATGCTATCAGGCCTTTTGTTTATTGCCCCTATGGTACATGCCTGGATACATGGGGCGTTATCACAGTGCATGCAGAGGCGTGGTATGTAGGTTACCCTAACCTTCGGTATACTCCCCCTTTCCAGCTCCTCGATTTTAAGCCAGAAGTGGCCGGTGTCGGGCTGAGGCTTTGCGTATGGGCTCCAGTCGTTATCAACATGCTCATCCTTACAGGATACTTGGCAGCAGTAGCAGCCATTACATTTAGCAATATCTATAACAAAAACTTTCCCCATATCATCTCACCCCACAACCCATGACTCATAACATGGACCAGCATCTTTATGTAATTTACGCTTAAAGGCATCCGGATACTTTTTTATTAAATCAAAAATATCTACCTTTTCCACCTCGACTAGTATTCCGTTGCACACCTGGCCCACGGTATTCTTAGACATCGGCTTTGGCGGCATAAGCATGTCTATCGCCCCGCCCCTATCTATAGGTGGATTAATTGATATTAAATCAGCCCTCGACCCATGATGTATTGAGACGCAACCCGGCATTATCCTCTCGGTGACGTATGCTCCACATAGAACCGCCCCCCGCTCATTATAGACTTTAACTGTATCTCCATGCTTTATACCCCTCTTAATGGCATCTGATGGGTGAATCCAGAGGGGCTCGTACCAGTAGCCGTCAGATCCCCTTATTTTACATGTCGGTATCTCCCTAAGCCACGTTATATCGTCTCCCTGGGCGTGGAACCTCCACCTTGGATGATTTGACACCAGTAACAGCGGGTACTTCTTAGCCCTCGGATGAAGTAGGCTTTCTTGGTGGGTCTCGCCGTAGGGTATATAGCGTGGTAGTGGCGGTCTCTCCTCATCGTCGGGAAAATGCTTAGCTAAACCAGTAGAAACGATCTCCAGCTTGCCAGTCGGAGTTTCTAGATCCTTACCCTCAGGCAATTCATAGAACCACATTAAACCTGGTTTTGAACCCCATGTTAACCCATACTTTGAGGCTATATCATCTTGGATTTGTTTCCACTCATCCCATGTCGGGTGGTCTGGGATGAAAACTTTTCTTTCCTTTAGTTCCTCCCAGCTTAATCCATATTTTGTTAAAGCATATGTCCTCTCATACAATCTCTTCACCATCTCCTCCGGCGGTGGAAAAGCTTCAAGTATTTCAGGCTTATTAAATTCTTTCGCCAACCTTTCCGCTAACATTCGGCATATCTCGTAATCGCTCTTTGACTCACCTATTGGGTCAATACATCTTTCTTGAAGAGCAAGAGCGCTCACCGCAGCGCGGGTAGTTTGTATCAAATCTTCGTGCTCAAATATTGTTTGGGCTGGAAGCACTATGTCAGCAAAAACAGCCTCGTTCTCAAGCCAAGGAGAGACGGCGACGATAAACTCTATTTGCGGACTCCTAAACGCCTCCAGTATCTTACCATTCCAACATGTAATATAACAGCAATTAGCATTCCATATCATGTGAATGCCTGGGTGTCCCTCGGGCGGAAAAACATATTTTTTAAATTGATCCTCCCTAAGTGCAGCTATGGCCCCGGTCCCATACCATGTTATGGGAGGATTTAGCACCGCATCGGCAACGAGCACTTTAGGCACAATTATCGGTGAGCGCGCCTCAACGGTATATCTTGCCATCGGGCTAGCCACAAAGGATCTAGTGGTCTCCGGATACTGGGGGATCGGCGCTATTCTCTTTCCCGTAGCTGCCGGATAAAATCCCCTAAGGAATTGCCTTCCAGGCTTTCCCAGCCCCTGCATGGCCATACATATGACTTCCAATCTAGCTGCCTCATGAGAATATGGTCCCCTGATCTTCGGCCCTCCAAAGAAAACTGTTAATGATGTCTTCTTCTTAGCCCAGACTCTGGCTAAAGCCTTTATGACTCTAGAGGGGACTCCGGTTATTTTTTCAGCCCACTCGGGAGTCTTTGGAACGCCGTCCTCCTCGCCGAGAACATATCTCTTAAACTCGTCGAAGCCAACGCAGTGGGTCTTCACATATTCTTCGTCATATGTGCCATCTTTAATCCAAAGGTAGGCTATGGCTAAATAAAGTGCCGCGTCAGTATTAGGTCTAATGGGAATCCATTTATTTGCATGTAAAGCCGTTGTAAAGTTGCAGTCAGGCGCTATGGCTATTATTTTTATGCCAGCTTCCTTAAACCAGCGGCACATAATACTGCCAATTTGGCCGGCAAAACCAGCAACGGTTGTCTCCGGGTCACACCCAGTGAATATCAGCACCTCCGCGTTCTCCAGAATATCGTCAAAGATGGCATCTTGGTGGGGGAGCCCGGCATGAGGTCCCTCCATCCCCCACACATGCTTTGCACCCCAATAATAGCCCTCCCAGCTATCGGGATTCCTAACCATCTGTATGGCTCCACCCAGCTGTTTGAATAGTTCATGGTGAATGCCGTGCGGTGTATGGACAGCTCCTCCCTGACCGTGGCCATCATCCTGAACCAGTATTGACCATAAACCATACTTCTCTTTTATCCGCTTTATCTCGCTCACAATTATATTGATGGCTTCCTCCCACGTTATCCTAACAAACTGGCTTTTCCCCCTATTCTGCGGATTTCTGTTCTCCGGGCTCCAGTCAACCCTCTTGAGCGGATATTTAACCCTGTTAGGTGAATAAGCGCGCTTCTTGTAAGCTAGGCTGACCCAGTAGGGTAAAGTTTTAGCTGGCTGAGTGAATGCCTTTCCGCGAGCCTTTATTTCATACAGCCTAACATTCTCAAAGTGCATGGGTTTAACTCTTAAAATCTTGCCGTCCTTAACATGGGCTTCTAATGGCTCAGCTGAACCTGAAATCCCGCCCAATCCATGACTAATATAGCAAACCTTAACACCATTCGCCCCCTTGATCCCCTTCCCTTCCAACAAAATGCACTCCCACCTTATTACTCTTTAGTAAAAGCAATCATTATTAAAGATTTACTGATTTCTTGTAAAGTAAACCATAACATTCCTGTCTAAATACTTGAATGGCCTTAATCTCTCTGGAAACAAACCTTAAGGAATCTATTTTATCACCCGCCAGCAGCAAAAAATAAACGGCATTATTATAGGCGGTGCTTAGGAAAACCGATTTAGAGAAAAAATTATTAGTTGCCTCCAAGACTTCTTAGGTAAATGTGATGTGAAGGGGGTGGCTGGTGTTGCATGAGTCTGAGGTTGGTTTTGGTAGGGTTCTTGGTGATGGTACGCGGGTTTTGACGAACTGTACTGTTGGTGGTCCTGTCTTCGTTTATGTTAGGGGTGGTAGGATTGTTCGGGTTACGCCCATTGAGTTTGGGGTTGATGATGCTGAGTCTTGGGTTATTGAGGCTAGGGGTGGTGTTTTTAGGCCCCCTAGGAAGACCCTGCTAGCCCCATTTGTTTTTGCAGCCAGATCCAGGGTTTATTCTCCTGAGAGGGCTTTGTATCCGCTTAAGAGGGTGGACTTCGACCCGAATAAGCCGCCGGGAAAGAGGAACGAGGAGAGCAGAGGAAAATCAGGATACGAACGCATAAGCTGGGAAGAAGCATTAACAATAGTTGCGGGTGAAATAGAGCGTATAAAGCGGAGGTATGGTGCCTCTGCCATTACGGCTACGACGTCATCCCATCATGAGTGGGGGAATATTAGTTACCGCCATAGTGCCTTTTACAGATTCTTTAACCTCTTAGGATTCACTTCCGTCGATCATAACCCGGATAGCTGGGAGGGCTGGCATTGGGGAGCGATGCACATGTGGGGCTTCTACTGGAGGCTGGGCACTCCAGAGCAATATGATCTGCTGGAGGACGCTTTAAAGCACTGTGAGATGATAGTATTCTGGTCCTCGGATCCAGACTCAACCCGCGCGATAGGCTACCAGGGCTACGAATCAGCTCCATGGCGGCAGTGGTTAAGGGATCTTGGCGTAAAAATGGTCTTCATAGATCCATATTATAATCATACCGCCGTGCTCTTCGCCGACAAATGGATTGCACCAAGACCTGGAACCGACACAGCCCTCGCATTAGCAATAGCCTATATCTGGATAACTGAGGACAGATATGACAAAGAGTACGTGGAAACTCACGTATACGGCTTCGAGGAATTTAAAAAGTACGTTCTTGGAGAGGAGGATAAAACCCCAAAAACTCCACAATGGGCTGAGGAATTGACGGACGTACCCGCTAGAGAAATAAGAGCCTTAGCAAGGGAGTGGGCCTCAAAGAGGACGATGTTATCTGCCGGCGGCTTCGGCGGGTGGGGAGGGGCCTGCAGAGCCGCCTATGGTCATGAGTGGGCTAGGATGATGGTTGCCTTAGCCGCAATGCAGGGTCTGGGGAGGCCCGGAGTAAATATATGGAGCACAACCCAGGGAGCGCCATTTAATGCCAGCTTCTACTTTCCAGGATACGCGGAAGGCGGGATCTGCGGGGATCCTGATAAGACGGCCGCAGCCTATGAGCTATTGGGGAGGGGGATGGTTAAGAAGCCTACGCTCTGCCGCCTCCCATCCCTGCCTCGATTAAAGCTTCCTGAGGCAATACTTAGCCCGCCGGTAGAATGGAAATCTAGGGCTAGCGAGTCGACGGAGAATCAGTTTAGGTCTCTTACTTACCCTGTCAAAGGCTTTAGCGAAGTGAGAATGTTGTATAGGTATGGTGGATCATATATTGGCACGATGACGGAGACGAATAGGTGGGCTCAAATGTATAGGAGCCCGAAATTGGAGTTTGTCGTAAATCAGACAATGTTTATAAATGAGACGGAGACGAGGTTTGCTGATATTATATTGCCCGCCTGCACGAATTTTGAGCGCTGGGATATAGGCGAGTGGGCCAGCTGCTCCGGCTATATTCCACACTCATCCTGCGGAAACAATCACAGAATAATAGTTTTGCAGATGAAGTGTATTGAGCCGCTGGGCGAGTCTAAGAGTGACTATCAAATATTCGCGGAGCTGGCTAAAAGGCTGGGCTTCTATGATGAGTTTACTGAGAGAGGCATGACTGAGCTCGATTGGGTTAGAAGGATGTTCAACATCAGTGATCTGCCAAAATATATCTCTTGGGAGGAGTTTAAGAGGAAGGGCTACTTTGTTGTCCCATTGCCTAAACCATATAGGTCCACACCCGCCCTACGCTGGTTCTATGAGGGTAGGCCTAGAGACACCCCAGATTGGGGCCCGACAACACGCGACACCCCAATCAATCGGGTAGGACTGGCAACACCAACTGGAAAAATAGAGTTTGTTTCGCAGACCCTCATGCGCTTCGACCCTAATGATGAGGAGAGGCCGCCGCTCCCGCGCTTTATTCCGCCATGGGAGGGGCATCTAAGCGAGCTTGCCAAGAAATATCCATTACAGTTGGTTACGCCTCACCCAAGGTTCTCATATCATACCCACTATGATGGGAAGGGGACGTGGGTAAACGAGATCCCAGAGCATAGGATTCTTAAGGAAGATGGGAATTACTATTGGGTTATCCGGATTAATCCGGTTGATGCTGAAGCACGAGGCATTAAGGATGGTGATATAGTTAGAGTATATAATGATAGGGGATCAGTCCTTTGCGTGGCGAGGGTAACGCATAGGGTTAGGCCTGGCGTCGTGCATGGATGGGAGTCATGTGGAGTTTATGATCCAATTGGCGAGCCGGGTGATCCAAGATCAATAGATAGGGGTGGATGCCTAAACCTACTAACCCCCTCAAGATTCATCTCAAAGAACGCGTGCGGCATGGCCCCCAATTCATGCTTAGTCGAGGTTGAGAAGTGGAGTGGATAGATATAAATTTCGAGTTTAACACTCAATACGCCGCACACCTCAAAACATTACGGCCGTAACTACAGCTGTTACACGGCGAAAAAATTCCGACGTTTTCCGCATTTTCATAGGTTCCGCCTTCATTTACTCCCTTTATTTACCCTCTTTTGCGGTTTCCCGATTATCTCTTCCCTCTTATTCCCTTAAAAGGGTATTTTATTACACTATTTCCCCGCAGCTCAGAAGTGCTGCATGAAGTTAGCCTTCCCTTTCAATAATAACTTTTGCGTCTTATTTGAGCTTCTGTTTATACTGATATTTTATGTTGTTATCTATTATGTAGAATATGTGTTCCTCCGCTTCTGCTACTTGAAGGATTAGCTTTGAAAGGATCTCCGCTATTTTTGCAAGGTCTTTGAGGCTTTCCACCTCTATAATGTTTTCTTTTTCTGGCCGCGGGTTACAGTCAAAGGCGTATGTAGAGGTCTCCGCTGCGTAAAGGGAGTGCCCTCACCCGGCCCTAATATTGTTTTATTGCTGTAGATAATGTTTGGTTTAAGCTTAGCTATATAGTCGTATGTTCCATTATGTTGATAGGTGCATAGAGTTTCCGTTCTCACCTCGAATGCTGGAAGCTGATGCGTATAATAGATGGCGAATGCTGATATGGCTATTGCACATGCAAATATTATAAGGGGATTTTTAAGACTTTTCAACGCTCTACGTTATAAAAAATGATAAGGTTAGAAAAGGCTAAGGTATACCCAACAGTTCATGCAGAGTTCTTGGCTCAACTTCCACTGGAATTTCAGGATATAACGTGTTGCATACGATTTTTCTTTCCCAATTTCCAGCCGGGCCTTTGAGCCATTGGCCTATGAGAATCGGCATGAAAGATATCCGGTCTTTATTTTCTATAATTTGTTTGAAATCTTCAAAAAGTTTAACCTGTCTCTCTAAAAGCGGTTTCCTAAAGTTGACATGACCAGTTATAGTAACAATGTCAGTTTGAACTATTGCATCCCTTATTTTTTCTTTATCCAAACTTCCAGCCCTCCCAAGAACATCAATAATTACATCAAAAGCAGCCATCGCAGGCCCTATTGGTTCTGTCCACGGCCTTCCAGTCTCTTTCTCCCATGTCTCACAAACCTCTTTTGCTGTTAGTCCGGTTACGCGTGATTTATATGGAAACGCTGGACTAAAGGCAGATTCTGTAAGTATGCCAAGAGCTAGATCCCCTCCCAAAGCTTCAGCTTGGGGAGGAAACATCACCGCTCTTCCTACGCTGCATATTTTTGGTATGAAGCCCATTTCTCGGCATTGTCTCCATAGGGTGGCGAAGTCTGGGGCTATCATGTTTGCCATCAGTATTTCGACTCCCTCACGCTTCCAGGTTTCAA
>JAWAZE010000036.1:0-10093 GCA_038817885.1 Bathyarchaeia archaeon | reverse complement strand
ACCGTTGTTGTCGGCGTTCCGATTGAGAGACCTGTACCAGCAAGTGCTGTTAAGTTCGCTGATCCAATAACAGGCGCGGTGAAGACTGCTGGAAAGGTTGGAGAAATGATACTGATACAGGCTGACGTCAAGAACGTTGACGTCGTGGAGAGACCTTGCACTATAGTCATTAAGGTTAAGGATGCCGCCGGAGTAACAATCCACATAGGCACAGCAACCGCAACACTAGCGTCAGGTCAGGTCTTCACGTCTGGAGTAACATGGGTACCAACGCTGGCTGGAGACTACACAATAGAGGTTCTAGTAGTCAAGTCTCTTGCCGAGCCAACACCATACTCAGACAAGATAACAGCACCATTAACCGTAACCGCCTAGGAGGATGAAAGAAAATGAGGTCTAAAATCTTAACCCCCATCTTTTTCTCATTAATACTCTGCCTAGCGCTGGCAGTCCCAGCATACGCGCAGGCCCTAACAGTCACAACGGACAAGGGCGTTTATGGGCCTGGAGAAACAATAAAGGTCTCAGGAACAGCTGTGCCAGACTCTGATGTGACAGTCCAGATATTTAATCCAGCCCTACAGCTGGTAGACATTGACGTGACAAAGGCTGGGGCAGACGGAAAATACACGCTGTCCTTCAGGATACCGGAGAAGATACCAACAGGCCTGTGGACCTATGGAACGTACCTTGTTAAGGCTTACATGGCTGGACAGGTGGCAACAAAGACAATAGAGATAAGATTGGCAGTAACGGTTGTTGGGAAGGTTGTGGACAAGGCCGGAGTACCGATACCAGACGCAGACGTGATAATTGGGCCGGCGAGCGGAAAAACGCTCTCAGACGGAACATTCACCATAGGTTTGCCGGCTGAGGGAACATACACCGTGAAGATATCGAAGGCAGGATACTACTCATACACAGGAACCGTGACAGCGGCCATAGGAACAAATAACCTTGGAACAATAACCCTCACAAGCTACGAGGACAAGATAGCCGAGCTTGAGAAGGAGCTCGCGGCAGCAAAGAAAGATATCTCAGACCTCAAATCTAAGTTAGACTCAGCCACAAGGGACATATCGGATCTAAAATCTAAGCTAGACACGGCCACAAAGGAGATCTCAGACCTCAAGTCCAAGCTAGACGCGGCCCTCAAAGATATATCAACGCTCAAGTCGGACGTTTCAGCCCTCAGCACGAGGGTAGGAGTTATAGCAGACCTACAGGCGGGGGTCAGAGACCTAAGATCCTCAGTAGACGACCTTAAGGCAACAGTCGGAGCCCTAGCAGGACCAATAGCCCAGCTACCAATCCTATACATACTCGCGATAGTCGCGATAGTAATAGCAATAGTCGCAGTGGTCTTAGCATATAGAAAAATCGTAAAATAGGGAAACAGCCCGATTAAATCAATCCCCCAATTTTTTTAACCGCCCTTGTTAAAAAAATTAGTTTTGCGAAAATTATTTTTAGATATTATTTTCTTTCCGAGAATAGTCTCTCTAGGGCCTACATCCGCTAATTAAATCTTTAGGTAAACGTCTATGAACCTCTTATACCATGCCTCATACTCCTCCGGCGTCACAATATTTATCTCTTAGGTTTTAGGCGAGAGAGGTTCTCACGGCACTCTTCAAGGAGATCAAATATGCAGCACCTGCAGACCCCAGGCATATTTGCCGGGTCAATCTTCTCCCTAACGAGCCTATGTAAATCCAGAACCTTTATGTTTTCACCAACCCTCAACCCGAAAAGCGTCAGTATCTCTCGATCCCATTCAGTGAAGACCTCCGCATGTGGAGATGCGCAGATGTCGCCCCTGTAGTTGGCGCAGTGGATGCATGTATCATCGCCCCTCGGACTGTCCAAAACTCTTATCACCTCATCAGAGTTTGTTCGGGCAGCGTCAAAAACCCTCATATAGGCGTCTATATACTCATCTACATAGCCTCTCTCCCTAAACGTCTCCCTCGCCTTTGACCGAAAACTTCTTTCATCTGGTATCATTAGGCAGAGTAGGTGATGTGCCCTTAAATTGAGCATTTGAATCAGCTCAACCTAATAAGATGTGTTCTATAAAAGTAATTGTGGTTGTAGGAAGGATATAAATTATCCCTTGTCACTCTTACTTAATGTGTTGGGGGCTTAGGCTTGTCTAAAATCGCTGGGGGCGGGCGCTTAAAAATTGAGGGTGGCAGGGAATTTAAGGAGAAGGTTCGCCGAGCCCTTAAACTCATTAAGGCCGCCGGATACTACGATTTCTTTAAAACTTATATTCGTTGTATAAAGGAGATTGGGGGTCTCACCCAGCTTAGGGTCTCCGAGGCAACTATATGGGCTAATAAGTATGCCGTTGAGGACCCGATAGACGCGGCCGGCAGGTTCATACAGGAAGCATATTACATGAAGATGCAGGCTGAGGACGAGCGGGGTCACGAAGGCGTGCTGGAATTTAAGTCCTTCGAGAAGCGCATAGAGTTCCTAAAGAAGCTGATGAAGGTGAGCGGAGATGAGGAGGTTAGAAGGAGATGCGAGGAGCTGATAAAGATGTGGGATGAAAGTCTCCTAATATATTAAATAAAGAGGAAAGCCCACAACATTAAAGCGACTCTCAGCACAATACTGCACGAGATCATCTAATAATAATTGATGTTTTTATAAGAATCTAATACGAAATTTATTCTAGGGGGTATATATAGCATGTGCGGGTGTTGTCACCGTTGGATTATAGAGCACCATTTCCACCACAGGCCAAAGCATATACATCATATGCATCCCCTATGGCCAATAATGGGGGTTGAAGAAGAAATTAAAGTGCTTGAGGAGTATAAGGGGGCCCTGGAAAGGGAGCTCGAAAAGGTTAAAAGGCGCCTAGAAACCCTAAGGGGCTGGGTAGAGAAGAGAGAATAGCGGATTTAGGCCACCACAATCTAGCTCTTCCTTTAAGCTGGGATAAAGATGCACTTTCACATCAGGCCCATAGGAATCGTTCACGTGAACATGAACGATGAGGAGGTTAAGGCTAATTGGCCCGAAGGGGTTGAGGGCGTAATAGAGGTTTATGAGGAGTACGCCCCCGGCCTTGAGGGCATAGACGGCTTCTCCCACCTCATAGTCATAGCCTACATGCATAAAGTCTCTGAGGAGGAGCGCAAGGTCCTTAAGGTTAGGCCGAAGCGCCTAAGACTTCTTGGCGTTGATATGGCGCCGGAGGTGGGCGTATTTTGCACAGACTCCCCCCATAGACCGAACCCGCTGGCCTTAACGATCGTAGAGCTAGTTGAAAGGAGGGGAAGATTTCTTAGAGTTAAGCGCCTAGACCTATTTGATGGGACACCCATACTAGACATAAAACCCTATACACCATCAAGAAGAATAAATGAAGTCGGGCTTCCAACATGGTATCAAAGAGCCATAGAGGAAATAAGGGCAAAACATCCAGAACTCAAAGATTTTTAAAAGTGAATTGACATAGACAATTACTTTAAAAATAGGGCCAGGTGGCTTAAAGTCTCGCAACTTCTAGTAATTTTTACCTGAATTTAAGATTCTTTGAGTTTAAGAGGATGATTATCCTGAGGCACAAGAGTTCATGGAGAAAAATATTGTTTAAGCCGAATGTATGTGCAAGGGTTGACCTCCGTTAATCCAGATCTTTAATGGCTCCTGAAAAAACAGTCTATTCTCCAATGCGAAAATTAGAGTTCTCACTAGTTAACTTGAACCCACGCAAAGATGGGCCGTTACCTAGTTTAAAAGGCACCCTAGCATATTTAACCTGTGAAGAGTTTTTTGTGGTATAGTCTCGCTGCAATGCATAATGCGACGGTGATGATGGCAAACCAGAAGGGCCACTTGAAACCAGCTGTTACGGGAACATTTATGGTTGCGCCCAGCCTTGCATCGGACAGCCTTACTTGGGACGCCCCATAGATTGGTATGCTGATGCTGAACATTAAATTGAGGATTAGGGTTACAGCAATTATCCCTATGAGGAAGAAGATCACAGAGTAAAGTGGTTTCTTGTATGCAAAGCACAGGAGTCTCTTCGAATAAGTCTTAGAGGGGTTTAAGGAGTATACGATTAAAATTATGCCGCCGATCAGCAGCATAAGAAGGCTTGATAGGTTTAGGGCTAATATCAGCGGTATTAAGAAAGATGTGCTGAGAAAGCTGAAATCGAAGTTGAACGGCGAAATGTTAATCTTTAAGAAATCCTCGCCAATAGTAAGCTGCCACCACGACGTGTGAAGGGACACCGCTATGAGGATTATTGCCGCAGCGCCCCCGGCTATTCCAAGCCAGTTAATTGACCGCATAATCATCCCTCAAGGGAGCCCTATGGGAACATTCCTAAGAATTATCGGCTGTCCGATCTGCACCATCACACCTTCAATGTCCATTGTGAAGTTTACTAGGCTAATATCGATTGTGCCTTCCCCAGCATGCTGGCTTCTTATATGCTGCTCAGCGTCGGCGGTCCACTGCGATTGAACTGTTAAGAAGGCTGTTCTCCCAGGCTCCAATGCCACAGGACTGATTAAGTGGGCGTGGCCTAATAGGTAGTCGTGTCTAACACAGACAACATCAGCCTCAATATCATTAACGTCCAATTCGTCATTCAACCTGCTTGTGATGCTGAAGAGCAGGGTGAGTGTACGAGCATCAGGAGCATACGTAACATTAATAAGCTCTATTGTTTGCAATGTTTCCCAAAATGAGCCCAGCTCCTCATTTAACTGAAGCTCCGGCGGAATTATCACTTCAATTGGGTTGCTCACATGCATCACAACCATGCTGGTTATGGGCCCAATAGCAACTAATATATTAATCACTGCTAAAATTACAGAAATTTTCTCCATGCTTCCCCTCCAAATTTTTCAGACATGATGATATGTGTTTATTCCACTAATAATTCTTTCCATAAAATGTTCTGCAAATCTTTTTCGTCCAAGAATACAATGAGAGACAACAAGTTCAATATTTCTAACGCTCTCGCTTTACCTTCATTACACCAGTCACTAAATAAGACTTGCAAAGGACATCCTCCTCAATAGCTGGGTTTCTGTCGCCCCGCAGTCTCAGCATTAGCGCTGGGACTTGATCAAATGAGTAATAGAGATGCCCCACAACCCCCTCTTTCTTTTTGTTTAAGAGTAGGCTTTTCTCCCAAGTGATACGTGAACCTTTTTAAGGGTCCATGATATCTTAGATTATTCAGATGCCGCTGATCTAACCCTATAAGTATCTACGTGTCTCTTAAGCCTTTTAGCGTCGCAATATTCGGCTAGACCCTGGGAACATTAAGAACATATTGATCTACACGCATATAATAAGTAGTGAGAATAAATGATTTAAGCGTGTTTCAAAAGCTATCGGAAAATGGTCTAGAGAACTATTTATTGTTCATAATCACTTAGCGATGTAGTCGTAGACATTAAGAGTATTGAGAGGATGAGGTGCTGACAAGAGAGAATGGAGAGATTAGAATTGAACGAAGAATATGCAATGTTAAGAAGCTGAGGGAGTTAGGAGAGATTAGCCCTAAGTTTTGCCCAGAAACTTTATGGTTACTTAAAAATTTATATTCATTTTAGGTCATTTGGTTCTCAATGAAAGCCCTCTGTTTGGGGTATTTAGATGAGGTGTTTGGTAATCGGGGGGACAGGGTTCGTCGGGTCCAATCTAGTTCGTAGACTTTTAAGCGAGGGTGTGGAGGTCATAGTCTTTAGCAGGTCGGGGGATCCATCAAAAATTATGGACGTAAAAGAAAAGGTGGTGATTGAAAGGGGCTCAATCACGGAGATAAATGAGATAATGGATGTCGTGAAAAAGTATGATGTGGATTATATTGTTTATTTGGCTGCTGAGAGACCTCCATGGACGCCCTCTAATGTTGTAAAGACGATGATTGAAGGCTTCCTAAATGTTCTGGAAACAGCTAGGCTGATGGATATAAAGAGGCTCGTTTGGGCCAGCTCATACGCTCAGCTTGGCCCCCCTAACCTCTACTCGCAGCCTAGAGTTGACGAGGAGGCTCCTGTAAGGCCTAGGGTGGGTCATGGCGTCAGCTATGTTGTCAACGAGTTTAATGCCCAATATTATAGAAGCACGTATGGCTTAGATGTCCTTGGCCTGAGGCTGGGTCTCGTCTTCGGCCCAGGGCGAGATCGAATAGGCTTCATGGATATACTTGTATCCCTTTTTGAGGACGCTGTTCTGGGTAAGAAGGTTATAGTGCCAAAGGGCGACACGGTGATAACTCCACAATATGTTAAGGAGGCGGCTAATGTTTTATGGTTTGGTCTCAACATTAAGCGCTATGAGCACTGTATCTTTAACACCTGTGATGAGGCGGTTTCACTGAGGACTCTGGCTGACTATGTTAAGGAGCAGTTGCCTGAAGCCCAAATAGAGGTGGAGCCCGGAGATGAAACGCCGCGGGTCCTGGTTGATGCCAGCAGAATAAGAAAGGAGTTAAATTACAAGCCAAAATACACCGTGAAAGACGGGGTTGCTGACTACATCAATCATTTGAAGAGCACGCTCAAAAAATAACGTAATCGTGGTCCTTATGGAAAGTAAGGGGAAAATTAAGGAATTAAAAAGCATTATTGGAGAGGATGACGTCCTAGAGAGCATCCCGGCGATGTTAACTTATGCGAGGGACGCCACGCCCCTGAGGGGGGCGGTCCCCATCGCTGTTGTCCGTCCTGACTCAACAGGAGAAGTTCAGGAAATAGTAAGGTGGGCTAATAGAACCAAGACCCCCATCTATCCGAGGAGTGGGGGCACGAGTTTATGGGGCTCTGTGCCGGTGAAGGAGGGCAGCGTGATCGTTGATTTATCCAAAATGAATAGGGTGATCGAGATAAACGAGAATGCGCTCTCGTGCACTGTTGAGCCGGGCATAACCTTCAGCGAGCTTGAAGATATGCTCGGCAGGCGCGGTTTCAGATTTTTAATGTCCCCTGAGAACGGCATAAGCGGTACAGTTGGCGGCAACTTTGTAACCCACGGTACTGGGTGGGGTGCGGGGCCATATTTTTCAAATATGGGCGACTGCGTTATCGGCTGTAAGGTGGTCTTACCTACAGCTGAGGTTATATCGACTGGCTCGATGGCTAATCCAAAAGCCCACAGCCACTTTTACAGGTACGCCCTAGCCAACGACCTAACCGGGCTTTTCTGCGGCTCGGAGGGAACCCTCGGCATCGTGGTGGAAGTTGCCCTTAAAATAGAGGAGCTCCCTGGAGCGATGGGATTTGCAACATTCGGGTATAAGGATATAGAGGACGCTGGCAGAGCTATTTACGCGGTTCGCAGGAGCAGAATACCAACAATATACACCTACTTATCCCCGGGGTGGACTCTAGACAAACTTTTTCCGGAGAAAGCGCCGTGGCCCCACACCATAAAGTTCGTGTTGGAGGCTAACACTCAAGAAGAACTTGATATTGAAATGGGAAGGTTGATGAAGGCTGCTGGGGAAAGAGGCACTTACCTAGGGCCCGAGATTTCAAGGGACACGTGGAATGAGAGGTATAGGTGGGTGGGCCTATTCGGATATAAGCTCGGCATGAGGGTGATCCTGCCTATGCATATACCTGTAGGGGAGATAGGTCAACATTATAGGGCGTTAGAGAAGCTTGCAGGTGAGGTTAAAGAAAAGTTTGGCCTCACTGTTGGGGCAGGCGGCTTCCTCTGCGACAGAAGCTTCGTTATGATTGTTGTGACTTACTTTGATCCCAGCAACGCTGCGGAGGTGGAAAAAGCCTTAAGAGCATGGAACATTCTGAAGACAAGCCTTATGGAGATGGGGGCGTGCCCATATCGGATGGGAACCCTCTGGGCTGACCAAATGCACAAGTTTGGCGAATACTACACATTATTAAAGAAGATTAAGAGTATAGTTGACCCAAATGGCATCATGGCTCCTGGAATACTTGGCTTATAGGTGTTAAAGTATGGTTTTAGAGGATTTCGCTAGGCAAATTTATCGGTGTGCAAGGGTTAGCTGGTGTAAACACCCAGTGTTTAAAGATAGGGGCATAGATAAACTATGCCCATTATACGAATATCCGGGCCACCGCTGGGAAAGCTTCTCAATAAGAGGGATCCTAAGCGCCGCGCAAGCCCTTCTTGAGGGCCACATAACCATTGATGAAAAGCTTGCTGAAATAGTTTATAAGTGCAACCTCTGCGGGGGGTGCCACGAGGCGTGCGTAATCCACTTCCCAGTATATATGAGGGTTTCGGAGATCGATGAGATCGACCACGTTAGAATCGTTGAAGAGCTCAGAAGAATATGCGTTGAGGAGGGGCTCCTAAGGATCCCAGCTCATAGAAAGGCCCTTGAAAGTTTGCTGCGATACGGAAACCCCTTCGGCGTTGCGAGGAGAGAGGAAAGGCTTAAGTGGACGGAGGAGCTGGATTTCCAGGTTAAGCGTTTGCCCAAACAGAAGGCTGATGTCTTACTTTACACTGGAAGCATCTACGCTCTGGAGCCCCTTGTCCGCGACACCCTTAAGACAGTTGCGCAGGTTTTAAGCATGGCTAACGTTGATTTTGGCGTCCTTGAAGGCGAGCTGGACGACGGATTATATGCCGCGCAGCTTGGAGAAATAGGGTTATTCGAGAGCCTTGCAGAACAAAACATTAAAGCCTTCAATGAGCTGGATGTAAAAGTTATAGTTACTCCAGATCCACACGCATACAACGCGTTCAAACGATATTACCCGCGTGTGGGGAACATTGAAGCTGAAATATTTCATATTACCGAATATGTGGATATGCTGGTGGAAGTGGGGAAGCTGAACATTGGGAGGCTGCCGGAGGAAACCGTGACTTATCACGATCCCTGCAATCTTGGGAGATTATGCGGAGTCTACGATGCCCCAAGAAATATTATTGAGACTATTGAGGGATTGAATTTTCTGGAAATGAAGAGAAGCAAAAATTATGCTTGGTGCTGCGGTGCTGGTGGAGGTGTCATGATAGCCTACCAGGAACTCATGGCGTGGACGGCGAGAGAAAGAATTAAGGATGTTGAATCTATCGGCGCCACAACACTAATTACAGCCTGTCCATGGTGCGAATACGCGTTCAAGACATCTCTCGAATCCACAGTTTCATCTATACAAGTGAGAAATATCATAGAACTCGTAAAAAAATCAGCGAAATAGCCTGAAACTTCACTTTACCCCCATGCTTGAAATATTTTTCTATATAGATAGACTTTCGGGAAATTTAAATAATACCACCACTCAGTTTTATGGGAAAACGAATATGCGGTGAAAATATAAGCTTCGTTATCAGCATCTACCTCTCCTCTCTCATATCAATCGGATTAGTCGGTTTGGTTGGAGTCATATCCATGCTCTTCGCTATCAGGGGCAAGTATAAGGCCTAAGGAATAATCCTAAAACCATAAAATCCTTTTTGTTCATCCCCCCTTTTAGAGAATTCTTGTCCTTAAATGCTTTAAGCCTTGAAGTCTGCTACGAGATAGGTCCCAGAAGCCAAAAAGCTAAGGCATCCCAGAGACCAATTGAAATCTTCTTGACGCCTACTTGATGAAACATAAGATATTCTACGTCTTGAGCATATTGTAGCTTTTACCTAGACTTAAACTAATATGACTTTCAGTCCCAGCTCTCTTGCCATTTTTGCCTGCTTTGTGTCGCTTGTTACTAGCTCCTGACCCCTTTCTTTTAATAGGGCTATAAATAGCGCGTCGTATATTGTTATTCCATGCTTCGCCGAGATTTCAAATGCGTTGACCAGATACTTATCTTGGTTTATGATTGGTAAAGGCTTCTCTTCCACAATGTCCTTAAGAATTCTTATTGCAGTTTCATGATTCAAGTCCCCTCTTAAAACTTTTTTCCATAATGCGTTTGCCACCTCTTTTATTGCCAAATCTAGCGTTATTACACCTTCTAGGATGATCTCTCTAGCTTTCTCCCACCCATCCTCACGCACAAAATATTTGATCAAAGTTGAAGAGTCAATGACTCTCACGATCTTCCCTCACAGACTTCTCGGAGAAGCCTACTTCGCTTGGCCTCACATCCCTTAAGATAATATCCCA
>JAWAZE010000035.1:0-10583 GCA_038817885.1 Bathyarchaeia archaeon | reverse complement strand
TATATCATAAACTATGAGGTTATAGCCTGATTTAACTAAATTTTTAGCAATGCCCTCTCCCATTACTCCGAAACCTATTAAACCTAACATAGATAAGTTCCCCATTAAGAGAGATATTATCCCATCTTTTCCTATTTAAGGGTTTTAGCGCAAAAAAGAATTAGATATTAATATAAAAAACTAAAAAGAACATAATCTCCTTTCCCATTTTTTTTATTTTTCATTTTTTGGCTTATCAAAGTGTGAAAAGTGGGCGAAGTGTAGTAAAATTAAAGAGGGGGCCCTCTAATATTTAGGGTGATGCCGTATGTATAAATATCATATTAGACCACTTCCAGTCTTTAAAACTATTTATCCATGTAAGTTGCTATTGACGTACCTCCTTAACGGTAAAGAAGCGCAGGGTACAAACCAAATGTTTTATATTGAGGGGGCCAGAAGAAACATACTTATCGACGCCACACCCTCGGCTCATGATCTTAAAGGGCTTCAGCCACCAGGCTTTAGCCTAGAGCATTTAAAATCTCCTGAAGAGACTTTGGCTGAGATCGGCCTTAAACCAAGGGATATCGACATTCTAATATTGACACATCTTCATCAGGATCACACCCTTAATATAACTAAATTCGCTAATGCGGAGATATATATTCAGGAAGATGAGTTATCTTTTGCGAGGGCGCCGCATCCCTTTTGGTCTTCAACATACCTTGGTATAAACATGGATTATCTCTCTAAAATGAGACTCAGGCTGATTAAAGGAGAGTATGAGGTTGAGGAATCGATAAAACTAATACCTACGCCAGGTCATACCCCTGGTACGCAGTCAGTTTTAATTGAGACGCCTGCTGGAAAAGCAATTATCGCCGGATTCTGCAGTATAAGAGAAAATTTTGAGCCGCCAGAAAAGATGAGATCTCAAGGAGTGGAAGTTATACCACCTGGAATCTTTATAGATTTTAAAGAAGCCTATGAGAGTGCCTTACGAGTTAAGAAGATGGCTGACATAGTGATTCCATGTCATGAAAATAGCCTGCCAAAAATAATCCCGTAGCTTTAGGAGCAATATTGTTGGCGATTAATGTTTTTCTTTGTTAAAGACCAAAAAAGAGTTAGTTTAATTCTAAAACCTGCTTTATTTCCTCTCGTTTATTCTCTGGAAGCGGCCCAAACTTCTTTATTCTCTCAGTGAACATGGTGAAGAGTTCCGCGGCCTTCTTATAGACTGGTAGAGGTATGTAGCTGTGCCGTAGTCTCATTGCTTCAATTCTAAACTTTGTGAGTTCTTTACCAAGTTCAGCTATTCTCTTTTTAGTAAATCTCTCGTAAAGCTCTTCGCTCCCCTCTATCACCAATACGCCGTCGGCGCCGTAGGCGAAGGCGGCTAAGATATGCTTGCTTCCAAGAATCGCGGTTGAGGGGATCGCAACAACATATATGTTTTCTGGATAATTTTCTCGATCTAATCCTAAGAAGTCTATTCCAGTATACCCAACACTCTTATCGACGAAGGCAACTATCCTAACTTCTCCGGGAGTCTTTTCGGCCAGTATACCCCTTAAAGTTGAGAGTATTTGCCGTGTAGTTGCGTTTTTAAATTCTATCGCCTCCTTGGGGCATGAGGGAGCGCATGCACCGCAGCCTATGCATTGGAATGGATCAATCTTTGCTTTAGCCTCATATATTACTATGGCGTTTACTGGGCATATCTTTACGCACTCGCCGCAACCATCACAGAGCTCTGAGATAACAACCGCCTTCTCTGGGCTAGTTGCTATATACTCATTCTTCAGGAAGGAGGCCACCTTTGCGGCTGCTCCGAGAGCGTCTGAGACGGTATCTCGAACATCCTTTGGGCTGAGGGAGCAGCCGCATGCAAAGATGCCCGTGACCAGCGAGTCAACTGGATCTAGTTTTGGATGCTTCTCGGTTATAAAGCCATCTTCACCTAATGGCACCTTCATCTTTTCGGCGAGATCATTAAGCCCGGCTGTTGGGACCATGGGGACGGCCAATGCAACCATATCATACTCATCTTCTCTAACCTCGCCAGTAAGTGTGTCTTCCGCCTGAACAACAAGTTTCCCACCGTTATTTCGCCATACCTCCGCCACCTTCCCACGTATAAAGAATACGCCTGCCTCTTGGGCGCGCCAATAAAGGTCTTCATAGCCCTTTCCAGTGGCCCTAATATCCATGTAGTATACCGTCACATCTATTCCAAGCATCTTCTTAAGCACATATGCCTGCTTTAAAGAATACATGCAGCATATTCGGCTACAATAAGGAATATAGTTTTTATCCCTAGATCCAGCGCAAAGAACGATAGCAATCTTCCTGACATCGCTTCCATCAGCCCTCTTTATGTAGCCGCCCGTTGGACCCGTTCCAGAAGTTAGCCTTTCTAGCTCCATCATTGTTATAACGTCTTTATAGATGCCATACCCGTAATTCTCAAGTTTTCTTGCGTCATAAAGCTCGTAACCCGTAGCCAATAGGATAGACCCAACATTAAGCTCAATAATTTTACCTGTATCATTCAGGTTTATGGCCTTAGCAGGACACACTTGCTCGCATTTCCCGCATTTTGTGCAGGCATTGAAATCTATAGCGTAGGCTGAGGGGACGGCCTGTGGGAATTCTATATAGGCGGCTTTACGCTGGGATAAGCCCTCATTAAACTCGTCTGGAACTGTTACTGGACATACCTTCGCGCAGACACCGCAGCTTCTACATTTCTCTAAATCAACACCCCTCGGCTTCATAAAAACCCGGACAAGATAGTTACCCGGCCTTCCCCTGACCTCTTGCACTTCAGCATATGTTAGCAAGTTTATGTTCTGGTTTCTCCCAACATCAGCCATTCGTGGCGTTAAAATACACTGGGCGCAATCTAACGTTGGGAAAAGTTTAGTTAGCTTAGCCATGTTCCCTCCAATACTAGGTCTTCTCTCCACAAGATGAACCTTAAAGCCGAGATCTGCAAGCTCAAGGGCAGCCGTTATGCCAGCTATGCCGCCGCCTATTATGAGAACCTCTCTAGAACACTTATCTCTGATCATCTCTAAAGGCTCAAGGTTTAGGCTGCGCTCGTAGCCCCCTCTTATTAAGTTTATAGCCTTGCGTGTAGCCTCTGGGTTAGATCTTGGTCCATGGGCCCAGGAGTCATGCTCACGTATGTTTACGAATTCAAGCATATACGGGTTTAATCCAGATTTCTCAAGCACACTCTGGAACGTAGTAAGATGCATTCGGGGTGTACAAGAGGCTACAACAACCCTATCAATGCCCTGCTTCTTTATGGCCTCGGCAATAATTTCCTGACCAGGCTTTGAGCACAAATATTTATGATATTTGGCTACGGCGACATCCTTCCATCCCTTAATAGCATCAATAACCTGCTTAACATCAATGACATCACCAATATTTCCGCCGCACTCGCACACAAAGATGCCTACTTTAGACATTTCCTCCCCGCCGAACATTTTTTTAAAGTAGTATTAGAGTTAGTAGATTTATATCTTTCTGAAAACCTTCGATTCATAGGGAGAGTCGAGATAATACTGAACCACCTCTGCGCTTCATTACAGACTTGTTGGAGGATCTTAGTTTTTAGTCCTCTTTTTACGGTATTGTGGGCACAAAGGAGGACATCGTAAACATTTATGTATATTGCCGTTCCAATATGCTAACAGCGATCCTCAAAGTCTTAAGAAAAAAAGGCTACATTGAGATTGATAAAATGCAAAAAGGGAATGTTAGAGTACTTCTTTTAATATTTCTAGGATGTCTTTGACGATTATTTTGTTTTCGACCTCGAGGATTTTAACGGCGTCCTCCAGCATTGTTGTGCAGAAGGGGCATGCAACAGAGATTACATTGACTCCTAATTCCAGCGCCTCCTTAACGCGGTTCACACACGGTCTCTTCTCGGGTTCAGCCTCCTCAGTCCAAATTCGCCCCGCACCACCACCACAGCAGAAGCTGCTCTCTTTAGTCCTTCTCATCTCAACGAGCTCTAAGCCGCCTATTGACTGTAGAATCTTCCTTGGCTCCTCATAAATCTGGTTGCGCTTCCCAAGATAACATGGGTCATGGTAAGCTACTCTACCCTTAAACTCTTTCTTAGGCTTCAGCACACCCTTATCTACTAACTCCATTAAGAATTGAGTATAGTGCTGGACATTTAGATTTAGGTCTCTATATGGCTTCTCATTTTTAAGCGTATGGTAGCAGTGGGGTGAGAGGGTAATTATTCGATTTGCCTTAAACTTTTGCATAACGTTAATGTTGTGCTCGGTTAACATTTCGTAAAGACCCTTCTCACCCATCCTTAAAATATGATCTCCGCAGCACCACTCCTCCTCGCCAAGCGTTGCATAATCTATGTTAAGACTATTAAGTATTGATGCCATCGCCTTAGCGATCTCCATATTCCTTGTATCGTATGCCGCCGAGCAACAGATAAAGCAGAGGACATCAGCCTCCGTGGTGCTTGGATACGTCTTTACGTTGAGGTCCCTAGCCCAGCCTACTCGCTTACTCTGATGGATTCCATACGGGTTATGATATCTCATAACGTTTTCAAGAATATCCTTTACTGTTCTCGGTATTAAGCCGGATTCAACGAGCATGCTCTTGCTCTCAGTTATAGCCGTTGAACAATCAACGAGTTTCGGGCAGAAGAGTGTGCATGAGTTGCATGATGTACATAGCCAAGCGCTCTCTGTTATCATTTTGAGCCTACTTTCCAAACCCTCATCCCTAGAGTCTATGGCAAACCTATAGTTAGTAGCTAGAGCGGATGGACCGAGAAATCTTTCATCCATTGCTGTTGGACATGCGGAGTAGCAGGATAAACATTTGGTGCAGAGGGTTAAATCCCAGTATTTCTTATGGTCTTCAGGGGATTGAATAAACTCCTTAACACTCTCAAAACTCTTTGGTGGCTTAATAAGCACGCACCTAATACTGTTAAACTTCTTGAAGAACGGCTCTATATCAACGACTAAATCTTTTATGACTGGGAGATTTGAGAGAGGTTCAACTGTTATGGTTTCGGTTTTTAAATCGAAAACCTGAGTATAACAAGCTAGCATGGGCCTACCATTAACGTTTACCGCACAGCTTCCGCATATCCCCATCCTACATGAGTATCTAAAGGTGAGGGTTTCATCAAGCTTCTCCTTTATATATAGGAGGCGGTCTAGTATGGTTTCTCCTTTCTGAACCGGCACTTTATAGGTCGAAGTATAATGCTTTTTAGTTACTGGGTCGTACCGCTTAATCCTGAACTCTATTATTCTCGCGCCCTCACTCATAAGCTCCCCCTCCACACTCTCTAATACTTTCTTTCAGCTGGCTGCCACTTTGTAATAGTAACTGGAACATATTCGAGACGAGCCCCCTCAACGGTATAGTAAGCTAAAGTGTGAACTAGCCAGTTCTTATCATCACGACTTGGGTAATCAAGCCTGTAATGCGAGCCACGCGACTCCGTCCTAGCAAGCGCACAATATGTTGTGATTTCAGCCAGTTCTAGCATAGAATCTAGTTCAAGAGCTGATGTTAAAGCGGTGTTAAATGTTCTGCTTTTATCCTCAACCCTTATGTGCTTAAACCTCTCCCTTAACTCTTTAATCTTCCTCAACGCCCTCTTTAACCCCTCTTCCGTCCGATAGATCCAGACGTCCGTATTCATGATCCGTCTCATCTCCCCCCTTATCTCTGGGATTCTTTCAGGTCCCTCACTCCCGAGGATCCCATCAAAGACCCTTTTCTCCTCAGCAAAAGCTTTATCCATTGATATAGGACGGAGATCGGTTGACATAGCGTATTTGGCAGCTTCTTCCCCGGCAACCGCGCCAAAGACAAGACATTCTGCCGTCGAATTTGTTCCAAGCCTATTTGCCCCGTGTAGACTATAGCATGCACATTCCCCAGCCGCGTATAGACCGCGGATCGGGGTTTCAGCTCTCATATTAGCTCTTATTCCACCCATAGAGTAGTGAGCTGCTGGACGTATTGGAATAACATCGTCAACGGGATCTATCCCGACAAGCTTAATACAAACCTCCCTAATGAGTGGCAACCTCTCCTTAATCTTCTCCTCGCCAAGATGCCTAAGGTCTAAGGCAATGTAGGGGCCATGTGGGCCCTTAAAAGCCCTCCCCTCCAATATCTCTGTCTCTTCAGCTCTCGCAACGATGTCGCGTGGGGCTAGCTCCATCATTTTCGGGGCATAGCGACTCATAAAGCGCTCACCCTTAGCATTTATTAAATATCCTCCTTCACCCCTAGCTCCCTCAGTTATTAAGACTCCTGAGGGAACTAAGCCGGTGGGATGAAATTGCACAAACTCCATGTCTTCTAGGGGTGCCCCTGCACGATAAGCGATGGCCATCCCATCACCTGTCGAGGAGTGAGAGAAAGTTGTGAACTCATATATGCGTTCATGACCTCCAGTGGCCATAATAACAGCTTTAGTCTGGAATACGCCCATTTCACCGGTTTTAAGGTCTATTGCCGTTAGACCCCGCACAGAATTATCTTCGACTATTAATGACGTCGCAAACCACTCATTATAGAACCTTACATTAGGGTAGGTTACGGCTTTGCCGTACAGCGTATGCATCTCGTGAAAGCCAGTCATATCGGCTGCGAAGCAAGCCCTTGGGAAGCCATGGCCGCCGAATGGACGCTGATCTATTTTCCCATCCGGCGTTCGGCTCCATGGGCACCCCCAGTGCTCTAAGTTAATAATCTCTTTAGGCGCCTGCTTAACAAAGAATTCTACGATATCTTGGTCTGCGAGGAAGTCCGAGCCCTTAATGGTATCCCATGCATGTAGTTCAAGTGAATCCCCTTCCCGCATAACTGCAGCGGTTCCACCCTGAGCGCAGACGGAGTGTGACCTTAGTGGATGAAGCTTCGAGAGAACAGCTATGCTAAGTTTGTCGCTCAAATCAGCCGCGGCGACGGCTGCCCTTAACCCGGCTAAGCCAGCTCCAACAATGACCATATCATGGGAATTCCTTTCCAAGCCATCACCACTTCCACTTCACTATAAGCCTACTTAACTTAAAATGAATCTTATTCTGATAAGCCAATTTCCTTGTAAATTTTTCTCTTACTCTCCTCAACCTTTTTAGAGACTTCCATGAAGAGATTGTTGCCATGCGAATCTATTGCAACCGTTAATGGGCCAAAATTTTCAACCTCAAATACCCATAATGCTTCTGGAACTCCTAGATCCAGCCACTCAACGCTCTTAACGCTCTTTATCGCCTTCGCAGCTAGTACTGCTGCCCCTCCAGTAAATGCGGCATAAACAGCCCCATACTTAGCCATCGCCTCCGTAGTTCTCCTACCCATACCACCCTTCCCGATAACAACCCTAACCTTAAAATTCTTTATGAACTCGTCCTCAAAAAGATCCATACGTGTGCTTGTCGTCGGCCCGGCGGCTACAACCACCCATCTATCTCCCTCCTTCTTAACTACTGGACCACAGTGAAAGACGGCTAACCCCTCAAGATTTATTGGCAGCCTCTTTCCCTCTTTAAAGTGTTCTAGAGCTCGTCTATGGGCCTGATCCCGCGCGGTCACTATAGTCCCGGTTATATATATTGTATCATTCACTTTTAGTTTCCGGACATCCTCTTCGGATATGGGTGTTTTAAGGTAATAGACTGGCATCTCACTCCACCCCCTTATGCGTCAAATATTCAACGCTTCCATCAGCATAAATTTTAGCTGTAGCTCTCCGGGCGGCCCAACAGTTAAAGGCAACCGCCACCGGGAATGATGCTGGATGCCTAAAGGCGTAATCGACATGTACGCCCAAAACCGTTACCTTTCCACCCAAACCCATCGGTCCGATACCAAGATTATTCACCGCCTCATAAAGGTCTCTCTCAAGCTTACTCAGCTCCGGATTTGGATTAGGCGTATTGAGCGGCCGTAAAAGAGCCTTTTTTGCAATCTTTATAGCGATATCCACTCCGCCACCTACGCCCACGCCTAATATTGTTGGAGGACATGGTTGAGCGCCGGCCTCCACGACGGCCTCGATAACAAATCTCTTCACACCATTTATTCCCTCCCCAGGCGGGATAGTTTTAGCAATGCACATGTTTTCTGAACCCCCTCCCTTCGGCATAACAGTTATCTCTAAGGTGTCGCCAGGAACGATCTCCCAATTTATATATGGAATAAGTCTCCCAGTATTATCGCCACTATTCTTTTGAGTGAAGGGGTCGACGGCATTTGGCCTCAAAGGGACTTCTTTTGTTGCCCTTCGAGTTGCGTTTACTAATGCTCCCTCAATTTCATTAAGTCTCCTTACATCGGCACCGGCTGTGACGTAGAAGAGGATTGTGCCAGTGTCTTGACATACTGGAGCCCGATACTTCTCCGCCAACTCTATATTATCAAGAATGGCCCTCAGCTGGGTCTTCCCAGCTTCGCTGGTCTCCTCCTCATAAGCTCTCTTCAAAGAATCTTTGACATCCTCAGGCAAGTATATCACGGCTTGCCTTATAAGATTAAAAGCGACATCCTCAACTCTCTTTATAATATCCAATCTTCCACCATCCAATTTCAATAGAGGAGTTATTATAATTCTTTTTAATCCGTCGTATATATTTTACGTTTTAATTACATATTCCGATAACAGTAACACGTATCATAACTAATTTTCATGCACCTATAAAAATAGTCTTTTTATTTTTGATCTTTCTCGATATATATTGTAAATGTTTATGTATATAAAGAAGGTTCTATTCAACTTTATATTGAAAAATGTACGTCTAAAAGAGGAGAATATTATGCAAAAGGGAGAAAAATTGAATGTTGAGGAGCTTTTGGCTAAAGCTAAAAAGCCTTCTTTACTTGCTCCCCCAATGCATAGGTTTTATGAGGGAAAAGTTCAGATTATGCCGAAATGCGCTATAATGAGCCTTGAGGATTTTGCAATATGGTACACGCCTGGAGTTGCAACGCCCTGCAAGGAGATCCAAGCGGATCCAGATAAGTCGTTTGAGTTGACGAACCGCTGGAATTACGTTGCGGTCGTCTCAGATGGCACGAGAGTTTTGGGATTGGGCGATATAGGACCTGAGGCCGCTATGCCAGTCATGGAAGGGAAAGCATTGCTTTTCAAGTACCTTGGCGGTGTGGATGCTTTTCCATTATGCTTGAAAACAAAGGATCCCGACGAACTTATTAGAGCGCTGGAGCTAATAGAGCCAACCTTCGGCGGAATAAACCTTGAAGACATTGAAAAGCCAAAATGCTTTTATATTTTAGAGAAATCTAGAGAACGGTTGCAAATTCCGGTTTGGCATGATGATCAGCAGGGAACAGCCACCGTAATATTAGCTGGTTTAATAAACGCCTTCAAAATTGTTGGTAAGAACCCAAAGAACAGCCTTATAACCCTTATAGGTGCTGGGGCTGCTAATATACGAACAGCATATGTTCTAATAAGATGGGGGGTTAAGCCTGGAAATATCATAATGGTGGATTCAAAGGGTATACTGCATCCAAATAGGGAAGACATAAGAGGGGAGAGCGATCCATGGAAATACGAGCTCATGCAGATAACTAATGCTGAGGGTAGGGTGGGCGGCATACCGGAGGCTATGAAGGGCGTAGATGCCGTCGTAAGCGCCTCAAGACCTGGGCCAGGCGTAATAAAGAAGGAATGGATATCTACAATGGCGGATAATGCAATAGTCTTCGCGTGCGCTAATCCAATACCGGAAATATGGCCATGGGAGGCTAAGGAGGCCGGGGCTCGCATTGTCGCTACTGGCAGAAGCGACTTTCCAAACCAGGTGAATAACAGTCTAGGTTTTCCGGGAATATTCCGTGGTGTTCTGGATGTTAGGGCGAAAACAATAACTGACGACATGTGTATAGCGGCTGCTGAAGAACTTGCTAAATTCGCCGAGGAGAGGGGCATACATGAAGATAACATTTTGCCAACAATGGAGGAGTGGGAGGTATATCCGAGGGAAGCTGTCGCATGCGCCTTAAAGTCTATTGAGCAAGGCATAGCTAGAATAAAGCTCAGTAGGCAGGAACTATATGAGAGAGCCATAGCGATTATAAAGAATGCTAGAGAAAGTCTAGAAGCTTTAATGAAGCAAGGATTAATAAAGAAACCACCGCCAGAAGAGGAGATGCTGAAGAAATAATATGATTTTATAAGCTTTGTGGCTTAATTAATTTTTGTTTTATTGAATCTCTAGTTTATGGATTGGAGGGTTGTTGATGAGCGTTTGATTAGGCGTGGTGAGCTTCTTCTTAGCCTGGAATTTCTTGAAGGCTATGATTCTGAGCTTATGGATTTGAATCGTGGTAAGGTAGGTCATCCCTTCAAACTTACCGTTAGGTATGTTGAATTCCTTATGGTTGTACGTTATCTCTTCTCAATGCCTTACAGGCAGCTTGAAGGCTTCACTAGGGCTTTGAATAGGCTTATCCCTAAGCTTCCATCAGTTGACTACTCTTGGGTTAGGAGGCGTATATTAAGGCTTAACCCATCTTTACACGATTCGCTGAGGGACTCAAGCAGCCCT
>JAWAZE010000034.1:0-10710 GCA_038817885.1 Bathyarchaeia archaeon | reverse complement strand
TTGAAACCTGGAAGCGTGAGGGAGTCGAAATACTGATGGCAAACATGATAGCCCCAGACTTCGCCACCCTATGGAGACAATGCCGAGAAATGGGCTTCATACCAAAAATATGCAGCGTAGGAAGAGCAATTCTGTTCCCACCTCAGGTTGAAGCCCTAGGTGGTGATCTCCCCCTTGGGCTAACAACCGAAGTTTGGTTTAATCCGTCATTTCCATATAAATCCACGATAACTGGGCATACAGCGAAGGAATGGTGTGAAGTTTGGATGAGGGAGAGTGGAAGACCGTGGACTCAGCCGCTTGGTCCAGCTATGGCAATCTTTGAAATCGCAGTAGATTCGATTAAAAGGGCTGGAAGTCTAGATAAGTCTAAGTTAAGAGACACGATAGCTGAGACAGACATGGTCACTATCATTGGTCCTGTTAACTTTAAGAAGCCGCTTACGAAAGAACAACTTGAAGTATTTGCCGAGTTCCCGCAGGTAATTGAATATAAAAATCATATCTCATTTACCGCCAATGTTATTGGACAATGGTTTAAGGGCACAACCGCACCTTGGGAACTACGTGTCGTATATAATGGGGACTTCAAAGAGATTCCGGTAGAAGCTGAGCCAAAAACAATACCTGAGCTTTTAGGAATTCCATAGGAAATCTTCTTTCTCTTTTTTGTCTTCAACTACACGGATCTCATTTTCATAGTTACCTTAAGAGTTAGGAGTGACATAAGATAGAGAGATTATGATCGAAAATATAATTTTGGGGAGACGTTTATAATTTCTTCTGGATTTTAAGCTAGCTGGACCTTTTTATAATGCATTGAAGATGCAGTAGGCCAACTTGAACATCCTAAAACCTGTGAAAATGCCCTGATTCAATAAATAAACCGCATTTCACAAGCAGAATCAAGAAATAGGACAAATATGGCGGGCCCGGGGGGAATTGAACCCCCGACCCCCGGGTTAAAAGCCCGGTGCTCTATCCTGGCTGAGCTACGGGCCCCTATTTTTATCCAGACATCATGTTGAGCCAATACACATTTTCTAAAAGAGCTTCAAGGCTATATGAAGATTACGCAGGGGGGTGGAAGCGGGTTTCGGTTTTAGCTGAAAAATTTGAGTGTTTATTATCTTGTGCTTCAGCCCCTCTTAATGTGCCCCTACAGATTCCAGAATTTTAAGTAATTTAAGAGTTCTTTTAGAACGAGTTTAAAGGCTGGGATGGCGTATCTGCCAAAGTTCTCTACTAGGGTTTTAGGAGATAGATAGAAGCTTATATATGCTCTCTTAATGAGGTTCTGGAGCTCCCTGACACTTATATTCTTTAGAGCTATCACTGGTCTGAGCGTTGTGTACTGCGACCAGTCTTCTGTAAGTAATAGACCGTCCCTTTTAACCATCTCATAGAGCTCCGTTCCTGGATATGGAGTAGCGATAGTGAATTGGACATAGTCAATCTTTAATTTCTTCGGGAAACTGAGGGTGCTCTTGATCTCTTCTCTTGTTTCGTCTGGGAAGCCGACTATAAACGACCCCATCATCTTTATACCAGCCTCCTTTGTAAACATTATAGCCCTCTTAATCTGCTCGAGGGTTATCCCCTTCTTTATGAAATTAAGTATTCTTTGAGATGCGGATTCAACGCCATAATATAGGAAGGAGCAGCCTGCCTCCTTCATTTTTCTTAAGAGATCTCTTGAAACGGTGTCAACCCTCGACCCACAAGCCCACGTAATATCTATTTTTCGCTTCTTAATCTCATCGCATATCTCCATAACCCTTTTTTGATTCAATGTAAATTCATCATCTGAAAACTCGATGTTCTCAGGATTATACTTAGACACCAGAAATTCTATTTCATCAACAACGTTCTTTGCGCTTCTAGCCCTATACTTCTTCCCAAATACTCGTGATGATGAGCAGAAGATGCAGTGGAAGGGGCAGCCCCGGCTAGACATTATATGGCATACTATAGCTTTCCTCCCGAGAACAGTGTACTTATCCATGGGTAGGAGATGCCAAGCTGGAAATGGGAGCGAATCTAAGTCCTTTATGAGTGGACGGGGCTCGGTCTTAACGATTCTCCCATCCGTAGTCCTAAAGGCTATCCCCCTCACGTTTGATAGATTCGTTCTCCTCCTCAGGGCCTCGGCAATCTCAACTATGGTCTCCTCACCCTCACCTATACACACAATATCGGCGGCCGAACACTCCTGGAGAGTCTCTATGGGGAGGAAGGTTGGATGCGGGCCACCAAGGACAACAGTTGAATTAGGGCAGACCTCCTTCGCGGCCCTCGCTACCCTATAGGCATCGAAAATCATGGGCGTCGATGCCGTTATACCAATAATCTCCGGCTGCTCTTTACTTAGAGTCCCCATTATTTGAGGTACGGATAGGCCTAAGGCTGGGGCATCAATTATTTTAACCTCATACCTACACCTTTCAAGCACGGAGGCTAGATATGCTAGACCTAGGGGCGGCGCTTTAATCCCAATACTAAGTAGCTCAGCGTTCTGAGATGGAGGATTTATCAAGATGACTTTCAAGGCGGGATCACCCTCCAACCTTCTCCATGATTCTTTCAGCCGATGCCTTCGGCAAAATTAGACTCGGCTCTTCAAGCTCCCTGATGCACCCTGGATCTGGCGCAAGATAATCCCCATGATAAGCGTAGGCCCTTGCCCTACACCCGCCGCAAACATACTTGTATTCGCAGTGGCCGCATCTACCCCTAAGCTTACTCCTATCCCTTAAATCATTCATGGCCGGCGAGTTCATCCATATTTCTCTTAGAGACTGCTTTCTTAGGTCGCCGACGACGATCGGCATAAAGACGCATGGTGTGACCAAGCCATTCGGCTGGATTGCGCAGTATAGCCTTCCAGCACCACACCCGCCCAAAAAGTCAGTTAACTGCTTGGCTCTCCCATGAAGGGTTAGGGCTGCGAAATGGGTTGGGGAGAGGACATCCGTTCCCTCAATTAATGATTGCTGAAGACAAACCCTTGAGAACTGAGGGGCGGTGGAGAGGGATTCAAATCCCTCGTCCGCCAACACCTTATATAAGTATTTGAGAAGATCCTCCCTTTCAGTGGGGGAGAGATCCAGCTGAGTGATTTCCTCCCCACGCCCAGTGGGTATAAAATTGAAGACTATAACTCTCCTCACACCCAATTTTTTAGCTAAATCAATTATCTTCGGAATCTCATTCACATTATGCTTTATAGCGGTTGTTGCGATACATGTAAACATCCCAGCCTCAACGGAATTTACTATACCCCTTATCGTCTTCTCAAAACAACCATTTACACCCCTAAATGACTCATGGGTCTCCCTAGTTGCGCCATCCAAACTTATCTCTAGATATGCTATGCCAGCCTCCTTTAGACGGGCCACATTATCTTTTGTGAGTAAAGTTCCATTAGTAGCTATTGAGAGGTAGAGCCCCCGCTCATGAGCATATCTGGCAACATCAAAGAAATCTTCGCACATTAACGGCTCCCCACCTGAAAATGCTACCATAGAAACATTATTTTCAGCGAGCTGGTCTACAATTGCGAACTTCTCCTCCGTCGTGAGTTCGTCGGGGGTTGGCCTATCAGCTCGCTGATAACAGTGCCTGCATTTGAGGTTGCAAGCATTCGTATAATTCCAGACTACGAGGAATGGGGCTGGGACTCTATATGGCTTAGTGACGCCATAAATGCCGATGCCGCTTAAAACGTTTACTATTCCCCTCCTGAAGTATGGGAGCTTTAAGGCTTCTATCACATATCTCCTATCAACGTTCAATCCCATACAGCCGAGGTAGACCGCCGCCTTAATTACGCTTGAGAAAATGAATCTTGTGATAGAGCGGCTAGATTTGCCGACCCCCGCGAGATCTTCAAGCGCGGCTTCAAGATAACTTTTTCCATCACTAAGGTGGCGGCTACATGAAAGACGAAGCATGCGACGCAGTAGGGGGTTCTCTAGAAAAGATAGAAAAGCATTTATGGAGGATGAAGAAGATGAACTTGGCTTAGACATACTCTTCTCCCCGGCCGCATAAACCCGATATCCTTTGCTTTTTAATTTTAATATTTAATTCTTACGTAAAATAACGATTTCGTCACTCAATTTCAGCAACTATCGATTTAATGACGTTAATCTTTTCTGCAGGTTCATGTAACGGAGCCTTCGCGCATCCATGACAAGAGGGCTAACTTAGTATACTAGGCCTCTTAACGCAACAACAGCGTTTCTCGTACCAATCACTATAATTATAATTAAGACAGCCCATATCGCCACGAGAAGCACGTATCTAAAGGGTTTTTCCACAGACAGATGTCTCGGAACATTAAACCTCAGGTTCGGTATCATAAACGCTGTTCGCTTAGCGTACTCCTCATACCCCCGCCCGTAAACCCTAAGCAAGCCTCTTTCCTCTAGACTCGCCAAAACTAGGTACCCGATTAATAGAGTTATCCACGCTATAAGTGATATCGGCCTAAGAGATCTAATAGTTATTCCAAGCGACAAAAGCATCATCCCAAGATACTGCGGGTGTCTAGAGAACCTATAGACTCCATTAGTGATTAGGCCTCCGCCCCTCCTCAAATTTATCAGCCAGGAGATAAAGGATGTTAGAAAGATTACTAGGCCGGCCGCCAGCAGGAGCGAATCTATGAGCCCCCATCTGAAGAACGTTGGGAAGAAAATATTATCTTTATTAAATATGAATACATGCGTAAGCCAGTGTAAGCTCTCACCATGATGGAATGGGTCGGGGATATCTTTAAGGATAAGCCAAGGCCCGGTGAGGACTGCGTAAACCCCGACTGGAATAAACATTATAAAGAGCAGTGGATTGAAGATCACAACAAGCGACGGAATAATATTTATTAGGGCGAGCGCGCACCCCACGATCCTCCTAAAAAAGTATCCAATTTTATCCTTCATTCTCCGGATCCTCCAGCTTATTGGTTCAGCCTGAAAGACTGAATTTTCTCAGATCCTTCCTACGCTATTAGCGGAATAATTTCCTCCATTATATAGTTTATGAAGTCTTCTACTGAACTTTTGCTAAATAGTGTTACAACGCAGTTTCTTGTAACTCCGACCACGATTCCCCTCTTCTGAACTTCGAAAACAACGTACCATATTTTCCCATGCTTAAGATACTCTTGGTAGAGACTCGTGTCCGTTAGATCCGAGCCCGCCAAACAAAGCTTCTCTACGCCGGGTATATCCACATTATCAAACCATATAAGTTTAGTAGCTTGTGGGTTCGATTCATGAAGAGCCTTAAGCTTTTCATGCGGTATCTCAACCTCAAGTATAGCATTAGGCTTTATGAATAAGACTCTGCTCAGCTTATTTGCAATATAATTCGTGAGCAGCTTTTTTAGGCCACGGGCCGTCGATGGAGCTAACACTATTAAGAAAAATCTATTACCAAACTTCTTGATCCAAAACGGCGACTCCTCGGTAACCGGAGTCTCTATAATCTTCCGCCTGTAAACTCTACTCCGAATAAAATCCCTGCTGAAGACCCCGGTAACCACATCCCCACTTAATTTTAAATCTAGTATCTCGGATACTAGGGTTACGCTCTCGCCGCCGACAGTTTTATAGATCTCCTCTTCACGAAAATCCTTAAGCTTTTGAGCTATAAAGAGTAAGTTGTCATCCTCCTCAATCCTAAAGATCTTTGCCGGAAGAACCAATATTAACGCACCCAAAGATAATTGTTCCCTTTAAGCCTTAAAAATGATTCCTCAACCCAAAACAGTTTTTAGTGAAGTTTAAGGTATTTATCTTGTGCGGGAGAAAAACGATACCTTTATTTAGGTAAAGATGTAGCCTAAGAATTTAAAAGTGAACTGCTTCGGAGGGAAGTAGAGGATGAATAAGCCGAGAGTTTATGTTACGCGCGAGATCCCTGAGAGGGGGCTAAAGAAGATTGTCGAGTACTTCGATGTTGAGGTTTGGCCAGAGTATGGTCCGCCGCCAAAGCAAGTTATGATTGAGAAGGCCGGGGATAAAGATGCCCTTGTAACCCTTCTAACTGATAAGATTGACGCTGAGGTATTTGATGCGGCGCCAAAACTTAAGATTGTTGCTCAAATGGCGGTTGGCTATGATAACATAGATGTCGAGGAGGCTACCAAAAGAGGCATCTACGTAACCAATACTCCAGGGGTTTTAACTGAAACTACTGCGGATCTAGCGTGGGCTCTCTTAATGGCAGTTGCCAGACGGATCGTTGAGGCGGACAGATATGTGCGTGAGGGTAAATGGAGGGTTGCATGGCACCCAATGATGCTACTCGGAAGAGACGTTCATGGTGCAACCATAGGGATTATCGGTGCCGGGAGGATAGGCTCAGCCGTTGCTAGAAGGGCCAAGGGCTTTAACATGAAAATACTCTACTATGATATTGTCAGGAGTCCAAAGTTGGAGGAGGGGGTTGGCGCCAAGTACGTGGACCTAGACACGCTACTTAGAGAGTCCGATTTTATAACCATACACGTCCCATTAACTAAGGAGACATATCATATGATAAATTCTGAAAAACTTAAGCTGGTTAAGAAGACGGCTTACATAATAAATACTTCTAGGGGGCAGGTTATTAATGAAAAAGATCTTTATGAAGCTTTAAAGGAGGGGAGGATTGCCGGGGCAGCCTTAGATGTCTTCGAGCAGGAGCCTATATCTATGAATAATCCCCTACTGAAACTCGATAACGTAGTTTTAGCACCCCACATTGGGAGCGCCAGCCATGAAACACGGTCAAGGATGGCTGAGATGGTCGCTGAAAATCTAATAGCCTTCTTTGAGGGGAGGGTGCCGCCGAACCTTGTGAATCCAGAAGTGATGAAGGTTAGGCCTTTACCTCAAAAAAGTATATAATCCATTAGCCGCAAAATCAACATCCTCGCTCAATTTTTTAGACTTTTAAGTTGTTATCATGTTTTAACACTGATTCATAGAAGCTTATAACCGTGCTCTCCTCATGACTGCTGAGCCAACCATTCTTTTTAAGTCTCTCAAGTCCACATCTCAGAGACTCCATAAAGGTTTTAGAGAGAAAGGTTTTTTCCTCCCCTATTATGCGCCTTATCTCACTACTTAAGTATAGGTTCTTACCGTATTCCTTCATAAGGACATCCAGGAGCACATTTACGGATTCTCCAAGCGGGGTTAAGAGAAGATTTACTCTAGATTCTAGGTTAAGTTTAAGAAGATTTTCAGCCGCCTTCGTTAAGCCTGAGACTTTAACAGGTGGGTGGAAGTCGAGCCTTTCTTCACCTCTTCCTTTATATACGATTGCATAGAAGGGTACGCCAATTATCATAGTTTCACTAACCTTTACTGGGAGAATGCATTCCTCAATGGCTTTAATCAGCCGCTCTTTTTCTCCAATTATCTTCATAACACAGTCCTTAACAGCCAAATAAATTTTCTTAATCTTTTCAATATCCTCATTCACTTTCTTTATCTCAGCATCCCTAGACTCATTGAGAATCTCCATTTTCTTCCTCTCGCCCATGATCAGCGCATCATATTTCTTTTCAATCTCTCTGACCTTCTCATTCCCCTCCGCCTCGATTTCTTCAACAGCCCTCTGCAAGTCTTTCGACCTTCTCGTCAGCTCCTCTATCCGCGAGAGATACAAGTCTACTTTACTGCTCTTTACCGATTTACGCTTACCATATTTCTTTGAAAATCTCTCCAAGAGAATCCTATTTCTAAGCAGAGCCTTTTCAACCTTCTCCCTCTCCCTTAAAAGATCTCTAGCCCTCTTCTCGTATTCCTTCTCAATCTCGCTAATCTCCTTTGATTTCATCTCCGCCAAACGCCTGACCCTCTCGCTTATTTCAGTTTCAAATTCAGGTGCCTTCCTTTTGTATTCACGCATTATAAGGTCGCCCTCTTTAGAGAGCCTCTCTAAGTGGTTGCTGACCTCGCCCTCCATAACCTTAAAAGTATACTTCAGCATGCTAACCTCCATTCTCAGCCTAGCAGGGACCTTAGAAATATTTTCCACATCGACCGCTTGCAGTTTAGGCCGTATTAACCTAGGCTTTTCTTCTTCCATTAAGTCGATCGGTGCCAATTTATCGTACATGGATAATAATAGCTCAAGCAGACTTCTATCCCCGATCAGACAGCTGATCCGATACCTCTCAAAGCCACTCTTAATTATATTTGAAAATAGATTAGCACCATAACTTAATGTCTCCATAAAATTCTCCAGCGAGGAACTGCTTTCCCTCAATTTTTCTACGAACTGCAGCATATCTGGAACCATTATGTCTGAGAATGTGAAACCTAAAAACTCAAGCCCATCGGCAATAAAACAGCCCCTGCCCCATGGGATGCATACCAGAGGGTAATATATTTTTGATATAGCTTTTATCTCCTCCATTCTACCCGTCATAAATCCAATTCTCTTACGCCTATGGAGCGCTAGGCAAGATATGGCTGCTATTTCCTCCTCTAATGTGATCCTAGCCTCTCCGCCAGGGGTATCAACGATATATGGTAGGATGAAGATTTTTGGATGAAGGTTTATTTGCATTTTCGTCTCCACTAAACCCACTAGTATAGGAAAGCAAATATTTTCTCAACTAAATCTGGATCGAGTTTCTCGTACGTCTCTATACTCCCAACATCATACCAAAAAGAGCCGGTAAGATAGCCATAAACATTCTTACCTCTCCCTATCAAGTATGGCACCACGTCACCCATGAAGTCTAATGCACGTTTATCACCAATAATCCCATTAATCTCTTCGAGGAGAAAACCCTCTAATATGGCTATCGCGATGCTGACCGGCTTCTCTATCTTAGGCTTCTCCTGGAAAGATATTATTCTGCCATCCTCCCCAAGCTCAGCCACACCGACTCTAACGGTGAAGCCGCTTGCCAGGGCCACCGTCACATCAGCCCCCTTCCTCCTATGATAGTCTAGAAGATCTTTAATATTCATATTCGTCAGGATGTCGCCATAATATATTAGCAATGTTTCATCAACGCTCACAGCCCCCTTCCTATAAGCGTTAATTATCGAGCCGGCCGTCCCCTTAAGGTATGGATCATCATATATATACGCCATGTTAACGCCAAATCTGGAGCCATCACCAAAATAATTTATTATCTGCTCAGCCTTATAATCCACAAGCAGGACCAGGTTATTTACGCCATAAAACCCCAATAACCTAATTATATACTCGAGAAGAGGCTTCTGCGCCTTCCCAACAGGGATCATAGCCTTCTGAAAATAATAGGTGAGCGGCCTAAGCCTGGTCCCAGGCCCACCGCACAGAACAACACCCTTAACCCCACCCACCAAAACCACCAGCCATCTCTCATAAAGACTAGCCAAAAATCAAAATTTAATACTTACCATATAAAGGGACGAGAAAACATAGAAAGCAAAAAATGCAAAAATGGACAAAAATAAAACAAAATCGTGGATTTTTAGCAGGCCAAGCGCCACCCACAACACTACATCTTAGGAGGTGATCCGGCCGCAGGTTCCCCTACGGCCACCTTGTTACGACTTCTCCCCCCTCCCGAAGCCTAGACTCGACACGGCCAAGAAACCGTGCCTCGCCCAGGTCTCAGTCGGGTGGAGCGACGGGCGGTGTGTGCAAGGGGCGGGGACGTATTCACCGCGGGTTGATGACCCGCGATTACTAGGGATTCCATGTTCACGAGGGCGAGTTACAGCCCTCGATCCCAACTGAGGCAGGGTTTCAGGATTACCTCCCCCTTTCGGGGTCGGAACCCATTGTCCCTGCCATTGCAGCTCGCGTGTGGCCCGGGGGATTCGGGGCATACTGACCTGCCGTAGCCCGCTCCTTCCTCCGCCTTAGCGGCGGCAGTCCCCCTCGTGTGCCCGACCCCCTTCCGGGGGCCGCTGGCAACAAGGGGCGCGGGTCTCGCTCGTTGCCTGACTTAACAGGACACCTCACGGCACGAGCTGGCGACGGCCATGCACCTCCTCTCAGCTCGTCTGGCAAGACCTTCAATCTGGTCTTCATCCTGCTGTCTCCCCCGGTAAGGTTCCCGGTGTTGACTCCAATTGAACCGCAAGCTTCACCCCTTGTAGCGCCCCCCCGCCAATTCCTTTAAGTTTCAGTCTTGCGACCGTACTCCCCAGGCGGCGGGCTTAACGGCTTCCCTGCGGCACTGGCGCAGCCCGTAGCCGCGCCAACACCTAGCCCGCATCGTTTACAGCCGGGACTACCCGGGTATCTAATCCGGTTCGCTCCCCCGGCTTTCGTCCCTCACCGTCGGGCGTGTTCTGGCTGGCCGCCTTCGCCACTGGTGGTCCTCCCGGGATTACAGGATTTCACCCCTACTCCGGGAATACCGCCGGCCTCTCCCACCCCCTAGCCTAGCAGTATCCCCCGCAGTCCAACGGTTAGGCCGTTGGATTTAACGGGGGACTTACTAGGCCGGCTACGGACGCTTTAGGCCCAATAATCGCCCCCACCACTCGGGGAGCGGGTATTACCGCGGCGGCTGACACCCGACTTGCCCTCCCCTTATTCCCCCAGCTGTTTACACTGGGGAAAAGCCGCCCTCGGCGGGCGGCACTCGGGGTAGCCCCGTCACGCTTGCGCGCATTGCGGAGGTTTCGCGCCTGCTGCGCCCCGTAGGGCCTGGGCCCTTGTCTCAGTGCCCATCTCCGGGCTCCCGCTCTCACGGCCCGT
>JAWAZE010000033.1:0-11382 GCA_038817885.1 Bathyarchaeia archaeon | reverse complement strand
TTCGTAGGGCTAGGGAGAGGCTGGGCCAACTGCCCTATAGCGGAGTACTGCTGTCCTTCCTAGATCACCTAGAGAGCTTAGATTTCTCTAAGGACAGGGTCCTGAAGTATGCTACGAGCCTATGCACCACATTTAAGCATGTTCCGTTCGACCCCTCGGCCGCCACTAAGCGTGATATTGAGTGCGTGGTTGCGTGGATTAATCGGCAGCCCTATAGGGAGTGGACTAAGCACGGCCTTAAGATGGCTGTTAGGAAGCTGGTTCAATACGCTAAATATGGCAGCTGCGATAGGAAGACACCGATGCCACCGGAGTTCTCCTGGATACCCATGAGGGTTGATGAGAGGGACAGTAGAGTTAAGCCAGAGGCCCTGCTGTCAATTGAGGATGTTAAGGCTATGATTAATGCTGCTGAGAATGAGCGGGATAGGGCGCTTATATCAGTCCTCTTCGAGGCGGCATTAAGGCCGAGCGAGCTGTTGACAATGAGGGTTGGAAGCGTAGAGTTTAAGGATAAGTACTGCCTGATCTCCGTGTGCGGTAAGACTGGCGTTAAGAGGATTCCGCTAGTAGCAAGCCATAGGCCCTTATTAGACTGGCTGATGAAGCATCCTAGGAGACATGATCCAGACGCACCATTATGGATATCACTAAGCAATAACTCTAAGAGCGAATCGATGAGCTACTATTATTTCAGGAAGCTTGTGAAGGAGATGGCTGAGAAGGCTGGGTTGAGGAGGGATGTTTGGCCATACCTTTTTAGGCACTCATGCCTAACAGCCCTAGCAAAAGTGTTGACTGAGAGCAAGCTTGAACTCTATGCCGGCTGGGTTCATGGATCGAGGATGGCTAGGCGCTACGTACACTTCTCAGCAAGAGACTTGGAAGACGCGGTTTTAGAGATTCATGGTTTGAGGGAGGCTAAGCGCTCCGATGGAATACTGAAGCTGGCTTAGTGCCCGAGATGCGGGAGCATGAACCCGCCAAACAATGCTAGATGTGAATGCTGCGGCTATATATTAGACAGAAGCCTGGCAATGAAGGTTGAGGAGGAAGAACGGAAGAGGGAGGAGAAAATACTCAGCATGCTTGAGGAGACGTTTAGGCGCCTCGAGAACCTTGAGAAGACAGTTTACTCTCTGATCGCAAAAGATCAATACACTCGGCAAGAATAGCCTTCAAGGCTAAGATTTCCCTCAAGATAGCCCTAAGATCCTCCTCACTAATAACTATATGCCTGCCACCAGCCACCTACACCACCAAAAATATGGAGAACTCTAAACTTAAAAGTAGGTCACATGAAAGTTAATAGGTTAGATCGGTTAAGCGCCTAAAACACGCAGATGCGTATTGCCTGTTTAGCGTGAGGTGCAAGATCGATGCTATACCCAGCTTATTGAGTGAAGTAGTGTACTGTCACTAAGCTGGCTATATTTCTAATAGGTTTGTGTTTATAGCCGCTTTCACTCATTTTATCTATTATTGGGTTTTCTGAGCCATGAACTTCCATAATATATTGCTTAGCCAGCCTTATATCCTCAGTAGATAGGTTGAGTAGGGAGTATTCGCATTCCTCACAATCCATTTTGACAAGATCTATTCTCCCCTCCCTCCTAAATATCTCCCTCAAAATATCGCCTAAACGCTTCACTCTAATTGTAACGGGCGCTTCAGCAGTTGCCCGTAACCCCGTTCCAGACCCCTCATAACCTGCACTAAAAACTGTCTCGCGGAACCAGGCTCCATAATTCAATGGTATTACGCGGCCCATAACATTATTTCTAGAGATATTCTTTAGTAGGTAGTGATAATGCCTATCCACGGGTTCAAGCGCGTAGGCTCGATAGGCGCCCTTAAATAGGAATAATAAGGTGGTCTCGCCAATATATGCCCCAATATCAACGACGATAGCATCCTTAACGTCAACAAACCCGTACATATCTTCAAGAGGCTCAGAAAGAACCCCAAGAAGGTCTATATCCGCAACATCCACACAAAATTCTCCGAAAGGGGTGCGTATAGCAACCTCATTACCAAAGCCATAAACATTATAGCCCCTTAAAAGGGCGTTGCGGATAAACCTGAAAGTCACGCTGGAGTTAACTAGAATTTCATGATAACGATACTCGATGCCAAAGATTCTTCTTAAGGCTTCTTTAAGCAGCGCATTAAAGCCCATTGATTTCAGAGTAAGTAGAGCGCCTTTCATTAAACTGCTCATAAATATCCCGTCATCCTAGCTTTACTAAGCGAGTCTCTATTATGATTATTCAGGTTTATTCTCTACAACTAATCTCTTTCCTTCTATTCGAACAATTACCTTTTTCTCAATGTCAAGCGGAAAGCTGGAGTCTGTGACCAGATCCTTAGGTAAGTAAAGGTAGTGCCTTCCATCAGTCTTATATATCCTTGACTCAGCCTCTTTAACCATGTTGTCTCTCAAATGCAAATATGATCACTTTCACGACTCAATTCTCTTTGTAAGATTCAAGGTTAAAGTGTGAAGATTATCCATGTTTTTAAGATATATCTTTTGAGCAACATATTTATTAAACAGACTAATGTTTTAGGGTCGGGGGCTATTAAATTGCCTAGAGATCCTGTCTGCGGCATGATTGTGGATGCGGATAGCGCTATTAAGCGCAGGATTGGCGACCGCACATACTATTTTTGTAGTGAAACATGCGCGAGGGTGTATGAGCGGCCGGAGTTAGAGTTAAAGGCGATGAAGCGCCGGGTTGCCCTAGCCCTCACCGGAGTTATTGGCGTTGCCGCGCTCAGAGTTCTAGCCATGTTTGGGCTCATAGCTGCCATTATGGCTTTTAGGGTTGCTGGCTTATCCGCATGGGACCTAGCGCTCTTCGTTATATCGACGCCCGTAGTTTGGGTTGCGGGGTGGAATATACTCTACGGCGCTTACAGGGCTCTTAGAGACCGATATGTAAACATGGATGTCCTCATAGCGTCCGGCGTGCTAGCTGGATGGGGGTACGGCGCAGTAAGCACATTCCTCCCATGGCTTGGCTCAGAGGGGTTCGGATACATGGAGACGGCCATAGGCATACTAGCCTTCATACTACTGGGAAAATTTATTGAGGAAAACGTTAGAAGAAGATCTGCGGCGGCAATCCGAAAGCTGCTTGAACTCCAGTCAACCTCCGCGAGAATCTTAAGGGATGGGCGCGAAGTGGAGGTTCCAGTAGATGAAGTTCAGGTTGGAGATGTAATCGTCGTTAAGCCGGGTGAAAGGATACCAATAGACGGTATTGTTATTGCGGGGCATTCTCTTGTTGACGAGAAGATAATTACTGGAGAGAGCATACCCATCGAGAAGGACGTAGGCAGCGAGGTTATAGGCGGAACAATAAATAAAAGTGGCCTACTGAAGATTAGGGCTACAAAGGTTGGTGATGAAACGGCTCTCGCCCAGATAATACGCCTAGTTGAGGAGGCGCAGGCATCCAACGCTCCTATCCAAAGGTTTGCTGACAAAATAGTTGGATACTTCGTCCCAGTAGTTTTTACGGTTGCAGCAGTAGCGTTCTTCTACTGGCTTTTCACGATGGGTTTTACGCATGCCTTCCTAGCTTTATTGGCCGTTCTCCTAATAGCTTGCCCATGTGCACTGGGTATAGCAACGCCGATGGCAATCCTAGCTGGTGTGGGCAAAGGCGCCGAGTATGGGATATTGTTGAGAGGCGGAGAATATGTTGAGAGGGCGCGGGACCTGACAACCGTTATCTTCGATAAAACCGGAACCTTAACGAGGGGGGAGCCAACAGTAACGGACATCATACCAGTAGGAGATTATAGCAAAGAGAAGGTTTTGAGGTTAGCCGCCATTGCTGAGAAAGGTTCAGAGCACCCCCTTGCAGAAGCCACTATTAAGGCGGCAAGTAGCATGAGACTAGATATTCTAGAAACGGAGTCTCTCGAAGTGATACCCGGGGAAGGCGTTAAAGCCCTCTATAAAGGCCGTATAGTGATTCTCGGGAACAGGAGGTTGATGGAAAATAACAGAGTCGATACTGCACATATTGAGGATAAGCTGGCTGAGCTTGAGGGGCAGGGTAAAACTGTGATGCTCCTCGCTGTGGATGGGAAAATTGTTGGGTTAATCGCTGCAATGGATACGCCTAAAGAAGAAGCCGCTGAAGCAATAAAAATGCTTAGGGATATGGGGCTTGAGGTCATTATGTTGACCGGAGATAATGAGCGGACGGCTAAGGCGGTAGCTAGACAGCTGGGTATTGACAGCGTTGTTGCGAATGTTCTGCCATGGGAGAAGGTTAATGTTATTAAGAGATTGCAGGGTGAGGGAAAAGTTGTTGCTATGGTTGGCGATGGGGTTAATGATGCGCCAGCCCTCGCACAAGCGGATGTTGGAATAGCGATAGGAAGTGGAACAGATATTGCTAAGGAGGCTGGAGGAATAATTCTCGTAAAAGATGACTTAAGAGATGTTGTAAAAGCGATAAAGCTCAGCAAACTAACTATGAGGAAGATTAAGCAGAATCTCTTCTGGGCTCTCATCTATAATGCGCTCTCAATCCCGGTGGCTGCAGCTGGATTATTAAACCCGCTGATAGCCGCTGGAGCGATGGCCTTCAGCTCACTCTTCGTCACAGTTAATTCAGCAACAATAAAACTACAAAAGTTATAGAAAAATAAATTTTAAGGGAGGAGAAACCTAGTGGTTAAGGATCCGCTTTGCGGAATGAACGTTAACGAGAAAACCGCCAAATTCAGATCAGAGTATATGGAAAAACATATTACTTTTATAGCAAAGCGTGTAAGGAAGCCTTCGATAAAACCCAGCTAAATATGTGGGAAAGTTAGTTCTGAGTGCCCTGCCACACAAGCTTAAGTTTAATTAAATGTTAAGGAGGCAAGAGGAGTAGAGTAGTTCCTCTCTACAATTGCTCATGACGCCATTATTAAGGTTATAATCGGCATAGGTGCACTAAGCTTGTTAAATCCGTTTCAATTTTATTTTCTCTATAAGGTCTAGCACTCTCTTTTATTGCGTCTCTTATTCTCCTGGCTTCTTCAAGCGGCATTTTTGCTGGGTCCGGCATATTCCGCTCCTCAATACGCTCTGTGTATACTATTAGGCATAGTGTTCCGCTGCAGACTATCACAGCTATATCTGCTCTCTCTTGAAGTTTCCTTGTCAATAGTTGCGGCTTCTTTTGGCTTATACCCTCCTCAAGCATAAGCCTAACAGCGTTCGGATGAACCCCCTTTAGCTGGCGTTAAGCTAGCGTTGACAGCCATCCAACCCTTCAGGCGCAAACCTATTAAAATATGCCTCGGCAATCTAGCTCCTAAAACTATTCTCAACACAAACAAGCAAGATGGTGCCCATTTTAGAAAAATCCTCACTTAGTGTCCAAGTAAATAATCGATATTTGTTTCACCACACTTACTGCACAAAACCTTTAGGTATGCATATCTCTTAGTTATTTTCACAGCCCCAAAATTTATGAGCTGGGCCTGAATAGTCTTAGTTATTCCGCATTGTTTCCGCAGCACGACTTATTGATTTGATTTAGGGCGGCAAGCATCCCGGCTCTAATTATCAAGTCTGAAGTGATCGTTTCGTATACCTTTTCTTCCACTTCAACTGTTCTGCATTCATATGGTCCACACATATCGCAGCATGGGCTCTGTCCAACCCTCCGCTAAGCCAATATTCTATTGGCTGATCCTCAATCCAAATTCTATTAGATTCTAATGGGTTTACCCGGAACTCGCTGATAGAGAGTTCATCTTTCTCTACGGTAATATCTATCCCGAGCGGTGCAAGAATCTGTTTAAGGACGGAGACAGCCCTCTCAAGCTCCTCGCCCGTTGACATACATCTTGGACATGTCTGCCCATTATACACGAGCCTTTGCCACCTAATTTTCAATGTCTTCAAACTTTCACACCTTTATCTCATTTTCTCCCATAAACCTTCTATATAAGTTTTAAATTTCTTTGAAGATGGAGCCGTATAAAACCAGGCGTAATCGACGGGTTGATGGATTTAAGATTATTCATTCTCAAATTTCACGAGTTTTGATCTTAGGTTTAAATTGCGTCTAATTCTTCTGCCTGCGCAGTTCTAGGCGTACAGCGTTGTTTTGGGCATGCAACTATAGGTGAACCAAATCCGCCTCTCGTCAATAAGCCTCGACTTCACATTTACAACATGAGATACCTAGTTATAGAGGTTTTAAGGCGCTTACCTACTAGCACTCTTCATCAATCGTTACAATGAGCCTTACATTCCGGCATGTGGAACTTCATCCTGCTATTCACTAGCTGAGAATTTTGCGCCCTCTTGAATAAAACTTCCATAAGCTTCTCTTCCTCTAGAGCTTGCTTCTCCTCCCTTGTAAGCTCCTCTGGGAGCCAGTCTGGTTTAGGCTTATCTGTATAGTAGGCTCTTATAGCTCTTCTAAGCGCTCCAACTGCGAGCACGCCACAATGATATTTAATTGATGGCAAGCCGCCGAGCTCATCTGATACTTCTTTCCAGGAGATCTTCCACGCGTCCTGCAGGCTTTTTCCCTTAATCATCTCGGTTAATATGCTTGTTGCAGAGAGCGTTTCTGCAAGCACTTGTTGCAGCATGTATATACGTCGATTCTCTGCCCGAGTGGTTTGAACCCAAGTTCTTTAATTAACCCAGCCCATAACCTATACATTTTCTGACCTATAATCTTCGACTTTTCGGCACTTTAAGCAGACTACGTGGATATGAAGCGACGGATCCGGGTCAAACCTGGAAACACCATCGCTAAACTCTATTTCCTGCACCAGCCCGATCTTTGATAGTAAATGCAATGTCTGATAGACGGTAGCTAGGCTAATAGCCGGATACCGTTTCTTCATCTCTCCATATACCTGGTCAGCTGTCGGATGTTCCTTGCTCGAAAGAATAACCTCACAAATCGCTAAACGTTGCGGTGTAGCCTTGAAACTTCTCTCTAAGTCTCGCTATAATTTCTTCGGTCCTCATCGCATGATATAAAACGCTAATTAGACTTATATTTTTTGAGAAAACAAAATTTAAATTAATAATTGTTATTACATAATAATGGATCTAATTTTGTTTGCATAGGGTGATGAAGAATGGGTAGGGTAGCACGGGAGATGGTAGAGAGAGCTGGAATAAACGTTGATCAGCTCATTGAACTGCTTATGAAGAACGCTGCGGCTGAACTTACAACCTACTACTATTATACAATTCTGAGATGTAATCTCATTGGACTTGAAGGAGAAACAGTAAAAGAGATAGCGGAAGTTGCTCGCATTGAAGATCGCAACCACTTTGAGGCGCTTGTTCCACGCATATATGAGCTGGGAGGCAAACTTCCTGACGACATGAAAGTATTTCACGATATGTCGGCATGCCCGCCAGCCAAACTACCGAAGGATCCAACAAACATTAAGGAGATGTTAAAGGTCTTAGTCGAGGCAGAAAGATGTGCGATAAGGGGATATACGCATATCTGCAACCTGACGGCTGGAAAAGACCATAGAACATACGACCTGACTTTGGCTATTCTACATGAAGAGGTTGAGCATGAGTCCTGGTTCTCAGAGTTCTTGGGCGAAGCTCCCTCAGGGCATTTCATGCGCAGAGGCGAAACCTCACCATTCGTCTCAAAGTTCCTGAAATAGGCAAGCGCTCTCTCCTCGTTATATCCCCTCTTTTTTAAAAGATAATATTATCATTATTATTCAATAATATTATTTTAGTTGTTTGGTAGAGCGTCTCAGAACGAGCTCGGAATCTATTTGGTTTGGTTCAACTGCCAGTCTACTCGCAGGTTTAGCAACTGGCATAGGAGCTCTACCAATTTTATTCATAAAGAATGTTTCAGACAAGTTTTTAGATGTAATGCTCGGGTTTTCTGCCGGGGTGATGCTCGCCGCCGCCTTCTTCAGCCTTTTAATTCCAGCTATAAGTTCTGGCGGCGTATGGGTTTCTGCCCTTGGAATAATCCTAGGGGCCATCGCTCTGCATCTGGCTGATCGTCTCATCCCCCATTTCCATCCAACGCTAGGTGAAGAAGGCCCCTCCTCAGGGCTCTCAAAAGTCTGGCTTTTCGCGTTGGCAATAACAATTCATAATTTTCCTGAAGGCTTGGCTGTCGGGGTGAGTTTTGGGACTGGGAATATAGCGGCTGGGCTTGTGGTCGCAACGGCTATTGGGCTTCAAAATATGCCTGAGGGATTAGCGGTGGCACTGCCCTTATTAAGGGAAGGATATAACAAGCGAAAGTCTCTTGGATATAGCACATTAACTGGTTTGATTGAGCCGATTGGGGGACTCTTAGGTGCTGCACTCATATCTATTTTCCATCCAATTTTGCCCTGGGCGCTTGCCTTCGCCGCCGGAGCCATGATTTTTGTAGTCAGCGACGAAATAATACCTGAAAGCCATAGAAAAGGTTTTGAGAGAGAGGCAACATTTGGTATTATTGCGGGCTTCATCATAATGATGTTACTTGATTCCCTATTTGCTTAGGGGGATTTTGTTATGAAGGAGTTTACTGAAGAAGAGCTCGCTAAATATGATGGCAAAAATGGAAGACCAATATATAGCTTACAACGGGAAAGTATATGACGTATCAACCAGTTTTCTGTGGAAAGATGGGAGACATCAGGTTATCCATGTAGCTGGCACTGATTTAACAGAAGCATTAAAACAAGCGCCCCACAGCGAAGAGGTTTTGAAAAGATTTCCAATTGTTGGAGTTTTACGGAAAAACAGAGCAAAGAACATTTAAAAATTCTATAGGGTTTTCGTTGTGAAACTAATGATTCTCTTGGCCCCCATGAAAATTTCCTAACTGATTCCTTCACCTTTAAGCTGGATCAATAGAGGAGGGAAGTCTCAGTCTCGTCTCAACCCGCATATGCAGGCCCTCGGATGTCTGCTATCTTAACCTTTAATTACCAGGAAGACGACAAAATATTATTAAGGTGCCTAGATATGAGTAAAAACCATTTGTAAGATGAAGGGCACCAGAACTAGGGATTCGGGGCTCATCCCAGCTCCAATTCTCTGGATTCAAGTCCCTTCCCCATTTAAGGCGTCTAAATGATTTGTTTTCTACTTTCTTGGGAAGGGGTGCTGGGGCACTCTTAACCACCAGGTGAGATTATTGATGAACGATGCTTATAAGGTTGTTGAAGAAAAATCTGCTTGCCTTTGTCAGAGTGGCTTTTCAACTAAATCTTCACCATGAATATATAATATTTCATCTATCTTTAGGCCATTCTCTATGATCTCTAGAATCATGGGTTTTTCTTCTGGAAACTTATATCCCTCATAATCTTGTTTGAATAGCCAAACATAACCAAAATCGGTACTATAGGCTGGGTTGATGTAATGATCAAAACAAATTCTCCCAGTAATTTCTAGACGTTCCATCATCTGGATTTCTCTTAGCTCCTCATGGGAGAGAGAAACTGAAAATGCCATTTCTCCACTCCTCATATAATGGTGTTCCCCTACGTGGAATGAATCTTCTTGTCCTCATAAAGTCAGGGTTCATCTCATTCAATATTCTGGCAGTGTTTATTGCATGTTGCTTCGTCATGGCTTTTCCACCCAACCCAATTAATAGATGCTAGGTAATATGTTTGTCTACTCTGAAAACTAAGATGCAATGGGGATTTCGATGGTCCTATTAAGTAGGAGAATCAAAATATAGATTTATTTCTCTACTTACCATGCATCATTGGTTTATACAATAAATATCATATATTATTTTATTTGCATCATGTATATATCCTTTACATGTGTTATATACTTATGGAGAGTAGGGAGGTGGTATATGTGTTTGAGTATAAAACCGTTTGTGTGAAACAAGAATTAATGGGGAAAATAGTTAAAATTACACAGTATGTTTGGGCTCAGATAACTCCTGAGGGTACTATACGTATTGGGTTAACTGATTATGCTGCTAAGCACCTAAAGGGAATAGCCCACGTCATAACAGAACCAGTAGGCAAAGAAGTCAAAAAGATGGAGCCGATAGGCGTAGTAGAAACGTGGATGTTCATGTTCGACATATATGCGCCAGTGACCGGAAAAATAGTTAAAATCAACGAGACACTGAAGACAGAACCATACATAATAAACGAGGACCCATACGGAGAAGGCTGGATACTAGAAATCAAACCAAAGAAACCATTAGCGTTTGAGGAGTAGCCAGGCTAGAAGATCCTAAAAAATTAATCCTTAACCCCCATTTTTTGGGACAATATCCCAATCAATATATGGTCTGGTCTGTGAAGAGGTTATGACGCCAAGACTAATTTTCTCTAACCTCGATTTCAACTGGCTGGCTCTGGCTGCCTGTTGATCCAGGCGACCACCTGCTCAATATCCCGCCTAGCGGTCTCCTCCAAGTTGAAGCCTATCACGCGGAGCAATGCTATGGCGTGGTCCGCGTACTTACAGACCCTAGCGATAGATAGGCCGAGGCTGAAGAGGTGGTTTAGGAATCGGAGAGTCACTTCGTCGTTGTGGCCGAAGCCAGCTATAATCCGCTATAACCCTTAAGCCGCCTCTCAAAGCCATGTATATCAAAGCCTACGCTAAAATTACTTTCCCCAAACTTAAAAGGAAGGGATATGGAAAGGGACTTGAACCCGGAGAACTGGAACCGGGGATGGGACTCAAACCCCTAGTTCTGGAGCCCTTCCCTTCATTTTTAGGTTTGTTTTCCATTCAGGGCACCTACATATATTTATTCCTTTTTCAGTCGTTGAACCTATTCTAACAGTTATTGATGGTGCGCTCTTATCCAGCTTTATCTCGTTCAGAAACTTATGAGGCTCCTCGTTTCCAGCATTGTCAGCACTCCAATACTCTAAAGTGTTATTAGCGCCTTCCAAAGACATGGGCGGCAGCCCCGCCAAACTCCTTCTTCCCGCCAATTTTCTGAAATAGGGCTTAAAATTGGTTCTGTTGTTAGGGAAGAGTCTACAATAAGCATGGTGAAGATGCGAGGCCCCGAAAATAAGCATAAAAAGATGTCATCAAACTCAGACAAACATATTATGGGCTGGACAGTTAGACTGAAAGATGATATGAAAGGAAAAGGAGAACAAACAACCGTTATCCAAACCTTTTCATTTAAGATTTTAAGTCACCTATAAGTAAATGCTTCCACCATCTGCTTCCCTACTCATTATCCTCACTTCACATTGGAAAATCTTATATTTTGTATAGACAAAAATATTAGTTGCTTGCCTTAAAAGTTGTGGTAGTTTTTCTACCACAACTTTTTGAGGTGAGCTGAGAAATGGGTAAAGTAGGTTCAGCCTTGAGAATGCTCGGCTTAACAGCGCTTCTAGTATTAACCTTGATTG
>JAWAZE010000032.1:0-12133 GCA_038817885.1 Bathyarchaeia archaeon | reverse complement strand
ACCGGGAGCTTACCCCCCGGAACCCGTCTCCCGGGGTCTACGGCGCCCACGGATTCGAAGTTTGATAGGAAGGCGGAGCCTCTTCGGCCCCTTACCTTCCAGTCAGTGCTCTACCCCGTGAGCCGCCTCGCCCGGGGCTGGGCTAGGACCCACTTCGGAGGGAACTAGCTATCACCGGGCTAGATTGGTCTTTAGCCCCTAGGCCAGGGTCAGAGGAGCGAATTGCACGTCAGCACCCCTTCGGGCCTCCACCCGGCTTTCGCCGGGCTTCGCCCTGCCCCGGCCTAGATCGCCCGGTTTCTAGCTTCACGGCCGTGACTCCGGGCCCTTTCAGACCCCGCGCCTCACCAGCCATCACGCTGGCTGCGCGCATGTCAGTTTCCTTACGCCTACGGGCTTTAAACCCTTAAGCTCGCCACGGCCGTGAACTCCCCGGCCCGTGTTTCTAGACGGAACGCGCAACCCCGGTCACCTCCTCTCGTCTCCCGCGTCGCCACGGTTGACTTTGAGGAGGCTCAATCCTTTCGGGCCGCGCACGTTCCTGTAACCGCCTGGTTTCAGGCTCTTTTCACCCCCCTTCCGGGGTTCTTTTCAGCTTTCCGTCACCGTACTTGTTCGCTATCGGTCTTGGGACGTATTTAGCCTTAGAAGTTAATGACTCCCTGATTCCCGCACCCAAACCAGGGTACGGTACTCTGGGCCACCAGCCCCATAACTCCTCTCGGCTTATGCCTACGGGGCTTTCACCCTCTACGGCGGGCCGTTCCAGGCCACTTCGGCTTCACCGAGGAGGAGTGTTGGCCCGGGCCCGCAACACCACATCCCCCACAGGTTTCCCTGCAGGGTTTGGTTTGGGCTCTCCCCCTTTCGGTCGCCCCTACTCAGGGGATCCCTGTTGGTTTCTCTTCCTCCCCCTACTTGGATGTTTCCGTTCGGGGGGTTCCCGCCCCCCTTCCTGGAGGGAAGTGGGAGCACTATAGGGGCTTATCACCCCTACAATGGGAAGTCCCATTCGGGTATCCCCGGATCGACGGCTGCATGCGCCTTCCCGGGGCTTATCGCAGCTTGCCGCGCCCTTCTTCGGCGCCCAAGCCGAGCCATCCACCAAGCGGCGTCGGCGTGTCGGGCCTACTCGGGTTCAGCGTCTGTGTGGCGTTAGGCCTATGCGTGGTGGGCATTGTGAGAGGGTGACTCTCACTTTCACCCTTCCCTCCACCAACGATTTTGTTGGGGAGGTGCATTTGGTTTCTGCAATTTTTGATTATGCATATTCCCAATATAAACTTTGCTAATAGCGCCTATATAAATTTAGTTGATGGGATGATACATATTTTTAAAGGAGATTAATATTCGTACTGGTGGAATATCTATGACTCTAACTAAATTCTGCGTCCTGATGCTAGCTTTATTGGTTATTTCATCCGCGCATTGCCCATCCATCACGCCAATAATTTTGGAACTTAAGTCTAATAATGGTATTTTTAGGTATGAATTTATAGTTGATGCGGAGGGGAACGCTCACGTTAAGATAATTTATAGTAGTGACCTTCAGATGGGGTCTTCGTGGGTTCTCGTTCCAAGGTTCATTAAGTGGGTGAACAGGACTATTTATGGAGACCTTCTCAGATGTGTCATTGATGAGCCGGAGAGATATACTGGCTCACAATATTACTTCTATAAGGTGTTAAGGTTTGACTTCACCTCGGGGAGAATGGGTTTTAAAGTTGTCATAGAGTATAATTTTCCTTTAGCCGCCATGGTTGTGGAGTCGGAGTCGACGTACGGAATATTTTATTCTCCGCAGATAGGTTTTGATCCGAAGAACTTGTTTGAGGCGATAGTAGTATTCCCGGAGAACTTCAGGGCGAGGAAACATGAGGCGATAGCTCTCGGGAAAGGCGTCATCTATAATGCAGATGGGGATTCAAACTCAAGCCACGTGCTCTTTAAAAACATTCCAGTAGGAGAGAATCTTCTGAGGATACAGATAGGCTTTGACTTGACTGGCGGTAGAGCGGATACCGTGGTTCTGAGGGAGGGAATATTTGAGTTTATCACTGTTGCGCGCTATGAAAAATATGCTCAGAAAATTATAGACTTTTATAATACGGCGTATAATGCTCTCGTCAACATATTTAATGTAACTCTTGACCATGTGGGGGCAAAGTTCTTCATTCCAGACTTTCATACACTCATGTCAATAGGCGGCTATATTCCATTCAGTGGAGGAAGATTAGGGGACATATACATAAACCTCATGTTTACGCGGTATATGGAGGGCTACTTAGAGGTAGCGGCTCTACACGAGCTCGCACACCACTTCATGTGGAAGGCTGGAATACCCCCCGAGAAACTTTTATGGTTTCATGAGGGGATGGCGCAGTTTATCAGCATAGAGATTGCGGAAAGCATGGGTTATGAGGGGGGCAGGATTATTAAAGAAGATATTGATGGGCTCATTCGGGCGCTTAAGCTCTCTACAAGGAGCAACCTTGGATTTTTAGTGGAATGGACGCCATATTATGCACCAAGAGAGACTGAAGTGCTATATGCATCTGCATACTATATTATCAGCGAACTTTCTGAGGAATATGGTGGGCTAGAATATTATTCCAAGTTTTTTAGGCTATTTGGGAACGTAAGTCTTGAGAGCAACTCTATGCTATGCTATTACTTAAGCCTAGCCGCTAATACGTCGCTCTTTGACAAATTTAATTCCTGGGGCTTTAACCTGCCGGATATATATGCTTATCGGCCGCTTATAATCGAGGTGGAGAAAGCTATAGGTAGTGTTAATCAAAGAACCCTGTTCTTACAGCCGTTCAGAAAAATGGCTGAACTATTTTACTTGATTGCGGTTTCCGGCGGAGTTTCCTCCGAGAGTACGCGATTATTTTTGCTGGCAGCCTTATTTGTGGCGAAGTTCGCGAGACCTATAGCCCTAATAACATACTCATGCATATTGCTTCTCGTCATCCTCCTAATGATTCTAAAATCTAGGTGATGGATACTTTTGCATACCGAGGGTAGCTGTTTATTCTACATCTATTTCAACGACCGCTCCCTGCCTTATCAGCGCCCTCGCATTTTCCTCCGGGAGGGTGGCTATGTCTTCCGGCTTGAAGGGACCATAAACTTTCATGTCTACGCCAATTATTTGAGGCAGCTCCCTGAGTATACGGACTAGGGAGAGGCCGCTAGATCTAAATTGCTTAACTCTGGGCTTCTGCCCAAGCATAATATCATTTAAGAGGTTATTGAGGGCCTTCTTGCTCTCCATTAGGCCGCCGTAGAGGCTCTCTTCCTCCTCTGTTAAAGAGCTTAGGGGGATCGCCCCCTCCTTCTCAATTAGCTCTAGGATCTTCCTATGCCTTGTCTGAATTAGGTCGCTAACCATTCTCCTAACATTCTCCTCTTCAACCCGGATAATCCTGCCCCTAAGGCTCTCCTCATCCATCATACGCATTTCCTCACGGATCCTGCGAACATACTCCGCTAGCCGTGTATAGAAGTCTTTTGGGAGTGGCTGTAATTCAGGGCTCTCTCTTTCCTTCTTCCATGCATCGAAAAGCTCATCGTACATGCTAGCTTACCACCCTAGCGGCGCCTTTACAGAGCAGTAAGACTGCCACCTGAGTTGGTAATGCGGCAACTTGCCTCTCAAAGGGGCCGAAGACCTCATCCCCCAACCTAATTTCTGGGGCCTCTTCAACATATACTTTAACTTCTCCGCCTTTAAATGCGATGGCCTCCTTAAGGGGGTCAAAATCTTCTATCCTGCTCGCTGGGAAGGAGACTTTGAGTAACCCGGTTTTACCATGGAGGGTTCCGGGCAACCTTATAAGCCTATGAGTATCCACAGTTACAACAGTATCTATTTTAGCCGACTGAAGGAGCATCCCATGCTGAATAATTTTTCTCCAGCCTTTTACTCCCAGTCCCTTCACCAAGTTCCATGGACCGCCAGTTTTCCAGCTCTCCAAGAGAACCTCTCTTTTCTCAATTATCTCCATAATCACATCCTTTCTTAATCCTAGTCTCTTAAGATCCCATGGGGTTGCCTTTAGAAGGAAATCATATACCCCCCTTGCGGCGCGACCCCGCCAGCCAGCATCATCTAGGCTTGGTCCAACAATAACCCTCGCACCGCCACTCCTAATTTCGCCAATCCCGTGGAAGACGGCATCTATCCCTGTTCCAGTCACATAGTCGACTATTTCCTTCCTAGCAATCGAATCTAATTCTAGTATCTCATTGCTCTCAACGCCAACGTGGTAACCCCGATGGCCGCTAAAAAAGCATTTTATTTCATTGAGAGAAAAGCCGAAGTCTTCCAGTAATATATCTATAAGTTTTATAGTTTCAAGTTTAGCTGTTTCCAGGCATATTTTGCATGGCCATGTTTTCTCCTCAAAGCTCTCATTTCCGCAGTTCAGGCATTTATCCGGCGCACTTCCTCTGCCCTTAAGATTACAATTTTTACATGTCCATGAGTCGTGCTCTTTATTGCACTCGGTTGGTATGTGGTCGGCGTCTATGTCAAAGAAGAGGTCTGAGCCAAGCCACCCCTTCTCATCCATCTTCGCCTCCGGCACGCTATAATAGGCTGACGAGTAATAAACGTTTGAGGGAACATTCCTCTTAATGAAATCCCTTAAATCCTCAATTTTCGTGAAGCTTTTATGTCTAATCATAACATTCTCTTTGAATAAGGTGAAACCGAACTCTCTACTCTCAATAGATTTTGGAGCTTCAATTTTATTCGCATTATTATTATAGAACTCGGAGAACATCTTTTGTATAAATAGCACGTCGTTAGGCTCCGCCATTATGCCCCACTTACTTTTCTCCTCTTCTTCCTAAGAAGATATGTTAATGGATGCCTAACCTTTTTGCATAAATCGTCCATGCCTGGGCATAAGCCATGAGTTTGCAGTGTATCGCATTTTGGCGGAGTGTACTTTGTCCCAGAGCCCCTTTGACCAGCAATATGCTCAATCTGGTATCTAGTCATCCTTTCATTAAAGTCCGCGGACTTACGGAAGAGGTCGACTATCATATTTGGATCCATGCCAATGCTTAGGAGAAAAGACGTTAGGGTAAAGCGTCCTACATGCGATATATGTCTCCCGGATAGGGCGGCCTCATAGAGAGCTTTTATGCATGGTGGGAAGGCTTCGTTTTCCACCCCGGATGCGTGGATGCCCTCGATGGTGAAAGGCTCCTCCCTTATTTTTTCCGCAAATCTCTTTCTGAGGGAGTCGACCCGCTCAATGAGATTCTCTGGGAGACGTGAACGTATTTTTGGATCCATGCTGGATTCAATGTGGCGCCTAACCTCCTCCTGAAGGAGGCGGGCAACATCTTGCTTTGAGAGATAAACCTCACCCTTTATAACTAGCCTGTTAACAAGCTTCCAATCTTTTTCATGGAATAGGAATGCGTTCCTCAGATAATCTGTGAAGTGGATGGCAAAATCAAACCTTTCTAAGCCGATACTAATACTAGATAATCTTATCCTCCAGCCGAACCTCTCCGCAACCTTAATTATTTTTTCCTCGTTCTCAACTTTAAGAAGATTGTAGGCTCTCCGCGCCTCAGCCAATGCAAATCTCCTTCTGATATAGTCGCTGGAAGTTGCGGATGCAAGGATTATTGCGACTGGGAAGGATAAAATCTCCACGCTCTCATCATATCTACGTGGATCATAGCTCACTTCCGGCGGGCTCGTCACTAAAGCCTCAATTATTCTCTTTTCAGCCCTTTCAAGAATAGGCGCGTAATTTGGCTCCAAAAGATTCTCTATCTTACTAAAGTCTAGCTTTCTAACCTCCTCAGCAGCCTCAGGCAAAAAAGGATATTTTGCAAGGTCACTTAACAGCAGTATTTTAGTTTCCCCCATAGATTTAGAGCTCAGGGATTTATTCGACCTCCACCCTAGGCGCTAAGAGGTAAACGAGCTTACCATCATATCGTTGCCTGAAGTCTAAGCGTAAGGGCATATCTGTCGAGAATTCCAACGTGACTATGTCTGATGTATCAGAAGCTGTTTTAACAATATCTGTGAGGTAGCTTAGGCTGAAGGTTGCCTTAGATGGCTCTTCAACCTCTAGAGATATGAGGGCGTCGCTACCCTTTTTAATCTCTATTCTTGTGCCAGAAACGTCCCCCTTAGCATTCATTATAAGGCCATCTTCATCAGCCTCTATCCTAACGTTATCGCTGACAAGCTCAGCATCTTTGAGAGTCTCATAGAAGTCATCAGTCGTTAAGGTAACCTTAGCATTAAATGTTAGCTTGGGCTCAGGGACCTCTTCCTCACTAGCCTCCAGTATTGGCAGGGTGAAGGTGCGTGTATATCTGCCCCTAATCCTGACCTCCACATTGTCGCCTCTCTCCCCCGAAGAAAACTCAATAATATCGTCCTTTCCAGCCCTTTTAAGAACCTTCTTGAACTCGCTTAAATTTATGCACACCTTCGATTCCTCATCAGCTTCATACTCGTCAAAGCTTGTTTTCCGCATCTCCCAATCAACCATAGCTACGCGTGAAGGGTCCATAGCCCTAAGCCTTATATTCTCCGGGCCAATGACGAATGTCGCCTCATCAATAATTGCAGAGATGGCGTCGATTACGCTCTTGAAGGTTTTCGTGTCTGAAATCCTCATTTTAAACAAGTGCACCACCCGATAACAATATCTCTGCAATCCTAAAATAGTTTTACTTATTATTCTCATCAATATATTAAAAATTCAATGTCTCACATATTCGAGCTCTCCGATCTGACAGTTTTATCTAAAGATATTTGGTTTAAATAATGGAGAAGATAAGTATCCATGTAAAATAGCCCCGTAGGCCCTTAAAAATACATTTTCCTAAAAAATGTTACTCAGATATTAGAGGGCTAAGTCACGAATATTCTCTGAATGTGTAGCCGCATTTAGTGCATCTGAAGAATTGTGTTGATGACTCATCGGCACTTCTCGTCTGCACCTGCCAGACATATGCAAGATTATTCCCACATTTTGGGCACTCAATCGTGATTACTGGAAGCGTCTTCAGCTTCTGCTCCTTCTCGCCAATAACAACAATATAATCTTCCTGTTTAATCTCGGCAACTTTTCTACTGGCCGGTAACACCGGAGTCTCAACCTGCCTCTCATACCCACATTTAGCGCAATAGAGATAAGTCTCCTTCGAGTCTTTCTTACGCTTAAGCGTTAACCTCATCCCACAATTTGGGCAAAATTCTATCAAAGCCTTTTATCCTCGCACTGACTCATGTCAACACTTAATCTTCAAGAGAAGAGACACTTAAACCTTTTCCCACATAACCTAAATATAGAGAAAAATGAAACTCATATCTAAAGGGTGTAAGCCTATGCAGATAATATCTTTAACTGTCGGCCCACTACTCACGAACTGCTATATATTAGTATGTGAGAGAACACGCGAGTCAATTATTATAGATCCAGGCCTCGATGAACTTGATGAGGATCTGGTTCTTGAAAAGATCCGTGGGAGAGGGCTGACAATCAAATATATAGTTAATACTCATGGGCACGTAGATCATATAAGTGGTAACTTAAGGGTTAAGAGGGAGACCAAGGCAAATATAGCAGTGCACTGCTATGATGCTGACATGCTGACGGATCCGAAAAAGAATCTCTCTAGGATGCTGGGCTTAAACATTACTTCGCCTCCGCCAGATCTAGTATTGCGGGACGGAGATAAATTAACGGTCGGGCACATTGAGATCGAGGTTCTCCACACGCCAGGGCATACGCCTGGGAGCATATCCCTATATCTAGAGGGGGAGGGGGTAGTTTTTACCGGGGATACACTTTTCGCCAGCTCGATCGGCAGGACGGATCTCCCAGGCTCCTCATATGAGGAGATTATATCATCTATCAGAGGGAAGCTGCTTAGGCTGCCGGATGAAACGAGAGTTTATCCTGGACACGGCCCTGAGACAACAATAGGTGTGGAGCGCAGAGAGAATATATTTCTTTTATAGGTATTCTCTCGGGTTCAGTATATTGTTTGGGTCAAATATTCTCTTTATGCCCCTCATAAGCTCAATATGCTTTTCGCTTAAGACAAGATTTAAGTTCTTTGCCCTTATATTTCCTATACCATGCTCCCCAGTTATTACGCCGCCGAGCTTAACTGCCGCCACATAAATCTCGCGCCTTATTTTATTAACTAAGTCCATGCTCCCGGAATCCTTCATTATATGTATATGTAGGTTTCCATCGCCAGCATGACCATAGATTGGTAGATATATGCCGTATCTAGCGGCTATCTCGTCAACAGCGTTCATTAAATCCTCCATGCGGGCTGGGGGGACTGTTACATCCAGTATGTCTATAACGTCATGTTTAATAGCCGTATACATACTACTCCTTATCTTTAGAACTCTATTCTGTTCTCTCGGGCTATCAATGACTATTACGTCTATGGCATTATGTGACTCGCATATCCGCGCCACCTCTTCACATGCTGATAAAATCTCTTCCCACTTCATACCGTCCAAAACTATCATTAGCTGTGCAAAGCCCTTCTCAACCGGCCATCGCTCACATAGGTGTTCAGCAGCTCTTAGAATCTCCTTTAACTGGATATATTCTATAGCGAGCGGGGTTACACCGGACCTCAGTATTTTTGGAACAACCCTCAGGGCATCTGACCGAGAATTAAATGGGACAATAAGGGTAAGCATGTACCGACTCTTAGGAAAGAGTTTAATCAGAGCCTTCGTTATAACGCATAGAGTTCCTTCACTGCCAATGATCAGCTGCATTAGGTCATAGCCAGCATTATTCTTCAAAATCTTACCACCAATATTGAGGACCTCCCCAGTGGGCAGAACCACCTCTAACCCCTTAATATAGCTCCTAATAACCCCATATTTTACTGCCCTAACCCCTCCAGCATTAGTAGCTATTAGCCCACCGATCTGGGCCCCCTCATCACCTGGGTGCGGCGGAAAGAAGAGCCCGGCGTTTTCAGCAGCCCTTATTAGATCGCGGAGAGTCGCCCCAGCCTCAGCAACAGCCATGAGATTCTCCTCATCCACCTCAACCTTGTTCATGCGCTCGAGAGAGAGTATTATGCCTGGTTTAGTTGGGATGCATCCGCCGACAAGACCTGTCCTGCCACCCACCGGGAAGACTGGGATCCTATTTTTATTTGCAACTTTAAGAGTTAGAGAGGTCTCCTCAGTCGATGCTGGTTTAACAAGTATTAGGTGGTTGGCTGGTTTGGGCCTTACCGGCTCAGGCGTCTCGTCGCTTAGATAGCTCTCTATAAATTCGCGTTCGGTTATAACCCACTCTTCACCAAGTATTTTTCTTAGGTGCTCCGCAACAACACTTAAGGCTACATCACTACAACCTATATCACTCAAAGGATCAAGCCCCTTACTAATACTGTTTGAGACAGGTCCATGACAATAATATTATCTCTAAGTTCCAGCCTCAATAGGCTCTAGCTACGTAAATAACTTTTTTTGCCTCTCCCCCGCAGATAATGCATGGTTTTTCAGGTTTCTCTTCAACGTCAATCCTATGTCCCCTCACCTCTCCCCCCGAGATCTCTTTTATCTTCTCGGCGCACTCCACTCTTTCGCACCAGGGAACTCTGGCAATTTTTCTGCCTTCTATTGCTTTACTAAGTGTTGACTTATCGGATGCATCCACAATAAGCTCCTTAAGCTTTCTTTCACTCCTCTCCGTGAGAGATATGATAACCTCATTAAATATGCTTTTTATTGTCTTAATGACCTCTTTTGAATCAATCACCCTCCTCTCAAAGCTGACTCTATCGACAATAGTTACCTTTTTCTCCCTCTGATCTCTTGGACCAACCTCAACCCTAACTGGCACACCAAACATCTCCCAGTAATAATATTTTTCTCCGGGAGTCTTATCCTCAGCATCATCTAAATGCACCCTCATTCCTTCACTCCTAATCATTTCATAGACCTCCCTAGCGTAAGCATTCACCTCCTCCGCAACCCCCTTATAAACTATTGGTATTACAACTACTTGGATTGGGGCAATATCAGGCGGCAATATGAGACCATGATCGTCGCTGTGCTGGGCTATTATTGCTGCTAGAACGCGGCTAACCCCAAAGCCATAACATGTTTGGACGACATACCTGTGGCTTCCATCTAAATCCTCATATGTTATCTCAAACGCCTTAGCGAAGTTCTCGCCGAGGTTATGTACCGTGCCTATCTGATTTACTCTACCGTCGGGGTTCCATGCATCAAAGGCTATCGAGTATACTGCACCAGCAAATTTATCGAAGTCTGGCCGCATAATTAATAAGTATCTCAGGCCTAAACGCCTAAAGACGCTGTTATAAATCTCTATCGCTTCTCTCACCTGCCCCTCAGCATCCCCCCAGCTCCTATGCGCCGTGTGAGCCTCATTCCAAAGAAACTCCCTCATTCTAAGGAGGGGTCTCGTAGCCTTTGTCTCATATCTATAAACCGCAACGCTCTGATAAACCTTAAGCGGAAGGTCCGCATGAGATCTTATCCAGAGGGCAAACATTGGATATATAGCCGTCTCCGAGGTCGGCCTTAACAGGAGCTTCCTCTCAAGCTCTCTATCGCCAGCATGGGTAACCCAGAAGACCTCTGAGCTGAAACCCTTAATGTGCTCAGACTCTTTTGCGAAGGCATCTTCGGGTATGACTACTGGGAAGAGCATTGGTGTATGGCCGGTTTCGTCAAGCTTTTCTTCAAGGATCCTTAGAATCAACTTTACTATTTTAAAGCCCCATGTCTTATATACTGCAAACCCTTTAACGGGGTATCTGTTATCCAGTATGTCGGCGTTAAATAATATTTCATCAAACCACTGACTGAAATTCTCAAACTTCTTCATACCACCATTTCATCCCACTTGATACGATACTTTTATTAATGTAAATTTTTTACTCGTGTTTTAAGATATCAACGAAAATAAAAATGTACCGTAAGGAATAATTAATTAATGAGGTGTTAGCAGTAGGTTTTTAGGTTTCCAGCAATTAAGGTAAGAGATAGCAGGTGGGACTTGAGGGGAATGGATATAGAAGAAATCGACTATGAGAAGATGCTTGATGAAGCGTATAAGCAGCTCCCCAGCGAAGCCTTTAAACGTGAAAGGCTGGAGGTTCCGAGGGCGGCCTGCGTAACGATCGGCTCCAGAACATTTCTTGAAAATTTTAAGGAGATATGTGATATCTTAAATAGGGAGCCAGGTCACTTCTTAAGGTATCTCCTAAAGGAGATGGCTACATCCGGAACGATTGATGGGCAGAGAGCTGTCTTCCACGGAAGATTTGATTGTGAGATGATCGATAAGCTTATTAGGCGATATATGGATGAGTTCGTTAACTGTCCAATATGTAAGAGACCGGATACGAAGATTATTAAGGAGAAGAGATTTAATTTTTTAGTGTGTGAGGCTTGCGGCGCTAAGTCGCCGGTCAGACGCATATAATGTGGGGAAGAAGGAATAGGTCTTGGAAGTATATGTTAAGGTTACAAGGTGGGGCCGCCATACACTCCTAGCCGTATGTGATGCGGACATACTGGGCAAAAAATTCACAGAGGGCGGAGTAACCTTTGAGATTAAGGAAGAATTCTATAATGGATATAAAACGAGTGTAGAGGAGGCCTTATCGCTAATCAAAACTTCCACGATCATCAACCTATGCGGCCGAAATATAGTTAAGAAAGCCATAGAGCATGGATACGTCCACCCAGAAGCCGTCATCGAAATATGCGGCGTTCTACATGCACAAATAATGAGAATTCTATAAACCCATTAAAACGCCACGCAGCCGCAAAGAACGCCTAATAAGATAAGAGACGCAAAAATTATTTATCTGAGCTAAACCAAAGAATAAATTAGTAGTGCCGGGGTGGCCGAGTGGTTAGGCGGCGGGCTGCAGACCCGCCAAGATGGGTTCAAATCCCATCCCCGGCTCCAATACCCCTAGTTTTGGAGCCCTACACATAGCCTCTCCTTTTAAGTCTTCGGGCACAGAGTCTAGTGTGACTGCGGATATACATGATTATACTGGTAGGCTTCGTAGGGCTAGGGAGAGGCTGGGCCAACTGCCCTATAGC
>JAWAZE010000031.1:0-12784 GCA_038817885.1 Bathyarchaeia archaeon | reverse complement strand
GCGGCATCAATTATTTTGCTTTTCGCCTCCAAAAACATGATGGTAACCGTTTTATTCGCCCTTGGACAGTAGATAAGTATTGAGTGGAGGGAAAGGAGTTGGCTAAGCTCGCTATAGCCGGTGGAAAACCGATTAGAGACAAGCCTTTCCCAAAATGGCCCGTTTTCGATGATAGGGAGGCTAAAGCCCTACTAGACGTCTTAAACAGCGGTTTATGGGGGATAGGCGGCTCAAAAAAGAAGGAGTTTGAAGAGAAATTTGCGAGATATCAGCACGCTAAATACGGCGTTGCCGTAACCAGCGGTACAACAGCCTTAGAAATCTCGCTCAGATCTCTTGGGATAGGTTGCGGCGACGAGGTTATAGTTCCCTCATACACGTTTATGGCTACGGCCATAGCGGTTTTCTACGTGAACGCCATCCCAATCTTCGCAGACATAGATCCTGAAACATACACTATTGATCCGAAAAGCATTGAATCGCTGATATCTGATGAAACTAAAGCCATACTGCCAGTGCATATTGGCGGTAGACCAGCAGACATGGACGCGCTTCTCTCCATAGCTAAAAAGAACGGGCTGCATATAATTGAGGACGCGTGCCAAGCTTGGGGCACTGAATGGAAGGGTAGAAGGGTTGGGGCAATAGGCGATATTGGAGCCTTCAGCTTCCAGTCCAGTAAGAACATCACTAGCGGCGAAGGCGGCATAATAGTCACCAACAACGAAGAACTGTATGTTAAAGCATGGTCTCTGCATAACTGCGGTAGGATGCCGGAAAAAGCGTGGTATGAGCATTATCTTCCGGGGGCAAACTATCGGATGACCGAATTCCAGGCAGCTGTACTTTTAGTTCAGATGGAGAGGCTTGATGAGCAGACTGAGAGGAGAATGGAGAACGCCCGATATCTAAATAGCAAGCTTTCTAAAATAGATGGAGTAAAACCGCTTAAAAATGATGAACGCGTAACTAGGCACGCCTACCACCTCTACATATTCAGGATTGATCCAGAGGCATTTGGTGGATTATCTAAGGCTGCGATTGCTAGAGCTCTACAGGCTGAAGGCATACCTGCAAGCGTCGGCTACTCAAAACCGCTGTACAAAGAGCCTTATATAGAGTACTTTAAGAGATGCCCTCTTTCCTGCCCACGCTATGGCAAACAGATCGATTACTCCAGCGTTAAAGCACCCGTGGCTGAAAAGGCCTGCTATCAAGAGGGACTGTGGTTTCCACAATACGTTCTTTTAGGATCGAGAGAAGACATGGATGACATAGTGGCAGCCTTCGAGAAACTTAAAGATAATTTGGAAGAGCTTGCAAATATATCTGGTAGCAGGTAACCAGGTGCATGTGGGTATCATGGAGGGCTATATGACGCCTAGAGAAAGATGGCTTGCTGTCCTGAGAAGAAGGAAACCCGACAGAGTCCCCATGGATTATTGGGGTACCCCTGAGGTTACGGAAAAGCTTATGAATTATCTTAAATGTGGAAGTTTAAGAGATCTGTATGAGCGCCTGCACATAGACGCCGTCATAACGGTTTCGCCGAAATATATGGGTCCACCAATACCGGATGATTCAGATATATATGGCTGCCGCTACAGGAACGTTAATTATGGATCAGGTGTTTACAGGGAATGCGTATATCATCCGCTTGCCGAGTATAAGAGCGTATATGAAATCAAGAAGAACTATGTGTGGCCTACCGTAGACTTATTTGATTACTCAGCTATATCAGACCAGATAGCTGGCTATGAAGATTACCCGATTCAAGGCGGCGGATCCGAACCATTCCTAATATATAAAAACCTGCGCGGACAGAAGCAAGCATACATCGACCTAATCGCCAATCCGGATATCGTACATTACTGCCTCGACAAGCTCTTCGAGTTCTGCTACGAGAACACCAAACTTATCTATGAACAGCTTCCAGGTAAAATCATGTTATCGTATGTTGCTGAGGATTTTGGGTCGCAGACCGGTCTACTATATTCGCCAAGCCAGATCAAGGAGTTCTTCCTGCCGAGAATGAAGCGCATGATAGACTTAGCCCATCACCACAGTGTCTACGTTTTCTTTCATAGCGACGGCTCCATTAGAAAGATTATTCCAGACATGATTAAGGCTGGTATAGACATACTCAACCCAATACAGTGGAGATGTAAAGACATGGATAGAGAGGAGCTCAAAAGAGAATTCGGCGATAAAGTCGTCTTTCACGGCGGAATGGATAATCAGCAAACCCTACCCTTCGGCTCCGAAGAGGACGTTAGAAGAGAGGTTAGAGACAATATACGAATACTGGGAAGAGGCGGCGGCTACATATTAGCCCCATGCCACAACATACAACCTATCACACCAGTAAGAAACATACTTGCCATGTATGATGAAGGCTATAAGATTGGCAAATACACCTAATAGCCCCTAAATAATCCTAAACAATTAAATCGGAAATCCATCGTAATCATCTTAAAGGAATGACGAACACGGAAAGATATAAGAAAAAGTTTCTAAAGTAAAGATATTAGGGGCCGGTAGTCTAGCTGGCTAGGACGTCGCCCTCACAAAGGATATTTAATATTGAGAGCGGCGAAGATCGCCGGTTCAAATCCGGCCCGGCCCACCAACTTTTTAACGAATCCCTACTATAGTAATAGTGATGTGCTAATAAAATATTTACCAAAATGCATCTAAAGCGCCAATCCACAGAATTTTATGAATAATTCAAGCTAAATCTTTTGAACGCATGTGCTATGAAAGTTGTTATGATAAAAATAAACCATGCAAGAATGTCAGATACTTTTAATTTGCTCTTTCCATGAATTCTATCAGTGAAGGTGATCGGAATCTCTACTATTCTAAAGTTATGCTCTTTTGCAATTAAAATAGACGCAACTACCCATTCGTACTCTTTATATTGCACAGTTTTTACAATTGTTTCTGCACATTTTCTACCGTAAACTCGAAAGTTCGTTGTATGTTCAAATAAATGAGTTCTAAATAAGATCCGGCAGAGAAGATTTGCAATATAACTAATCATTCTTCTGAAAATAGTCCATCCGATAATTTTGCCACCTTTAATATAACGACTTCCCTGGACTAAATCAGCTTTTTCTGCTGCTTTTAGAAGATTTAGAAGGTCCTTAGGATCATGTGAAAGGTCTGCATCCATGGTAACAATATATTTGCAATCAGAAAATGATAAAGCGATCTTAATTCCCTCACGAACCGCTGATCCAATCCCTAACTTAGCTGGTCTACGATGAACAAGTATATTGCCATATAACTCATTTAATTTTTCAGCAACGTCTGCTGTTCCATCTGGGCTATTATCATCAACGACTATGATCATGAATTCTCTGTCTCTGAGCATTGCCTCTAGTTCATTTATCAATTTCGGTAAATTATCGGCTTCCTCGTATGTGGGGATAATGACGCAAACTTCACACATAGTAACCATGCATAGAAGTCAAGAAAATCTAGTTGATATAACTTCTCCTGGCTTCCTCTAGGCGAAAGACATGAAGATACTTGCAGCTAATTTGCAAAGTCTGCTTGCTCAGTAAATTTTTCTTATTCACAAAATTTCCTTAATAATTAAAAAATAAAAACGTGTAAGAATTCAAAAATAGTCTTTGATGGGACTAAAACGCCACGTGAATTTAATGGATTGGATAGGTTACGAATTTTTAGCAAAAATTATAAACTTCGGTTTTCAATAAAACATATTACTGTCCGAGCGGTAGACCTTTATCTTTAAGCGCGGAGTGTGGAGATTAGTGTTGAGTTTAGACTCGCAGTACTTGGCTCGCATACGGTCTGAGGCCCTGCGTAGGCGTATCTGGTTTAAAGTACTCTCCAGCCTTGAAGCTGGGTTAATTGATTTTGTGATTAAAGCCATTAAGAGACCTAAAAGCCCAACGTTAATAAGAGTTTTAGTTAATATAGTTGTTAAGGTTAAGAGGGCTATGATGAGCCCGTTAAGGAGGCTTATGGAGGAGGTTGGTAGGCCCCTAGCTAAAAAGATCAGCGCTGTAGCCTTAAGATGGGGGAATAAAAGCGCCGCGGAATGGGCCGAGGATAAAGACTTCATAAGGTACCTCACGATAATTGAATTGAATAATATTTCAGGATTCAAATAAGCGAGAAAGCCTTAAATCTCGCCGGCAGTGAAGGAAAAGTCCTTTCGTCCGACAACTGTTTGAAAATGCTCTGTCTCAGAACTTTCCTCCAAACCACTTTAGGTTTGAAGGCAAAAAGCATTTGAGTATATATCTGAAAACCTGCTGTTATTAACTAACTTGGCGATTATGGAGTGGAAGTAATTAGGGTGATGAGTAGATTTAGGGAAGTGAAAGTGGGTGTCGATCATAAGACTTGCGGTTGTAACTGAGACGTTTTATCCCTTTCAAGGCGGGTCGTCAAAAAGATACTTAGAGGTTCTCAAGAGACTGGTTAAAAAAGGCTACGAAGTAGATCTATACACCGTTAGGTTGAGCGATGAATGGAAGATTAAAGAAAATATTGATGGCATAAACGTCTTAAGGACAGAACAAGTTATGAAAGACTACATAACGAGCGATGGGTTCAGATCAATATCTAAGGTTCTCTTATTCTCCATGTTTTCACGCGTGAAGGCTGAGCGAAACAGGTATGACATTATAGAATTAAATCACTGCCCAATATTCCCGGTCTTAAGCTTCTGGCCGCGATCGAATAAAAAGCCCTTAAGTGTGACATTTCACGAGGTCTGGCATTCGCAATGGTACAATTATGTTCCAAGAAGTTTCTACGCTCCGCTAGGATTGTGTTTGGAGAAACTGTACGTTAAAGTCCCTGATGTGGCGGTCGCTGTTAGCAGAACTACTGCTAACAGACTCATATCGCTGCTTAAAATGGAGGAGAGTAAAATTAAAGTGATACCTAACGGGGTAGACCATAAAATATTCGAGGAAATAGATGCAGATAAGGATGAATCGAGGATAATTTATGTTGGTAGATTAAACCCGCATAAGAAGGTGGAGTGGCTGATAGAGGCATTTGCAATATTAAGCAAGGAATTCGATGGTTTACACTTAGATATCGTTGGTGACGGGCCCTACAGGAGATTTTACGAGGAATATGTTAGAAAAGAGGGTTTGTTGCAAAACGTGACGTTTTATGGAAAAGTAGACTATGCTACTCTAGTAAGGCTGCTGAAACGCGCATATATTTATGTCCTGCCATCAATAAGGGAAGGGCAAAGTATAACTACTCTTGAGGCTATGGCTGCTGGGACACCACAAATAGTTGTAGAGTATGATGGTAATGGGGCTGCAGATTTGCTGAGTGAAAGCGGCAGCGGAATAATTGTTAAGCCGTCGCCCATAAACATAGCCAACGCGATGAGGGCGCTCCTAGAGGACAGGGACTTATGGTTAAATTTCCGCTTAAAAGGCTTCAACTATGTTAAAAAATATGACTGGGACATCATAGCCACTGAATATCATAAAGTTTACTTGAGTCTCCTCGAATAATATGGAACCTTTAAATTTAAAACTGAATTTGGATCGTACATTAAATTAATAAAAATTAAGTTGATGAGAAGATGAACTTTAGAAGTTTCGATATTGTAGCGTTAGCTGCTCTTGTAGCTATAAGTATAACAACGTTTTATACAATGAATCTTAACTATTTTCTTCTTGTGAAGCCGTTAGATATAATATGGTTAAATCAGGGAAGTAATCCGCTTGTTTCTGGAAATTCCGTATTGTTTTCCTGCATCATTTGGTTCTTCACGCAACTTTCCCTAAAGCCAATAGACTCTATAAATATTTCGGCCGCACTTGCATTAACCCTATTATCCTTAACAACGTTCTATTTCTCAAGAAGGGTTTCAGGGGATCGCTTAGGCTCATTTATATCAGCCCTCTTATCTATACTGTTCCCATCACACGTATGGTTAGTTTGCACATCAAATTATCATATTTTACTTGGGCTTACATTGGTACAGGTTGCACTTCTACATCTTCATGAAAATGATATGAAGCCGCTCAGGAAAGCCGCGATGATAGCTATGTTCGGCTTGCTCATCTCTTTCACGGATTTTCTTTCCACAATGATCTTCTTTGTATCAGCCCTTGCATGGTGGCTTATATTGTTGGCCTTTCGAAGAAAAATTTCTTTAATGGACGTGTATCCGCTTTTCTCAGCCACATCCCTGATTTCCTTGGTTTTTTCTAGAATCCAGATAGTTGAGCCGCCAATCACCCTGCTGCCAATGATTATTGGAATGTTGATGAGCATCCCCGCTTTTATCTTGCTTATTAAGGAGAGAAAAAGTTGCGTGATCTGCTGCTGGCTTGCCTCATCTATCATTGTTACGGCACTAACATTGCCTCCACTTCTATTCCTATACGCGGCTCTACCAGCAATAATATCCTCATTCACGCTCTTCACGACATATTTGAAAAAAATGATAGCGGCCGCTAAGGAGGGCGAAGAATTATACATTATGGAAATAGATATACCGAAAATAGTTGGCTTAGCTCTACTGTTATTACTCATTGTGTCAGCATTAATTTCAACTCACAGCGTGCTAAATAGTGTGGCGTCTGAGACAAAAATTTACGTTGAAAGGTATGGTTATGGGGATCTTCTGGGGGCGCTTGAATGGATAAAAAGTAACACACCTGAAGGAACAGTAGTATTGGCTGAGTACCCATTAAGCACTTGGATAAAATCGTATGCCAACAGACCTACTTTAGGGAATTATCCCGTGAACTTTGATAAAAACGTAGAAGAGTTTATGATGAGCTATGACGCAGATACGATATTAAACTCAAACTTCGAGATGAGGAATCTCTTCCTTCGTTTAAGGGATTGGGGGCCAGTTGCGCCTCAGAGAGCTCCGTCTTTCGCTTCCTCCAAAGATGGAAAATACCTCGACTTCCTCTATATTGATGAAAACCATGTTAATGTAAAATATTCTTTCAGAGGGGAAACTCTCAAACCAGACTTCTATGGATATAAAGAGAGAACTGTGTCTTGGCTTGTTAGGAGCGGTGAGGAGGCGGCTCTGCAATACGTGTATGCGCTTGAAGGTAATGTCACAATAGTGAAGAGAATATTTTTGGAGAAGAGCCCTGAAGCAACAATAGAATATAGTGTCACCTCCACGAGTTCTAATATAGAATCCTTTTCAGTAAAAATGTGGATACCGAAAGAGAGGAAGATTGGCTTCGCTCAGATATCTGGCAATAAATTCTATTTTATGCTTGATAGTGGAGAATACGTTGTGGAGTTTCAGGGGAACCTGAAAAAATTAATATTTGGACCTGACGAAATATGGTTGCAGAATAGGGTGTTTGCAGTCTTTGAACAGTTAGATAATCAAATCTTGGTGAGGATTATAGTTAGGGTTTTGAAGGCAGAGCCGCTTACTTGGATGAAGGATGAGGTTTTCTCTACATCTGCAAGAGAACTTTTAACAAAGTATAGAGTTGGCTACGCGGTTATACCAACCGCCGTCAAGAAGGTCAACATGGATAGGTTTGGACTGGACGATGAATTATTTAAATCTCAATACGAGAACAGCAAGTTAACAGTTTACATGGTAAGGGTATGAAAAGAAAAACCGCTATAGTTCATTACATTCTTTTGATAGCCCCATCCATAATAAATGCTACCATATATACGGCTACCTTTTCATCTAGCCCATTTCCGCCAATAGATGATCCGGCAATATGGTTAAAGAATGCTTATGCGCTTCTAGGAAACCCGTACCCGCTGTGGGATCAAACGGTCTTTCAATATCCACCGTTCTTCAACATGGTACTTGCAGCACTACTACTCTTAGTGAATGACCCTCTTCTCACACTCAAGGCCTTGGGCATAGCGTTAATTTCATTGCTGCCTCTATCCATGTATCCGCTGGCGAAGTATATTACTGGAAAAAGTATTGCGGGAATATATTCAGTGTGGCTGTTGGCGTTCCACCCAATATTTGCGGAAATGTATGGGTGGGGAGGATATCCAAACATATTAGCTCAAGCTTTCCTGCTTCTAGCGCTGTATTTCATGCTCAGAACTTTAAATCATTATAGAAAAACTGACGTGGTGCTTGCGTCTGTTTTCTCTGCGCTGGTAGTTATTACACATCACCTTGCAACTATAGTGCATGCTGCAGGATGCGCCGCCCTTCTAATAATTGTCATCTATAATTATCTGGTTAAGCGGAGGCTGGATGAGGGTTCACGGAGACTTATGTTTCCTATTGCAGCGTCTCTATTAGCCTTCCTAATATGGAGGGCGCTCGCAGGACCATTTCAATACATAACGTATAATTATGCTTCTCTCGCAGCTAGACCGTTCGACCTCGAGGCCTTCTGGTGGATATTTAAGGATCAACTCGCTACAGCGTTCTTATTCCTCTCCGCTGCACTTGGCTCCATTGTATTATATTTTACAGGCAAAAGAAAGGAATTATTCTTGTTACTATTTCTAACAGTCTTCCCATTTCTCTTCACGCAATCATATATTGCTGGATTAGCCTTGGACTTTAAGAGATTCCCTTCATTTGCCATCCCACCACTAGTTGTCCTCTCATCGTCGCCATTCATCCTGTTAAGTAGGGATCTATTCACCTTCGATCCGAAAGACGTTGCCCTTTCAATTAATATTGGTGGCTCCATCTTGGCTTCAGTGCTATTAATGGTATCATTATTCAACATTCTTGTCGGAGCGACAATACCACTTAGAGTTAACGAGTATTATCACTATATACATGATTGGGCTTACGGTGTTGAGGAAAAGCTTGAGACCTTAAACTGGTTAAAAGAGAATACTGATGAAAAAGCGGTTATAGTTGCAGATTCAAGTATCGGTAGATGGATTGAAGGTTACAGTCAAAGAAGAGTTCTCCTAGAGCTTCCACCTTACCAAATATTTATAGTTGGGGAACTTGACAGATATATCGCGTCCAACACTGTGAGGCATGCAAATATTGCAATATTTAATCAGTATATTAGGGTGTGGGATAATGCGCCATATTTTTCAAAACATGCTTTATGGGTAGCCGTATCCTATGGGCTAGATTATAAGAATGTTTTGTGCCTCGTCGACGGAACTGTTGAGACGAGCTTTACGTTTGCTGGGAGCAATTGGACAGAGTCTCCTTATATGTCTAAAATCGCTGGCGTCAAATACTTGGTAAGAGACAGCAATATGGCCAAGTTTTCAATAACATATCTATCACGATCCTTGAATATAACTAGAATCGTAACATTAGAAAACGAGTCAAAAGGCCTGGAGGTCACATATATAGTGAAGCCGATCCTTGAGGGGGTTAATATTACGGAGACTAAGGTTTCCATATGGATACCCTATGAAAGCACCCTTAGCAAACCATTATTTTACTCCGGAAAACTACATTTCACAGTAAATGATGTTCCGGTTGAGCTGAAGGGTAACGGCGAGTTCACTGTAGGGAAAGATGAGAAATGGGGTCAGCAGAGAATCCTCCATATACCTAAACCCGTAAATAATACGATGATTGAAGCTAAGATTACTATCACTTTTCCGAATTCGGAAAAGAGCTGGTGGAATACTCGGCTTATCTCATTATCGTCCGACGAAATAATACGACAATACAATGTGTCTCACATAGTGCTATCAAAGAGTAAAGATGACTTTCTAAGATTTCTTGAGGATCCAAGGATGGAAGAAGTTTACGAAAATGCTAAACTAATAGTGTTTGCTGTGAAAAAGTGAGCGCGTTATGAGAAGCGCTGATATAGGATTAAAGCTTATCTTGATTTGGGCTGCATTAGCTCCCCTTATCCGTGTCTGGTATTTTTTGGGTGTAAGAATAACCCCTTGGTGGAGCGATCCAGGGGAATGGCTGAAATACGCGAATGGGATAGAGGCTTGGTTCGCAGAGTGTTTGGGCATTAGATCCCCCAATTATGAGGCAATGTTATATACTATGTGGGATCAGGGGGTATTTCAGTATCCACCGCTGCCCTTCTTAATCCTAATCCAGCTAAAGTATCTCTTTGGTCCCTTACAGGCCTTAAAGGTTATGGGCTTAATGCTTTTTGCGTTGCAGCCGATACCAATATATTTTCTTGCAAAGAAGATTACAGGCTCGAGGCTTGGAGGGCTTATTGCGGCTTATGCAACGTCCTTTATGCCCATAAATATTGAGATGCTTGGGTGGGGAGGCTACCCCAATCTTCTTGGGCTTCTCATTCTTCCAATAAACATTTTCTTCGCCGTATCGGCGATGTCCGATCCGAAGCTGAGAAATATGTGCCTAATGGTAATTACTAGTGTGCTTATGCCATTTTTGCATCACTTAACTTTAGGCATCTTTCTCGGAATACTCCTCTTTTGGATGCTCTTTCTAGCGGTGATGAGAAAACCCGACAAAATAAAGTATTTGATATATAATTTTATTGCAGGTTTAGTCGCATTGGCATTTTATAGAATGGTGCTTGCCTACCCATCGCAGTTTGTTTGGTTCAACGAGGCGGCGTATTATAGTCTAAGGGTAAATTTTTTTGAGGCAGTGATGTGGGCGCTTAAAACCCCAGCGATAATTGTAGCGGTCCTGATAATCGCAGCTTACATAATCCTAAGGAAAGACGAGGTACTTCAAAAGGAGCATCAGGCTCTACTCCTAGCATGGTTCCTTTTCCCAATACTCGCAACGCAATCTTATCTTCTTGGTATAGCGATAGACTTTAATAGAGTTTTCTTCTTCATTTTTCAGCCAGCACCAATAGTAATCGCTTCTCCATTTTCACTAATAAAAAACATGGGTCGATTGGAAGGTAATATATTTAGTAACCCGCTAAGATTGCGCCCCTCAAAGAAGCCTATATCAATAATATTTATTACGTCTATTTCCGCGATAACAACCATCTCGATTTTTTCAATGGGGATGAACGTGGTTGCGAATGTGGCGGGCTGGTATAGTTCCCAAGACATTTATGGAGATTATGAGAAAGTCTCAGCCTTAGAGTGGATTAAACGTGAGACCACGCTTGATAGCGTTTTCATTGCAGATGAATATATGGGAAGGTGGATTGAAGGTTACGCTTCAAGAAGAACATACCTTTACATGGAACCAAGGTTCCTCTTCATAAAGGGCCAGTTGGAAAGATATTATGTAGCTTCATCAGTCCTTTTAGCAGATAAGGAAATAAGAAATTGCTATTTAAGAGTCTTGGATCAAGCCCCCTACAACATGAGTTATACGCCGATGATCTGCTTTTGGAACAGAGGGGAGTATAAAGAGACCCTTTACATTGACGAGAAAATGATGGTAAAAAAGCTCGAAAATCTAACATTGAGTAATCTAGGGATTATATCAAGGGCTTGTACAGAAGTCAGCAGTATAGAAACTTACTACATCGACAGAAATGTATTTCGTCAAAATGAAACGATTCTAATGAGGAAAGTAATCTCAGTAAATGGCTATAAAGTTGTTGTTATCTACGAATCAGTGATTAAAAATGTTACTGTTTGCGTGAATATTAGTCTCAAGAGACCAGTAAATCTAGTAGAGGTTTACGATAGGCGAGCAGTAATACATACGGATCTAGGGAAAGTGCTTATAGATACAAGCGCTGAAAAGATAAAAAGTGAGGGGAGGAAAATAAAGTTTTATAGTGAGGGCAGTAATCTAACAATTCAAGTATTTATGGAAAACCCGGCTAGAAACGAGTTAGATCAGACGCTGGTTTTTGAGTCAAATAAAATCGTAAGAGAGAACAGTATCTCTTATATTGTAGTGCCCAGAATCTCGCCTAAGGGATTAGAGACTTTGCCAGAGTACCAGCATTTACTCGGCAAGTTCAAGGTTGCGTACGTGAACGATAGGGTGATAATACTTGAAGCAGACAAAATTGCTGATTAGGCTTAGGAAGGAAAAACTCTGCCTATTTCTGTCGGCGATTATACCAATAATTGTAAGATCAATACCCGAAGCAATCTTTCCATACCCAATAGGGTTCGACACTCCGCTGTACTTTGTGATGGGAAAAGAATGGATTAAGCGGCCATTACCATTTCCACTATTCGTCTCACTACTTGGTGCTCTATATTTTATAGGCGTAGATTTAGTTTTGGCAATGAAATTTATTCCAACGTTAGTTTATGGGCTTTTGGGCGTCGCGTCCTTCATGTTTGCGAAAAACTATCTTGCGTGGGGTGCCTTCGACTCGCTGCTAGCATCGCTTAGTCTCTCATTATCCATCGCAATGCTAAGGATGTCGTGGGATATGCATAAGCTCACATTGGGCATTGCCTTAATGCTACTTTCATGCTCGTTTTTAAGAACCGGAGATAATTTGAAAGGCAAAATATTATTTTTCATCCTCTCAATGTTGGCGATAATATCTCATGAACTTATCACCGTCACCTATCTATTGACTATGACTATTTTCATCATAAGAAGGGGTGAGAATAGGATTTCTGCATTAGCTGTTTTGTTAATTGGTGCATCATGTTTTCTTGGGGCATGGTACGGCCGCAACCCTGAAATGGTCTTTGGATGGATACCAATAATATTTTCCTCCACCCCATTCTCTAATGTTACATATGAGCTACATGAGAACGCCCTCTTAATACTAAAACTGTATCTCCTAACTCTCCCCGCATCGATTATCGGCTTTTTTAAAGATGATGCGATAACGGTTTGGTTTGCATTTTACCTTCTTGGCTCACTATCAACAATCTTTTCCCCAACATTCCTTCTCGGTGGGGTGTTGCCGTGGAGATATATCCTCCTATTAGC
>JAWAZE010000030.1:0-12998 GCA_038817885.1 Bathyarchaeia archaeon | reverse complement strand
GATGTGGGATGATTAATGCCCCGAAGGGAGCGAAATACGAATGCAGGGGATGCGGGTTGAGGATTGATAGGCAGCTAAACGCTGCCATAAACCTATACCTTCAGATGGAGGGGCTTTCTCTAAGCAAAAGGCTCTTTAATGAGCTGATGAAGGCTTGGAGCGGGTTCACCCAGACAGGGGAAGAGGCCGATGAGGGCTCCTATGAACCCGCGAGGAGTCCTAGGCTGGTGAACCCAAGAGCTACGCAAGTCTATCTAAGACTACGTAGCTCAGAACCCATGGTGAAGCCATCATTTATAAGCATATAAAAGCTTTAGGTCTACTCCATCAACTTCTTTATTAAGAACTCTCTTTGCTGCTTTCTATCCATTTTTTCGATTTCCGCCTTGCACTTTTCGCGGATAATCTTCAGTTTGCAGTACATGTATAGCGCATCGTACACTTGACTCGCCTTGGCAACGGTTTCGTAGTCGTTTTTTGAGAATAGGCCAAGACCTGTTATGATTGCTTCTAGCCCAGCAGCCTCAGGGGCTTCAGAGACAATGTAGTCTTAAGGACTTTTGCTGGCAGCAACTTCATGAGCGTATTCAATGCATGGTACTATTCGTGGAGCCCATACGTCGCGAGCGCGATGCAACCCTAGAATATTCAATATCTCAAATAAGCTTGTGGCGATGCTCTCAAGCCTGCCCAGAGGGGGCAATAGGGTTTTCGGGAACTGTGATTACAGGGACTTCTCAAACAATCTGAGGAGACAGAGGAATAGGATTGCTGAGAAGCTTAAGAACCCTAGGATCAAAAGGATTACACCATTAAGCATTAGACATTGGAAGGGGACATGGGAGTACCATAAAACGCGGGACATACTGCACGTCATGAGGATCCTAGGACATAAGAATATAAAGAATACGTTAATTTACGTTCAAATTGAGCAGGCAATGTTCAAAGGAGAGAAAGAATACGTTTGTAAAGTTGCCAGAACAGTAAATGAGGCTAAAGAGCTAATAGAGTCTGGATTCGAGTACATGTGCGAAATAGATGGCGTAAAACTGTTTAGAAAGACGAAATAAGCCTAAAATGTTAGGGTGAAGTTGCGGGGGGTTCGTCTATGGTGCGGGGGGTGGGGTTCGAACCCACGCAGCCCTACGGCAGCAGGTCCTAAGCCTGCCTCCTTTGACCACTCGGACACCCCCGCCCAGACAAGCGGTACTAAATAATCTTTTGTTGGAAAGGGGAGATAAAACTCTTTCCTTACGCTTATATCACTAAGGGGTTTGTAGGAGGGATGGGCGTTCTAGTCTATATGGGGATGGAATGCTGGCGGTAAAAATGTCTCCTGAGCGGGTTCATTAGATTTTAACAGAAGTAACTATGGTCTCTTTGGGTGCCAACTGGACGGCTCTTCTATAAAATTTTAGGCGGGAATTAAATATATATTGTGTTTCGAGAATGTTTATTGTTTTGAAAGCTTGGTGATGTTAAAATGCCTAGGGTTAAGGTTGGTTTGATAGGCGTTGGGAATTGCGCTTCAGCCCTCGTTCAGAGCATATATTACTGTAAGCGTGCCGGAGAGAATGCTGGTTTAAAATATCCGGTTATAGGTGGATTACGTCCCGATGACATAGAGTTTGTTTGCGCCTTCGATGTGGTGAAGGGCAAGGTTGGAAGAGACTTATCTGAAGCAATATTTGCTCCGCCAAATAATGCCCCAAAATTTGCTGATGTTCCGAAATTAGGCGTAGAAGTTTTAAAGGGTCCGGTTATGGATGGATTAAATGAGTATGCAAGAAGGGTCGTTAGTGTCGACCCGTCAAGCGAGGTTAATGTAGCTGAGAAAATTAAGGAGAGTGGGGCTGAAGTGATCGTTAATCTCCTGCCGGGAGGAGCGCAGGAAGCTTCATTGTGGTATGCTAATGAATCTCTTAAGGCCGGATGCGCCTTCATTAACGCAACACCAACGATTATTGCGAGCGACCCATCTTGGAGTGAGCGTTTCCATAAGGCTGGATTACCAATAGTTGGGGATGACCTAATGGACCATATTGGAGCGACCTTTTTGCATAAAGCTCTTCTTGAAGCATTGAGTAATAGGGGTGTTCTAGTGTCGGAAACTTATCAGCTCGATGTTGGCGGCGGAATGGAGTCCGTAGATATTGAGCGGGCTCGGGGGACGAAGCGCTTAATTAAGACGAAAAGCGTTGAATCCGCTCTGCCATATAAGGCTTCTGTTGTGGCAGGCTCAATGGACTTCGTCGAGTTTCTGGGGAATAAGCGTGACAGCTATATTCGGGTTTCCGGAATACAGTTTGGCGGGATGACGTTCGAGATCGAGGTAAAACTGAGCACATTCGATTCGCCCAACGCGGCCCCAATATTATTGGATGCTATACGAGGGGTTAAGTTGGCTTTAATGAGGGGCGACTCAGGTCACATACTCCCAATATCCGCCTACGCGTTCAAACATTCCGCTAAAATACTTCCTTTAAGCAAAGCTGAGAGGCTCTTCTGGGAATATATTAAATCTTAGTTGAAATGAACCATGTTCTAAAGATTTGACCGTGATCATCTCGTTTTAAATATCTTTTTGCTGCAGATGGTAATCGTCAATTTTTATCTAAAGAGCATGTAAACACTCTTTACGTGCAAACCCTATAAAAATTCCTTACAAAAAATTTAAACGGCCCTGGAGAGAAATTATAAGGTGACAATAAATATTAGTGGTATATTATGGGTTTTAGGGAGAAGCATTTTTATGGTATCATTATCGTGCTAGCTGTTGCTTTAGCGGGTGTAGGTGGCTACCTTGTTGCCATTGTCCAGTATGGCCAGCATAGTGAGCCAAAAGTCTATCCAATTATAGCTGGAGAGACTGATCTGAAAAACCAGTTAAGGACAATTACGGTTTCTTGTTCTGGTAGAGCCTCCGCGAGACCAAACCAGGTTGAGCTGAGTCTAGGGGTGGTGACTGAGGCAACCACGGCCGCTGAAGCCTTAGTAAAGAACGCTGAGTCCATGAATCGTGTAATTAGGGCTCTGAAAGATATGGGTATATTTGAGGAGAACATAGAGACCTCGCGTTTTAATCTTTATCCGAAGTATTCGTCAGTTGGGGTGGCAATTATAGGGTTTGAGGTTACTCATATGTTGAAGGTTACTACAACCAACTTGGATGAGGTTGGTCGCCTTATTGATGGGGCGATTGAGGCTGGGGCCAATAGGGTGGAGGGGGTTTATTTCACCTTCACAAAGGATAAGTTTGAGGAATTAAATGTCCTAGCTAGGCAGAGAGCTGTAGAAGATGCTAGAGCGAAAGCCGAAACTATCGCCAAATCGCTGGGAGTGAAGATCACGGGAGTTGCCAGCGCCACAGAAGACACATACTACGCTTACAGTAGAGCCGAGTATGCCTATAGTGTAGCACCAGTACCAACACCGATCATGCCGCCGACAGAAATGGAAATAACGATCACGGTTAGGGTTACATACATCATAGAATAAAGAGGCGCTAAAAATCTTAGAACGAATAAAATACCCCAGTTTTTCTCAATAATGTTTTTCACCCTAAGTTTAGGGCCAGTTTTGTAAAGTATTAAAATGTACTCTTAAATAAAGGATAGAAGAAGACGTAAGGTCATGGCGAAAGCTTCGGTTCTGGCAGAAGGAATATGTCCGATGATGGTGGACTTGGAAGATTTTATGTTGCAAAAGGATCTTTTTTTCCACGTAAAGCGTTCATCCATGGGAAGCTAAGCTTATTAAATCCTCGGTCATAACACTATAAGGCAAGAGTGATGCGATGTTTAAACAGCCGCATGCCCCTAAGATAATACTCACCGTGGTACCGCTCATGTTTGCCCACCAGCTCTACGCTGCTGACCAGATTATTCTGGGCGTCGTCCTTACGGATATAATGAAGGACATCGATCTCTCTATATTTTTGGGCGGGGCAATCGTCACCCTTTTTGGGGTAGGCGTTCTCATAGGCTCAATGCTAGCAGGCTGGATTGCCCGAGAAAAGGGTTTTAAGTTCTCTGCCTCTGTCGGCATATTAAGCTTCTCTCTCTTCACGTTTTTGACCAGTTTTTCATCATCGGCATGGGATATATCGCTCTATAGGGTTTGCATGGGGATAGGTCAAGGCATATGGAACGTTGCGTACTACTCTATTATTGGAACACTCTTCGCTAAAAAACGAGGTTTTTTAACGGCCATTGCAGGAAATATGTATGTTCTCGGCCTCCTCTGGGCTTACCCATTCGCAACCTTGATCCGAATCTGGTCAAGGAGCTGGAGGCTACCTTTAAATATTTTTGGGCTGCTGGGTTTTCCCACATTAATAATAATTCTTTTAACGTTAAAGCCTGATATGAGGGCGCTAGCCAAGTCTCATGTAGATGTTAAGGATAAAAGTCTCCTATCCATCCTGAGGAATAGAAATGTATTGTTAGGTTGCCTTATGGGCGTTTTCCAATCATTAATCTTCTTTTCAGTTACAAGCTTCTATCCCACCTATTTAACATCAGCAATTCACATTGACCCCCTTCTCTCCGGCATTCTAATGTCAATACAAACTTGGTCGATATTCGTGGTAACTCCAATAATTCTTCTCCTAAGCGATAGGTATGGCAGAAAGCCGTTTCTATGCCTTATGAGCCTCTCGTTGGCTTCGATCACTTATTTCATGTTCAACCTCAACTTAATTGGAGCGAACTTCACCTCTGCGGCCGTAGCTAGCATAATTTATGGTGTAGCAGGCTCCGGCGGATTCCCCCTCATACTTGCTTTCGTCCAAGATTCCGTTACAAGAGCAGAAATAGCCTCAGCTACAAGTTTATTCACGGTTGCCTACTATATTGGAACAATAGCAACCGGACCAATAACAGGCTACATCACTTACTCACTGGGCTGGACAGCCACAAGCCTCTGGTTAACCTTTTGCTGCCTTATGTTTTTCTTATCGGCAATAATAACCAAACGTGCGCGCCTGAATACCCACTAATTTTTCACTATGCTGAGTTATATGTCGTCCCTCGCTTATGCGCTCCGGACTTATCAAACTATCCCATTAATAACTAACTATACTTAGGATTAAGAAGCTCCGCTAAGCCAGTCATCATTACTACCGCTTAGAGTTGACGTTGTATATTTTTATTCTCGATTACGACTTTATTAGGGATTCAGTTCTCTACCGTTGCAATTAAATTTTCACTAGAGAGGATGGCGGTAGCTGATGCAGCAGAGAAACTGCTTGAAAAACTTAAAAAACAGAGTTTCGGCGGGTGCTGGTTATTATTGTTCTCTCAGAAGACTCGATTTTCTTACAAAGAGATTTGTTTTTACTAAAGGGAAAAGCTTTTATTGGTTTTCAGGAAAGTGTAATTTTGGGCGGCCCCTTTATGGATCGAAGAGGTATAGCTTTTCGTGTTAAGGTGCTCCTGATTGTTGCTATCGTGGTTGTTGCTGCGATTCTCGGATTCCTAACATACACCTACCTTGGTCCTAAAGAATTAGAGGAGGTAAGAATTGGAAACATAATCTCGTTAACTGGATCGCTATCCGCATATGGGCAGCCAGCTGCCTGGGCTATGAGGAAAGCCGTTGAGGACGTCAATAAAATCGGAGGTGTAATGGTGGGAGGCCGTAGGCTCCAAATCAGGTTAATACAATATGATGATTCAAGTGACCCTACAAAATCATCGCTTTTAGCCGAACAATTAATACTTCAAGATAAGGTCCATCTACTTCTCACCTATGGAGGTCCACCTGTAGCCAGCATCCCCGTCTCACGCGTAGCCGACAAATATAAAATCCCAGCTCTAGTAGATGGAATCTTTGAGGTTTGGTGGTCCTCGGGTCCATATGAGTATGCGTGGGGTGCATGTCCAGTAATTATTACTCCGGTTCCTGAAGGTGATCCTAGGGCTGGTAAACCAGGATATAGTTGCCTAGGCAACTATATATGGTTCACTAATATGTTTCGTGAGGGGACCAATGGGAGGGTTGCGCTTTTTGCCCCAGATGACGCTGATGGTAGGACTTGGTATGATCTTGCCTCAAAGATCTTAACGGAAGCGGGCTATGTTGTTGTCGGCGGAGAGAGGCGCCTAGGCCAGTACGCCCCTGGAACCATGGATTTCACACCAATAATCCGCGAATGGAAGAATGCTGGGGCAGAGATTCTCTGGGGATTATCCGTTGGAGCAGATTTTGCAGTTATGTGGAGACAGGCATATACGCTGGGATGGAAGCCCAAAATGGTCTTAGACGGAAGGGCCCTTAAAAACTACGAGGATGTGGCGGCAATAGGCGACCCGAAGCTAGCAGTAGGTTTAGCGGACCCATTTAACCCATGGCACCCATCTCTACCCTATAAGAGTACTTATTCCGAAAAGGCTGGTAGAACAAATATGAAGCTGGCTGAAGAATGGACTAAAGAGAGTGGTAAGCCTTGGACTGAGGCTTTATGCCAATACTTCTTCATCGAGACAATATGTACGGTTATAGAGCTCGCGGGAAGCTTAGAGCCGGAGAAGATAAATAAGGCTTTCTCGCAGGTTGATGTTGTTACAATGGGTCGCGGTAGAGTGAAATTCATACCCGAATGGCATTGCAGCCCAGGAATATTTTTCGTCGCCCAATGGACTCTTGATGAAAAGGGCGATTTAAAGATGGAAATTGTCCGCTCACCAGACCCAGACGTAAAACCCACACATGAAGTAATATTCCCACTCCCACTACCATAATCAGAATTACCCGAAACTTTGTCCCAAGCGTCCCACTTATATCCCCTCGTCTTCTTTATCTAGAATCTAAGCTCAGCGTTCTCAAAAGCCACCTCTTTAAGAGAAGTTTTCCAGGCGCGGATGAAAGTTTATGTATGCCGGATCATTTTGCTTTGGCGTTTAAGAGCTATTCTATTTTTATTGGTTCCCACTCCCCGTCTCTTCTCGGGAATCTTATTCTGAGCTGCCCCTCCCTAAATTCGACTTTGATATCCTCTTTCTTGAGGTCTCTAGGGATCCTTAACGTTAAAATTACTTCATCTACGGTTCTTTCTACATCAATCCAGTGAGGCCACCACTCCGGGCTCCAAATACTAAGGCCGAATCCGAATGGACCGAACCGGATAAAATGGCATGGCAAACCACACCACCAAGATATATAATGAAGAATAAATGAATATTTAAGGAGAACGCAGCTGAAAATCAATCCATCATGGCGTTAATCTCCCTTAATGATTTTAGGAAATAAATGTCAGCGGTTTAAATATCGTGCATAGGCTCGTAGCATACTTCAGGACCCTGTCCTTAGAGAAATCTAAGCTCTCTAGGTGATCTAGGAAGGACAGCAGTACTCCGCTATAGGGCAGTTGGCCCAGCCTCTCCCTAGCCCTACGAAGCCTACCAGTATAATCATGTATATCCGCAGTCACAGTAGACTCTGTGCCCGAAGACTTAAAAGGAGAGGCTATGTGTAGGGCTCCAGAACTAGGGGTATTGGAGCCTCGGGCGGGGCTCCTACATCACGGGTACAAGTCCCTTCACCATTAAAAGCGCTTAATTCATATACTTTTTCCTTCTTTTTTGGGGAAGGGTTTGGCTCATTTGACCACCACACTGGATTATTGCCGAATGCCACTTATAAAACTATATGCAAGACGTAGTTCTTCAAAATATTCCACATACTTATCAATACTAGACTTTGGGGGTGTAAAGCCGACTTCCTATGGAACTCGACAACCCCTATTAGAGATTGAACCTTACAAAGCCAGTAGAATAAAAAAGAATTCTACAAAGAAACAAAATTCAAAGAAACACCAATAGGAAAAATACCCGAAGACTGGCGAATCCAAAAATATCCACTTTGGAGAAATAACTTTAGCCAGAAGGGGATAAGAATATGTTTAAATATATGTTTAAACATTGTTTTGGTAAATGAAAGGGTGAAGTTTTGGTTAAAACAATAACGATTAGGGATGACGTATATAGGAAGTTGTTGATGATTAAGCGTGAGGGTGAGAGTTTTAGTGAGTTATTTGAGAGGCTTATTGAGCGCACTAGCCCCCTTGAAGTATTAAAGAATCTTAGGGGCTGCGTGGAGTTTAGGGATAAAGAGGCTCTACTAAGGGAAATTTATGCTGCGAGGGCTGAGCGTAGATTATGATCGTCTTAGACACGGATGTTTTAATTGAGATCTTTGATAGGCGGTCTGCTAGGGGCGATGAGGCTTTAAGGAAGCTTATTGAGAGAGGCGAGGATGTTGCCACAACAGTAATTAATCTCCATGAAATTTTATATGGTCTTGAAAAGTATGCGAAGCCTGTTAGGGATGTTCTGCTCCTACCAATAATTGATTATACAAAGAGGGATGCCCAGTTATCCGCCGAATTAGAGCTAAAAGCGGAAAGTTTAGGGGCACCTGTACGAAGGACAGATGCCATGATTGCAGCCATAGTATTAAATAGAGGAGCATCCCTCTACACATTCGATTTAAAGCACTTCAGTATTTTCAAGAATTTCGGCCTTAAACTTCTACAATAATTACAGAGAAAACTGCTTATCAGCGCGTCTGCATCTGTTTGGCTATCATGACCTCGGTTGCTTTTATCACAGCTTCAACCTCATCGTTTACCTTGATGTCTAGATCCTCTGCTGCCTCGGTTGATATTAGTGCTGTTATTGTTGCTGGGACTGTAATTTCCACTTTTACCTTTGTGACGACGTCGCCCTTCTCTACGCTATCTCCCACGTTAATAGGGAGAAGAAGACAACAGTAATTATGGCGACCTACAACATATTTCAAGCGGAAAATCTATCGGACCGAGTAGCTTTTCTTAGCGATGGGAAAATAGAGATGCTAGGAACATTTCAAGAAATTTTTGGGAGTCGATCACAACGCATTAAAAGCTTCACTAGGCTGGAGAACATTTTCCACGGCCTTTCAAGAATAGCGGCGACAATACTATTATGGAAGAGAAAGATTCTCAGAAAAAGTTGACCAGAACCCTAAACTATCCATCAACGAAACCTAATTTCCCAATACCGATAAAAGAAACAAAATGCCCTTTTATTTGTTTGGCATATTCTTGTGAGCCCCTCCCCCTAAAAAATGTTTATGCTCTTTTTACGAGTTCTATCTTTGCTAATATCTCATTTAGGCGTTGTAGTAGTTGTGATGCCTCTAATACATCCTTTGCCTCCATTAGGATACGATCTTCCTAAATTCCTCCGGCAGCGTTGAGACCTCCTTCTTGGCTTTCATTAGGTTTAGTATCGCTGAGTCTATTGAACCAGCCCTATGAAACTCGAAGACGTAGTTTACTACGCCGAGGTTTCCAATCCTAGCCCTCCAAACAACATCAACCCTACACCGCTGGCTATAGGAACCTCACTTTCCGCCTCAAACCCAAGCCCCGCACCCAGGGCAACGAGCTTCTCAACTATCTCATCGTGGTCGAAGTCATAATCCTCCTCAACCTTAACCTCAGACCCTGGAGGCACAGTTGCTTCGCCCTCCGATTGAATCGCATAGAGTAAGAGATCTACGTCTAGGAGGTTACCGCCCAGCCCATCGTCCTGCATAATCTTAGCTATTTCCTTGGCTACGGCGATGATCCGCTTATACTCCTTGCCGCTAGGCCTATACTTATTTACTGGTAGAATGTCACCTAGTCCCAGTATCTCCAGGGCTCTGCGGCTCCTCTCATTCCAAATAAAATACTCTTCCGGCCTAACCATACACATTATTTCAGTCGCCTGAGCTGGACCCACAGCTTTAACGGCTTTAAAGAAGCGGTCAAACCTATCCCTAAGCAGATTGGAACCTCACAACAGATCCTTGAGGGCGAACTTAAGAACATTAAAATCATTGCTTTTTAGAACTCCGTCCACAATATGCTGCTTATTAGTCCAGAGGGCGTTTGCCCAGAGCTCAGCTATAACTGTGGATAAGTCTGATTCGGAGAGGGAATCAATATTTTCTGCAGAAAATATCTTTCTATAACGCTCCGATCGCTCCTCCCGCTCATTAATCCAACGCCTACCCTGATCGCTCTCAATAAACCCCCTATAAACTTGAAGATACTTTCTAATCTTAGAGACGGCATCCTCTTTAAGGCTCAAAAATACGCCACCAAGATAAAAGTTTTAGTTGCGACATTTATAAAACTGATGATGCTAAGAAGTAAGATGGAGTTGAGACTCTAACCGCATGAGTCTTTGGCCTATTAACGAAGAAAAGGGTTTTCTCAGCAGCTCCCCTAAGAATATTTGGTGAGTTTATGAGAGTTAAGCGTGGGCTATGATTCCGGTGTTTGTATTTAGTATCGAGACCATGTTAAGTTTCGTTGCTTTAATAGCATTAGATAGAATCCTATTAGCGCGACCTCTCTAGCGCTTAAGCGCCCCATTAACCACTAAAAGTGAAGCCCGCAGATGCGCGGCTCAGCCTTAGAGAGACTTGTGTCATATTATGACACGAACCTCTTGAGGCGAATAGAGGGAGAGCTTTAAATAGCACGTTGAACAAGACGAAACCGATGAGTTTTCAAAATTATCTACCGATATAAAATCTTTATTAATCGCGCGATTGAAAGATGGTCCAGCTCTGTTCTTGAAGAAAGAATTATTGCCAAATTAATATTCATCTATTGTTTAATAAAGATTTTGCAGCCGAGAGGCTCTTAGAAGATAGTGTTAAGCCGTGAAAAGGGTATTTTTCTCCTCGACGTATTTTAGAAATTCATATAATGTGCCCTTTTTACGCATGGAGATGGGCTTGCTGTTCCCTACAACTATTAGTTTCCTTCTGGCCCTCGTGAAGGCAACGTTAAGTCTATTCTCATCATCTACAAAGTCTAGGTCTTCGGTGCTTGTAATGCTGAAGATTATTACATCTTTCTCCCTTCCCTGAAATGAGTCAACGGTATTCACTTCTAGATTATCATCCTTTAACACCTCCTTTATGCGGTTCCTCTGAGCCCTATAAGGCGTTATCACACCTACCTGTTCACTCTTGACTCCTAAGCCTTTAAGCGCTGAAACGATCTTTCTAACGGCGCTAACCTCATTCTCATTAAACCTAGAACCATCTTTCTCCAAAGCCTCCTTCCCCTTAACATGTAGGAAGACAACTGGAAGATTTGGATCTAGGAAATCCATGTCTTTTGGAAACCTCCTTATTTCAAGCTTTATCTCTTTGCATGACTCAACTGGCTTTATCTCCCCCTTATAGACATGTTTCTGGGAGAAGCCTATTATTTCGCTGTTGCTCCTATAGTGCCACCTAAGCCATAATGCCCTATCTCCATACTTATCAAGCATATAACAGAAGGCGCTGAGCATCTTCGGGGTCTCTTTATCCCCTCGGAAAGAACCTTCGGGCATTACAAGAACCTTAAACATCTCAGAAAGACTTTTGAGAGACAAAGAAGGAGGATCGCACATAAACTTAATAATTTAAGGCTGAAACAAATCCATTTTCACACGATACGCCACTGGAAGGCAACAATGGAATACGCTAAGACAAGGGACATATTACATGTCATGAAAGTGCTAGGTCACAAGAACATTAAAAACACATTGATTTACACGCACTTAGTTGAGGGCTTAAGGGAGATGAGTACATATGTAGAGTCGCTAGGACACCGGATGAGATTGCGGGGCTCATAGAAGCAGGCTTCGAATATGTCTGCGAGCATGAAGGGCTGAAATTCTTCCGTAAAAGAAAATAAACCCTCAGGCTGGGGCTGGTTCATCCAAAAGTATATGAATGGTGGGGCCGGTGGGATTTGAACCAAAGGATTGCGGGAGATATCTCCCGCAAAACCCTCCTTATCTTTTTATTTTTAGCATGCTTCAGCATGGCGGGTTAGTGCCTAATAAGTGAGTGAAGGATCAAGTTTATTTTTAAAGTGTCATATGCTTTGGTGAAATGTAGGGTTTTAGAGTTTTTGTATAACGTCTTTTATTTTTATGTGTAGTGTTCCATTCATCTTGTATAGTTCTGCTATTGCTATGAATCTGCTGTTCTTTTTTATAAGGTTTTTAGGTCCGTTGTAGTCTTGTGGCTCCAGCCTTGCTCTCCATTTGTCGTTTACTGTTACAACTGCTGAGCCTGGGTATATTTTTTCTATGCGTATCTCATATGATCCGCCCGGTTTGTGTTTAACGGATGATGTTGGAGCGTATTTTCCACGTTTAGCTTCTGTGATGACTTCGTTTTTCAGTAGTATGTTTAATGCGGCCTTCGTTATCTGCGGGGTTATGCCTTCAGCCTCCATCTCCGTGGCGATCTCGTTTAGAGTCATACCTTCGCCGCCAGCTTCCAGGAGCTTCATGTATATTAGTTTTACAGCCCTTGATGCTTTTCTGTTGAAGTCTTTGAGTATTTCGGCTTCCACTTCGACCTCGTATGGTTCAGCTTCCTCCGCCTCTATTCTTTCGGCCTCCATCTCGATCTCTCTTATTTCGTTAGGGGTCAGTGGGTTTGGTGGGGGTTTTATGCGCTTCCTCACTATAGGCTGAAGTTTTATGCTTATTGTCTCGGCTATTCTCTTCATTCTTTCGGCTCTTTTTCTGCTTGCGTATAGGTATATCATGTCTAGGCTTTCGTTTGCTGCTAGTATTGTGACTTTCCCAGGGGCTTTTCTCCCCGTTCTTCCCCTTCTTTGGATGTAGCGTATCTCGCTTGGTATAGGCTCGTAGAATATCACGTGGTCTACTGAGGGTATGTCTAGGCCCTCTTCAGCTATACTTGTTGCTATGAGGACATTCAGCTTTCCGTCCTCAAGCATTCTTATTCTTTCAGCCTGCTCTTCTTGGCTTAACCCTTTATCTTCATTCCTGGAGGCTTGCCCAATGAATCTTTCAGCCCTGACTCCCGGAACCTTGCGGAGTTCGTTGAGCAGGTGGCTTACTGTATCCCTGTACTGTGTGAAGATAAGCATGCGTGAGGGGGGCTTGCTCAGCAACTGCTCGCTTATAATCTGCTTCAGCAGT
>JAWAZE010000029.1:0-13004 GCA_038817885.1 Bathyarchaeia archaeon | reverse complement strand
TCCTTCATCTCCTTTATCTTGTCAGATGCTTTTGCAGGATCTCTACTTGATAGACCTAATCTAGCATCATATATCAGGTTGCTTTCTATGCTCGTGCTCTTTGAGACACTTTTTTCGCTGCTTTATGGGCTCTTTATAGGTCTGAATACGACTAGATATGCATCAATCATGAAGGTTCTAATGGCAACTTTTAAGGGGGCGGCTGCACCCACACTTGTACTCTTTGGTTTAGATGTTTATGGTGCGCTTATAGGGCACATGCTGAGCTATATTATCCCATCAATTATGGGGCTGCTAATACTCTACCTTCACCATTTAAAGTTCCTAAAAATGGGGGACCTCGCTGGGCAAGAGGGGGCAAAAAATGTCAATAACGCCAAAGTGGGATATTTGAAGGAGACTATTAAATTCTGTCTCCCCATCTATACTTCTTCATTACTGAGCCTGCTCTTGGGTAACTATCAAGCTATATTACTCGCAAGGTGCTCCTCAGACATCGAGATTGGATGTTTTAAGGCGGCAACGAACATATCGACAATACTTACCGTTGTTTCAACGCCGATAATAACAGCGCTCTTCCCAGCCTTCAGCAGGCTTAACTCCCATAGATTAAGGGAGGAAGTCGGAGACCTCCTCCACTTATCTGTAAAATATTCATCGTTAATCATTATCCCTATGGCAGTGCTTTTAGCATGTATCTCAAATTATCTTGTGGACGTAGTTTATGGTGCAAGTTATATTCTGGCCGGGGAGTATCTGGCGCTCTACTCAATGATTCATGTCTTAATAGGATTGGGCTCAGGCATATTTATAAGCCTATTTAACGGCTTAGGTGAGACCAGTTTAACATTAAGAGTTAACATTGTCAATCTAGCTATTTTTATGGCCATTGCGCCTCCACTTGTAATTTCATATAATGTTAAGGGAATTATCATATCCCTCTTAATTTCCAGCCTTATATCAACGCTCTATGCTCGAGACCTAGCGGTAAAGAAGCTGGACATAAATCTGAGATTCACTGCAAGCGCAAAAATATATGCCGCCTCAGCAGTCTCAGCTATTCCAGCCCTCATCCTCATACAGTTCATAAATTTGCCGAGCATGATAAGCCTATTATTAGTTTTAGCCACATATACTATAACGTATCTAACGTTGTCTCCCGTCTTAAAAGCTGTTAATGAAGTGGATTTAAAAAATCTAGAAAGAATTTTGGGAAGAATAAGGTTGCTGAAACCGGTGGTTGACGTTCTTATGGGCTATGAGACTAGAATAATGGGCATTTTTGCCTCTAGATAGAGGTGGAGAGAACCTCTTTTCATCCCTTCAAAGCCAATTGTGGACTAAGACCAACTCTTCCACCATTCTATAAGTAGAATCACTATGGCGATTATTCTCACATATATGCTTAAGCCTATTGTAATGCTTATCGTCCTAAAGCTTAAAAATCCAGCCTGAAAGATTCATGCCCCCCTCAAAGCCAAGAAGGCCGAACTGTCTCGCATACCACCTAGCTAAATCATAACTCGACATGGACAGAGGGTTCGCCTAGGAGCATAAAACAAATCATTCATTAAGCTTGTAAGTAAACCGAGCGCTAAAGCCAGCCTCCAACCCCTAAAACCAAGAACGATTAAAACAATAAGGGAGGGACAAAAATAAATTACTCCAAAAAATACATGAAACCAGCCCTCAAGGGGGAAGCGCAAATCTATCAAATTAACTACAAAAGCGCCGTAGAAAATAGAATATAAAACTAGCGCAACGAGCAAACGCCCCCTATTATTTACGTTCATTTTCTGTATGTCTTTATTTAAAAGGTGCTTCTCTCCAATAGGTGATGCGCTGCTGGCTTCTTTTAAAGGTCCATTAATCCCAGCTGGCGCCCCTATAGCCAACATAGATTCATTAGAGGGGTCAGCTAGCTCCAAGCCGTCCCCATTAGCTTCAATAGTAGCTTTGTTCTCTGCTTTATTAGCCAAGTTTTGAGACGCTCCTTTAGAGTCTCCGGACCGCCCATTAAGCTTTTCAGAAAGAACCAACTATGTATTCGTTATGAATTATGGCTAGTAGTTATTAAATTGATAAGAAATTGATATTTAATTAAGCATTTTTATATTCTAGATAAGCTTAGTTTTTGGTTTCTGATAAGCTATGCTGAGAAATTACAGTTTGACGCTGGAATTCTCTTACTTAAGTGGGCGTCAAAAGATTCGCCGGGGAAGCAATTCTAGGCAAATAATTCCATGTTTATTATAACAATGGAATTATTATCTCGCCCCCGCCTATGTCGTCTTCGATGCTTTTTGAGTGGGGATATCTGGTTTAAGTTTTTGTGCTATTTTGAAACATATTTATCATAGGAAATGCATTTTAGGGTTTAGGGATACTGAGTTGCCTAAGGATCCTGTTTGTGGGATGATTGTAGATGCGGAGAGCGCCATTAAGCGCAGGATAGGTGATCGAATATACTACTTCTGTAGCGAAGCGTGCGCCAGAATATATGAGAGCCCCGAGCTAGAGCTAAAGGCTATGAAGCGTCGGGCTGCCTTAGCCCTCACTGGGGTTGTAGGCGTTTCAATACTTAGGGTTTTAGCAATGTTTGGGCTTGTCGCCGCAATGATGACATTTAGGGTTGCTGGTTTATCTGCATGGGACATAATATTCTTCATAATATCGACACCTATAATTTGGGTATCTGGATGGAGCATATTCTACGGCGCCTATAAGGCTTTTAGAGAGCGAGCCATAAACATGGATGCCCTCATAGCGTCCGGCGTACTTGCGGGGTGGGGATATGGTGCAATAAGCACGTTCATTCCAGAGTTAGGCTCCGAGGGATTCGGGTACATGGAGACAGCGGTAGGCATATTAGCCTTCATACTTCTGGGAAAGTTTATTGAGGAGAATGTTAGGAGGAGGAGTGCGGCAACGATCAGAAGGCTGCTTGAGCTCCAACCAACCTTTGTAAGAGTTTTAAAGGATAATCAAGGAGTAGAGGTCCCAGTTAATGAAGTTCAAGCAGGCGACGTAGTTGTTGTTAAGCCGGGGGAGAAGATTCCGACTGATGGGGTTATCATTTCTGGTCATTCTTTAGTTGATGAGAGCATGGTTACTGGGGAAAGCATACCAGTAGAGAAGGGTGTGGGTAACGAGGTTATAGGTGGAACAATAAATAAGACTGGGTTGCTGAAGATTAAGGCTGCTAAAGTTGGCGATGAAACGGCCCTTACTCAGATTGTACGCCTAGTTGAGGAGGCACAGGCTTCCAATGCGCCCATCCAGAGGTTTACCGATAAGGTGATTAAGTACTTTGTTCCAGCGGTCTTCATGATCGCAGCCGCATCCTTCATTTACTGGTTCTTTACAACTGGATTCGTACACGCCTTTCTAATTCTGCTGGCAGTTCTCCTGATAGCTTGTCCATGCGCGCTGGGCATAGCGACGCCGACAGCAATATTAGCTGGTGTGGGCAAAGGCGCGGAGTACGGAATACTCTTAAGGGGTGGCGAGTATGTGGAGAAGACGCGTGATCTAACAACAGTAGTCTTCGATAAAACTGGAACATTAACGAGGGGGAGCCGGCGGTAACAGATATTATATCGGTCGGAGACTATAGCAGGGAAGAGGTTCTAGAGCTAGCATCTATAGCTGAAAAGGGTTCAGAGCATCCCCTTGCAGAAGCCATCAGCAAGGCAGCAAAAAACGCGGGACTAAGTATTCCGGATGCAGACTTCTTTGAGGTGATCCCAGGTGAGGGGGTTAAAATCCTCTATAAAAGCCGCCAAATACTCCTTGGAAACAAAAGAATAATGAAGAATAATATGGTTGACATTTCTCATGTGGAGGGAAAGATATCCGAGCTTGAGGAGCAGGGTAAAACTGTGATGCTCCTCGCCATTAATGGTAGGGCGGCTGGATTAATTGCGGCGATGGACATGCCGAAAGAGGAGGCTGCCGAGACAATAAGAGAGCTCAAGGAAATGGGTCTTGAGGTCATAATGTTGACCGGAGATAATGAGCGGACGGCTAGGGCGATAGCTAAGCAGCTGGGCATCAACAGCGTTATCGCTAATGTTCTGTCATGGGAAAAGGTCAGTGTTATCAAGAGACTGCGGGACGAAGACAAGGTGGTCGCTATTGTCGGCGATGGAATTAATGATGCTCCAGCCCTCGCTCAAGCGGATATTGGCATAGCGATAGGAAGCGGAACAGATATTGCCAAAGAGGCTGGTGGAATAATCTTGGTCAAAGATGACTTAAGAGATGTTGCCAAGGCAATTAAGCTTAGCAAGGCGACCATAAGAAAGATTAAACAGAACCTTTTCTGGGCCCTCATTTACAATACGCTCTCCATTCCAATAGCCGCGGCCGGACTGCTGACCCCGCTAATAGCTGCCGGAGCCATGGCTTTCAGCTCCCTCTTCGTCACAATTAACTCGGCAACCTTAAAGCTGCAAAAGATATGAGTACCGGGTAAAAGAATAAGCTTTAATGGGTGACCCAGCATGGCTAAGGACCCAGTCTGCGGGATGAATGTGGACGAGAAGACTGCTAAATTTAAGTTGGAATACATGGGCAAAACATATTATTTCTGCAGCAGACAATGCAAAGAAAAATTCGATAAGAACCCGGCTAAATATATAAGTACAGGCAAGTGAGCAAAATAATTCAATGCTCACGAATAGAATTAATAAAAGTCAAAAAGAGAAGATTTTTCCCTTTTTCTCTCTTTAAGTCCGTCAAAGCCTTTATTTCGCAGTTTTCATTTAGGTATTGGTTTCTTTAACCACTTTGTATAGAATGTCTCTATGTCCGGCTCAAACTCATTAATTACTGGATATCCTGGTGGAACTGCCTCTACATCTAATAGTGCTCCGCATCCTGGGCAAATGAACTCCCTGATTTCACACCAGTTTGCGTCGGGATAAAGTGGGTCTGGATAAATTTCTTTAAATTGTTCAACCTTGTTTCTAACATAGATTAGAGCCTTAAGCTTCCAGTTCTCCCTATAATCGCCAAATTCGCAGCCGCATAGAGCCTTCACTATAAGCTTACCATCCTTACTAACTATCATTAGATGCTCTGTTAATGGTAAGACTATTTTCTCCTTCCACCCGGTCTTCTCTTGGAGCACTTCAATGTATTTTTCGAAGCGATCGGAATCCTTGAAGGAACTCATAATCCTTTTGAGGTCTTCCCATGGGAGGGTTCTTTCTATAAGCTTCCTGATAATTTCCTTCGGATATGAAACAGACATTTATAAACACCCCCTATAATTCAAAGTCTTCAGGAAGCTTCCAGAAATCATAGAACTCCCTCTTAAATCTCTCCGAGATCTTCATGCTCTCCCTATAGCATTTCAGGATGGATTCTGGAAGATCCTTCCTTAAGATCCTCTCCCGCTCCCGCTTCCAGAACTCTTCAAAGGGTATAGATTTCTTAAGTCTCTCCTTTTTGATGGCCTCTCTCTTCTTGGCGGTGGCCTCCGGGTCAACTCTCCATTCTCCATCAACTTTTCTGAGGACCACGCCATGAACTCTCTCAGCGTACTCTGGGCTTACAAATCCCCATGCTAAGTCTCTAAGTACATACTTAAGATCTCTTTCTATCGGATCCCCGTAGCCAGCCCCTCCCTTATGAACTAAACCGAAGATGTCATATGGCTTTAAGGCCGGTGTCACATCATGCGTCCTATACCAGAAGACTTTAGAAGCTCTAAGTATGCTCTTCTCAAGCATATCTTTTACCTCATATATTGTCCTTGGTATCGGCCCACCCTTCTCCATCAACTCTTTGAGATTTGTATCAATTAAGCAGAAGCCTACTGGTACTGGCGGAGGATAACCGCCGAATAACCCTTTATCAAATGGGAAAACTGCTGGGGTCCACCCGCACTTCATCACTACCTGCATGAAACTTGTCTTTTCAGGCCATGCAATGAAGAGGGAGTGCCTTGCAACTCCACCTCTAAACCTTCCAGGAGCATAGGCATCCATCAAATAACTACGATGGAGGTAAAGCTCGGGGTAAGTCTCTTCCCATCTTTCAGCATTACCAGCCGTGGTGTCGGGCAGCCATAGACAGTATCCGGCGTCTAACCCATCTTCAACAGCTTTTGCACCACTCCCAGCACCAGCAAGCTCCATAACGTCCCCACCAGTCAATCCACCCCTCGGATCCTCAAATTGAACCGCATGTAGATCATTTGTGTTCATTAAGAAAACTTCCTCAAGAAAGCCCCTTGAAAAGAAGCCTTGGGAAAGCAATCTTACGCCACTCCCAAATATTGTACATAGTACATTCCAAACGTTTGATGTCGATACGTGTTTATCGGTTGGGTTGAGCGTTGAGCCCAAGGGGGCGGAAAATGTTACGCATAAATTAGTCCCCTCAGAAACTCTCAAGTCATAGGCTAAAATTTGGGTGAGAGTTATCCACAATCCTCCACGGAGGAGCGTAGGCGTTGCATGGAATGGGTGAGGCCCCTGGGGGTTAACACCATAGAACTCATAGTGCAGCGTTCCATCTTCTTTTACGGTTATCTCATATAGGAACTGTAGCAAACGATCCTGCTGTGCGTAGGGGTGTAGTCGGCTCAGCCCCTCAAGGTTAGCATAAGGTAATGGGAGAAAACCTGCTGTTCTATATTTACCTGGGATAAGCGTGAGCTTCACCTTTTCCATAAAAGCTCTGCGCCCTTCTTCTATGAGCTCGCGGATAGCTTTTATATAATAGTCAAGGCCGAACTCATCAATTATTTTTTTAACGCCCTCCCTTATCATAATGTTGCCAGTCATTCTCACCTTAGCGTCAGTTATAAATAATTCCGGAAACCTTATGTTTAACATCGCTTTTTGTATATACTCTTTCTTCAATTTGTCATTTTCAGCAACGATATCGCCCATCAAGTGAATGCCTTCTACGAAGCGTGTAGGCGATAATGGGCATCCCACAGGTTCATAGGCGCCACACTCAAGTTCATGTATAACTGCTCCGGCCCACCCAATTAACTGCCCCTTATAAAATATTGGGGTAACCTGCAGAATGTCAACTGGATGTAGCCCACCTGCCCACCAATCATTATTCTCGAAGAATCTGCCCTCCACTATTCCGGGATCCTCTTCATAGTCGTTCTCTATCATCCACTTTATAAATCTTGAGAGGGTATTCACGTGTGCCATGATACCCGTTGAGAAGACGATTCCGTCCCCTTCAGGAGTGAATAGCGCGAAGACCAATTCCCCAACCTCTCTAGTCCCAGGCGAAGCTGCAATATACCTAACAGACTCTCTTGCACCGACAACAAGAGAAAGCAACCTAGAATAGAAGATCTCAAGTTTCACGGGATCTTCATTTCTCAGAGTTAGTTCTTTTACTCCATAATAATAGCCTGTCTCCGTGAATAACCTTTTATTCTCCTCTAAAAGTTCCTTTAAGGTCTTTCCGCCAAGTCCTATCCCCATATCTCATTCACCTCCCCCTTGAGTAATGAATAAACTCATATTTATCAAGATGAACCCTGCGGCCTGGGGGTACAACTAATGTTGTCATGGGGTGCTCAATTATGGCTGGCCCTTGTATCTTGTTGCCCGGCTTGAGCGGATCCATCTCCCATACATCAAATGTGATCCATTTTCTCTCATAATAGACTTCTCGTTGTCCCTTAAACGCATCCTCCGGAGGTCTCTCTCCAGCAAAAGGCTTCTCAGGTATTATTGGCTTAGGAAGCCCAGTCACTATGGCCACTGTAGCTACTTCTTTAATACTTATACCAGCCTCCCATACGAGGGCCGCTTTTGGATATATCGATGTATAGACTCTTTCAAACTCTCTCATTAGGGCGTTCCAATCCTCAACACTCTTTATTTTGCTTACAGGAGAGTAAATTTCATGATCCTCTAGCTGACCTGAAAAACGTATATAGGCTACTTGCCTAAAAAGTATTTGATCGGCCTTGAAGCCCTGAGAAGTAAGCACATTAATCTGCTTTTCTTCACATTCTCGCCACGCATGATTTATCGCTTCAGCAGCCTTCATTATTTCATCCCCACTCGGATTTGGCGGCAACATAACGTCCACCACCCTATGCTCCCTAATCATGTAGTCTGCAAGCGTATTACCGAATGCGGAGAAGACTGCAGCAAACTTAAACGTTATAAAGTCTTTAAAAGGTATAGAGTCAAAACCCCACATATGTAATGGTCCCGCCCCACCATAACTAAGTAATATGTAGTCTAGGGGCGTATATCCCCTGGCCATCAATGTGGCGTTAAGCCAATCAGACATCCTGGCATGCAGCGTCATTATGGCGAACCAGGCAGCCTCATATTTATCTAAGCCGAGGGGCTCCGCAACCTTCTCTTCAATGGCTTTCTCAGCCGCTCTTCTATTCAGCCTTATTCTCCCCCCAAGGAAATAATCTGGGTTTAAGTAACCTAAAGTCACATCACAATCGCTTATCGTGACCTCAGGGTAATTCCAGCATACCCCAACCCTGTAACCAGCGCTTTCCGGACCAAGCGTTATAGTTTTTGATACGGGATCAGCATGTACAACCATTCCAGCGCCGGCTCCAACACTATCCATTCGCACCATTGGTATGCTAAGCAGATAACGAGCTACCTCAGGCTCCCTCTCCAAGTATATTATTCCATCCTTTATTATTCCAACGTCGAAGCTCGTTCCTCCCAAATCCGTTGCCACCACGTTTCTTTCACCTAGCAGTTGACCGATAAACCTACTTCCAATAACCCCTCCTATCGGCCCGCTGATTAATGTTTCTACAAGTCTAGGATACCTGATATCTACAAAGCCACCGTAAGAAAGAACCGTGAATAAGTTTCCCTTAAATCCCATATCCTTAATTTTATTTTCAACCCTTAGAAGCTGTTTAGCTGCTGGCTCAACAGCAAAAGCTTGAATTACTGTGACTGTAAACCGCTCAGTTTCTTTGCCTCTAGGCGAGACCTCCGATGATGTGACTACGCTAATGTCCATGCCTCGACTCTTTGCCACTTTCATAGCTATTTCCTTACTTCTCATTTCATGCACAGGATTAATTATACTATTTAAGTAGCATATGGCGATGGATTGGCAACCTTTATCTAAAAGACCGTTAACAGCTTCCCTAACCTCTTTCTCGTCTAATGGCAAAACTATATGTCCGTGAACATCAACTCTCTCACTTACACCCCTTATAAAATTGAATGGAACTATCGGTCCAGGATAGACCTCCGGGTATATATGCGTAACTGAGTGAAGCTTATCTGCATAAGAGTATCCAAGCCAAGAGTGACCTCTCATGAAATATAGCACATGCTCAAAACCCTTTGTGACGAGAACCCCTGTCTTGATGCCAACTCTAGTTAAAACCGCGTTAAGGAGTATGGTTCCAGCATATATAAAGGCTTTAAGACTGGAGAGATCAGGTCTCTCACTCTTTAGTGCATCTTTAACACTCTCGCTCACACTCTGCGACTCATCCTCACGATTCGTCAAGGCTTTTCCAAGCAGAAAGGAACCGTCCGCATTCACAACAAAGCAGTCAGTCATAGTCCCTCCGGCATCAATTGATACAATTACTGGGATACCTTTCTCTACAGACATGGCTTTCCCCTATTCCCTTAAGAAATTTTTCCTTAGAAAAAAGATATTTTATTCTGACCTAAAAATTTAAGCTTTTTGTCATAAAATTAGTCTCCAACGACGATTGCGAAAATCTTATTAAAATTTCCCATAGTAATATTATAGGGATTTATATGGGTCCAGAAGAACTTTACAAACGCAAGTTGAAGAGTATTGATGAAGTTGTGAAGCTAGTGCAACCGGGCATGTGGATAGGGATCGGTAACCTCTCATGCGTTGCGTGGCTTTTTGATAGAGCTTTAGCAGAAAGATGCTCCGAGTTAAGCGATGTGAAGCTCTGGCTTGAGTTCCCTGTTAGACCATTAAAGTGCTTAGAGGCCGATAAGGATGGAAAGGTTTTCTCAGTCTATTCCGGTTTTCTTGGTGAGGGAATGCGGAACAGGAGCAATGTCCATTACCTGCCTAGCCAGTTAGGTTTACTCCCACACATGTTCAGGGAAGGCCTCCTTAAAGTCGATATAGCGATTAAAACCGTGACGCCAATGGATAGAAGGGGATACTTCAATTTTTCAGTGGATATTACCTACGCTAAGGCAATGTTCGAATCGGCAAAAATAAAGATAGTTGAGGTGAACGAAAGCGCCCCGTGGGTTTCAGGGGGCTATGATGAATGCATCCACATATCTGAGGTCGATTATATTATAGAAAATCATGAGGACAAAATTCCAGAGCTTCCGCCAAGAGAGCCATCCGAGATAGAAAAGAGGATTGCTGAAAATATTATTAACGTGCTACCGAGACCTTTAGAGGCCCTTACCCTACAAGTTGGTGTCGGTGGCGTTCCAGATGCTTTCTGTAAGATGCTTGAAGAGGTTGGGGCAAGAGATTTAGGGGTTCACTCTGAGATGCTAAGTGAGGGCATGTTCAGACTTGCTGAGGCCGGCATAATAACTGGGAGAAGAAAGAGCTTCCTACCGGGAAAGATGGTTCACTCTTTTGCTTTTGGTAGTAGGGAGATGTATAATTGGCTGGATCACAACCCGGCGGTAGCGGGGTATCCCGCCGACTTCGTAAATGACCCATTCATCATATCACTAAACAACAATATAGTCTCAATAAACTCCGCTATTGAGGTGGATTTAACGGGTCAGGTGAATGCCGAGTCCATAGGGCCGATGATGTATTCTGGCGTTGGGGGGCAGATGGCATGGACTTATGCCGTTTCTTCGTATCGTTCTTCTAAGGGCATGCCTAACTTAGGCTGGTCCTCAAAAAATTTCTCTTTCATAGTGCTTCCATCCACATATTATGATAAAAAGAGCGGAAAAACGTTCTCCAGAATAGTCCCAACACTAAGGCCTGGAGGTGGCGTAACAACTCAGAGGAGTAATGTTATGTACATCGTAACAGAGTATGGAGCGGCCCAATTAAAGGGAAAAAGCGTACGTGAGAGAGCGCTTGAGCTAATTAAGATAGCGCATCCAGACTTCAGAGACCAGATCACGGAAGAAGCTACAAAGCTAGGATATATTTAGGTTTACTTATGGGGGCATTCGCTTGCGCAATGTAGCCATCGTAGGTGTTGGACAAAGCCGTTTTGGCAATAGATTTGACGTGAGAATAGATGAGCTAGCATTTGAGGCTGTAAAAGAGGCGTTAGTAGACGCTAGCCTTGAATTGAAGGATATAGAGTTTATGGTGCAAGGGTGCGCGGGGGTCTGGACTGCTGAGGACTCTCCAGCAGTCATTTGCACGGATTACTGCGGCTTACTACCTAAGGGCAGTATGCGTGTTGAAGCGATGTGCGCCTCTGGAAGTGCGGCTTTATTCGCTGGATATAATGCCGTTGCCAGCGGATACGCAGACATAGTTTTAGCTCTCGGGGTTGAAAAGATGTATGAGCTCCCGGTCCCCCTCCAGATAGAGCGTATGGGTAGAGGTGGAGGCAGCTACTTATGGGAGTTTGAGAACTTCGGATTAACCTTCCCCGGATATTATGCGTTACATGCTACTAGCTATATGTCGAAATATGGCTTAAGGGAGGAGGATTTAGCTGAGGTCGCCGTGAAAAACCACTATTATGGGGCAATGAATCCAAAGGCGCAGTTTAGAAGGGAAATAACGGTAGATGACGTTATGAAGTCAAGGTATATTGCTTGGCCGCTTAAGTTATTTGACTGCTGCCCTCTCACCGATGGGGCAAGCGCCGCCATACTGGCCAGTGAGGACGTTGCCAGAAAATTAACTGATACGCCTATCTGGATAAATAGTATGGGCGCGTCAACCGGCTCAAGCCTCCTAATAAACCGGGAAAAATTTTTGAAACTCGATTATTGCGGTCTTGAAAGTGCTGCTAAGGCTGCTGAGGAGGCTTATAGGAGAGCTGGGATAGAACTGGATAATCCTGTTAAGTATATAGATGTTGCATGCGTACACGACTGCTTCACGATAGCCGAGATAATGGCCTATGAAGATTTAAGATTCTGCAGGAGAGGCGAGGGAGTAAATCTTGTGAGGGAGAAACAGACGTATAATGGCGGCCTAATACCTGTTAACTTAGATGGTGGGTTAAAGTCTAAGGGGCATCCAATAGGCGCTACAGGCATCTCGATGATTTACACATTAACGAAGCAGCTTATGGGCGAGTATGGTAAATACGCTAATCCTAAAGCTCAAGCGACCATAACAAAGGGAAGGGCGTTAGCGCATAATGTCGGAGGGACAGGGCATTACGCTTATGTAACAATTCTATCGCTGGAAAAACCGAGCGGATAGGAGGTAGTTTAAATGTCTGAGCTATCTAAGCTGTTTGAGAGGGCTAGAGAGAAAATAGTGGAGAGGGGCTTGCCCATAATTGAGGAGGAGAGGACGAGACTGCCGCTTTACGTAAGTGTGCGGGAGTTTCCAATAAGATACATTATTGGCATTTCAAGAATTATGAGGTTTTTTGAGGGCCTCAGGGAGGGAAAAATTTACGCGGTCCACTGCACTAAGTGTGGGGAGACATTCTTTCCACCGAGAGCCGATTGCCCCAGCTGCTTAACCAGCGAAATGGAGTGGTTTCCACTTAGCGGTGAGGGGGAGCTTCTTACCTACACAGTAATCTATATTAAGCCCCTCTCCTTCACACACTATAAAGACTACATAGTTGGTATTGCACAATTAAAAGAAGGAATAAAAGTCTTAGCTTGGGTAAACGTTGAGAGCCATGAAAAATTAAAGCCGGGAATGAGGGTGCGATTAACGACAGCTATAAGAAAGCCAGAGGGCTTAATAACATACGAGCTTATACCATCCCCATAAACACTTCTCGTCCTTTAAACTTTAGAAAAATTTTATATAATTGGTTTTATTAATCTAAAAAAATTGGGAGCTCCTTATGAAAGATAAGGCTTTAACTAGGCTTCAAGCTATTGTTA
>JAWAZE010000028.1:0-13878 GCA_038817885.1 Bathyarchaeia archaeon | reverse complement strand
TGTGCCCTTCTGTATTTCCTTCCATAATTCAACTGTTAGAGTGATGGGGCCGTAGGCTACACTGAACGATATTTTTATTCCAGACACCTCTACGGTTTTCACGCCATCACCTAAGGGGAGCTCTATATCCGGCACACCACACACGTACCCGAGGGCGTTGCCTACCGGGTTGCCGCCGCATAGCGAGCATTGTATGGCGTCGCCCAAATCGCGGCCTCCGAAGCTTATCGGCGTAACTATCTCCTCATATTGCCACATGCTTCCAACAATCCACTTCCACCTCTCATACCTATACCTCACCCATACCATGGCCCACCTCTTCTCACCATTAGAGACCCACGGCGTGCCAGTGGTATCCTCGGCCATGGTTATTTTGTCTCCTAGGCTCTGCCAGTCTGTTATTGGCTGATAGGTCCAGTCTAGAACCCTCCTCTTCTGCGTATAATACAGGTAGTTTCCATAGTAGGCGTAGAAGCGGACTGAGATTCCCTCTATCGAGTGCAGCTGAACTGCCGGCATACGATAATATCTTTCAATAACCTCCTCGATGGTCCCGTAGGATGGTAGGATTGGCCCTGACCCAGAGCTATAAATGTCTTGATATTCTGCTGGTAAGGGCTCCATGGCGACTTTGGCGGTTACGTCCGTTAAGGGCTTTTTAGGCTCAAACCTCACGAGGCTGGCGCCAGTCCACAGCCTCCCACCACTCCAAGCATACATGAATACGGCATATTCATAGTTAAGGTAAATGAATCTAGGCTCGGCTTCAATCTCATCCCAACCCCATCTTAAAGGAATCCTAGATATCTTGAAGGAAACCTTAGTTGAGCCTCCGCAATAAATTATTTCGCTATGCTCCTTGCCATGCTCCGGCCTCGGACGAGACTGATGCGTGAAGTTATGTATAAATATTACTGCGCTCTCATATCTGAATGGTTTGCCCTCATACTCCGGAACAATACTGATTCTCACTATGCCGGGCTGGCCTCCACGAAGATACTCTAGAAAGCAGCTCCAGAGAATATCAAAGCTCACATCGGCAAGAAGACCATACTCCCTTGCAAGGACAACATAAGGAGACAACAGCAAAATAAGCACCAGAACTAAAATGGACATAAAAGAAAAGCTCTTCCCCCCAACCCTCATCAACCTTCACCTTACATATAGTTCTTGCAAGTGAAAATGATATAAGTTTTATCATTCATAAATTTGTCATGGCCCTATAAGTCCACTCCCTATAAGGCTGCCTATTCGCATCCTCCAGATCAAAGTCTATGGCGCGCAACCTTACTCAATCTAGCCGTCGAAAGCCCAAGGCTTGCCAGGTGATCCAGGAAGCGGAGGGCAACCTCGCCGTTACGCCCGAATCCAGCGATAATCCGCCTGTAGCGCTCAAGCCTCTCATCATAATCATAGATCTCGCTCTTCACGCTAAACTCATTATTCCCAGACTTAAAAGGAGGTGGAGGGATTTGGACCCGGAAGGCTGGTGCCGGGGGCGGGATTTGAACCCGCGACCTCCAGATCTCCTATCATTTTATGCCGTTTCTGACCCTGATTTTGCATCTTCTTAGATTATGAGTCTGGCGCCCAACCCGGCTAGGCTCGCTCTCCATTTTTCCGATATTCCATTTACATTTTCTAATTTAAGCAAATTTATATTTTGCAGGGAAAACTTAAACCCTCTTTGCGCGGCCGCATACAATTCTTTGTATTGCTGGCGGTCTCTAAGATCACATTATAAACACTATAATCTTCTCCTTTTATGGAGAGCGAGCCATAGAAAGGCAGCTAAAGTACATGCGCAGAGACCCCCCACTATAATCAGCATCCACGGGATTTCGGGCGATGAGGATAAATTAAGCTTAACGCTGTACTCGAAGCTTGCGGATTGAATTGAAGGAATACAGATTCCGAAGGAATATAGGCCTTGGTTTGGTGGAAGCAATGGTCTATGAGCCATCATTAAGAGAGAATTTTTATCCGAGGATAACAGGTGGAGCCCCGGCTGCAGCACTATAAATTCGTCTTTCTCAAGCCTTAACCTTGCTCCATCTAAATCGATAATGGTCTCTTCCGCAACGAATAAGTAGGCTTCGCTCTCTTCAGGAATATAGAGGGGAGCTGTTTGACCAGCTTTGATTACTAGGCATACTAGTCCACCCCCTATGTAATTGGATTTGAATGGATGCCCGTAGCTTAAATGCATCAATGTAATTGGGTCGTCGCTTTCAACGAATATTAAAGATGGTTTAATCTTTAGGGAACAGTTGTTTCCCGATGGAACCACAAATTCATCGTACGGTCTTTTATACTCCAGATCCATTATCTTAACTTTAGTGTTCTTTAAGGGGTTTACCACTAGAAACTGCCATTCATGCCAAACATCTCCGGGCTTGGCTTCAGCGCGCCCCACAAAGGTTTTTCCAACAAAGCCTCCTTCAAGTGAGGGGAAGAAGACCGATCTAGATCCTGAGAAAGATTGGAGTATAATCATGCCAGTCGAGACGATTCTATAGGTCTTAAACTGCGTAACCTCAAGAAGATTTTTGACGTCGCCCGCCTTCAGGCTGTATTTCGCTGCTTCCACGCCATTTTCGCTGAACAGTTTTACCTCGCAGTCCTCTAAGGCATATAAATAGTAGCTTGATCCTACTTTCCCCTGAATAGCTTGAAAGATGAATTCTTTACCGATAAAGCCTCCATCTGTAGACGTCCAGAACGTGCTTACCGCATCGTTTCCCACCTCAACACCTTCCCCGCCAGCCAATACCACTGTTACTGGTTTTGAGGAGACTATCTTAAAGAAGGAGCCATTCTGAATCCTAAAGATGCGCTTCTCCAATTTATTTACCCAAAAATCTTCCTTTAAGGATGGACCGGGAAAAAGAAAGATTTTCACGTTTGTCTCATTATGGTTTCCCAGTATTGTTAGCTCCGCCTTCGTCCTTACGGATCTTTCATCAAGATAAAATTCTCTGTCTAGAATCTCTCCGCCAACTATTTTCTTCGGTCGATAAATATAGATTTTTGATGGAATAAAGCCAAAATAAACGTACTCGTTATTCATCTCACCCTGAGCATATGAGCTTAATAGGCTCGGTAACATTGACAATAGCAGTAGAAAGCATAGAAGCATATATAAAGCATTATTTTTTCTTGAAAGCATAACGCTCACCCTATAACCTTTCTCCTCCTAATAAATAAAAGCGTTAAGACCGCAAGGACGCCGAAAACCACTGCAACAGCTATGATCATGTAATTTAAGTTAAGCTCTGAAACTCCTTCTTCAGGCATTTTCACCCTAAAATCGCTTGGCGTAAGCCCGATAACTTCAGCTGCTGGCAGCGCTTCAGCAAAACCCAGTAAACCTCGATGCTCAGTTAAGTCAACTACCTGAATTATTATTCTCCCAGTAGATTCAACCTCATGTATTCCAGGCTCCAATCTTAAAAAATCATCGGCAGACAATCTGAAGCTTAAACCATCAATCGTCAAAACGCAGTCCTCGGCGGCGAATATAAATGATTCGCCCTCCGGAACATATATGACGGCTTTTTCACCTGCTTTCAGCCCCGCCATGGATAAGCCACCTTCAACCGTGCTATTACTTAAGTAGAGAAGCATCACAGGGTTCTCTGCAGCGAGCACATAGCACGCTGTCTCAAAAGTTATCTCGGCTAGGTCGTTAGTCTGCATCGTAATTGCAGACTTGGATGGAGCCACAAATTCTCTAATCCATCTTCTCGCGCTGATGTCAAAAACCCTAATCTTACACTCCTCAAGGCTTGAAAGGAAAGTATAGCTGCGAAAAGCCCATTCGCCTCTGCCGCCAAGTCTCTTTTCGCCGCTCCCATAAAAGATTTTACCTAGAAAGCCTCCCTCAACTGAGGGAATAAAACATGATTCGGTAAAGGAAAACGCTGACACCATAATGTAACCAGTGGAGTTAATATAATATACTGTTCCATTTACTGGAGAAAACTTAACAACGGTGTTTGCGGGAGCATTAAACTCCCTAAATAGCGATCCATCAGACCTGTAGATTTTAATCTCAGAGTCTTCTAGACTAAAAATTCTATATGGTGTAAAGGTAAACTCGCCTAATGTTGCTGGAAATATGAATTCTTTACCCACATAACTGCCTTTGACGCTGGGGTAATACGTGCTAACATCAGCTTTATAGGTGTCCGCAATAACCCTGTTGATAAAGGCTCCACCCTTAAGAATAACAGTAACAAATTTATCTGAAACCAGTTTAAAGAATGTTCCATTCGGTATAGGGATCGCCTTAAGCTCAAACCTGTTTACCGAGAACTCTTCCATAAGCTGTTTCCCAGGAAGCCCATATAGCCAGCATCTGGTTCTATCATAGTTTCCAGTAACAAGTAAATCACCATGCTTTCGCACATAGAGAATCTCTGACTCGTTAATTGGCGGTCTCCTCGTGAGAACCCCTAGTTTATCTTCCGGCCGATTCGGGTTGAAACAATATATTCTGGAGGGGACAAAACCATAGTAGGTGTAGTGAGTATGCTCATTATAGCTGCTTACTTTAATCGAGTTGCCAACGCTTAAGGTGGCTGAGAAAACAGCAACTAAGAAAGACAAAATAATCACAATTATTCTATGTAAATTCATTTATCACGTATCTCCATGAAAAATCTAGAGATTCTAGGATAAAAATATTGCGTTATTAAGGCGTTTCCCATAGCTTCCATAGGAGGGCAAATAAGAGTGTGGGAGAAGCCACTTTCACTTTGAATATAGGCGACGTTTAGCCATAACGTAGCCAAGGGAGGCAACAATTATTGCTGCTGCAACACCAATATATGTATAGATTGTACTCATCGGGGAGCCTTCCTGCTCAATTGGAGATATAGTGATGTTTGTGCTCAACCCAACCGTTTGAATACAGGGTACTATAGCCCCGAAACTTGAGATCCCCTGAAAATATGGGAAAAGCGGCCAATGTATGATTTGGATAACTATAGTTTTATCTGACGAGATTTTGTTGACGCCGGGGTTTGTTAAACAGAAGAAGCTGTCAGCTCCAATACTTATAGTGGCATCGTTTATATTGACAAGGGAATCTTCATACGCGAAGATATAGGCTTCAACCGTAGAGTTTTGGGGCAAATATATTAAGGCTTCTTCATGAGCTCTAACTGCCATAAACGTAACGCCTGCACCATAAGCCCAGCTATAGGACCTAGCCAAACTTCCGTTATGCGCAAAAATAACGGTTACCGGCTCGCTACTCTCTATCATTATTTCATTCGCGTTAGGTTTCACGGTGACACCTTCACCCCCCTTAACTTCAATCTCGCTCAGTTTCCGCCTATATTCAACATCCCATATCGACACCTTAGCGTTTTTTTGGGACAATATTTTGAAACCATATTCCTCAACGGTATCCCACGTGGTTATGGAGGATGAGAAGAAATATCTTCCTACGAAGCCTCCCTCAGCCGATGGCACCTGGAAGCTAAAGCTGCCGGGTCCTCCACATTGCATCATTACATGACCTGTCGACTTAACCCTGTAGGCTTTGAACGGTTTTAAAGATAAGTCCTTATACGTGTAAGCCTTAAGCCTAAAGGATTCTTCAGCTCCATCTTCGCATGTAACTGTGATCTCTGAATCCTCTAGAGCCAGTATTCTGTATGGTGTTCCAGTCAATCCCTGAGAAGCAATAAATATGAATTCTTTACCCACATAACGGCCATCTATAGAGGTTAGGAAGGTGTTGGGGGTAGGCCCCATACTCATTTCTGGACTTAGCTCTTTCCCACCGACATTGCCGCCTAAAATCATGGTTGTGACCGGATTATTTGCCACTACTTTAAACCTGGTTCCATTAGCAACTTTAACAAAAAATTTTTCCATGAAATTCAGTCTAGCCTCAGCGATGAGATCGCCAGCCTCTAATGTGTAAACTTTTACGCTAGTATCGTTTCGGAGAGCTATTATCGCTATGAGAGCAGATCTCGCCACTGATAAAGGATCTATTTCGAAGCCTGCTGTGGGATCTATTGCTCCGTGGAGCGGTCGACTAGGCTTCGCGAAATATATTCTGCTGGGTATAACACCATAATAGACATATTCTTCACGCTTTTCATCAACCTGCGTAATTTGCGGAGATAAAAAAGCGGTTAATAGTAGAAGGCAAAAAATCGCGATTGCTCGATAAGGCATTTAATCCACCCTAACTTAGTCTAAAATTTAACCTGCTTAAATACTTTGCTTCTCAGCAACTACTTCTTATATAGCAAGTTTAATATGGTTTAAGCCAGATGGATCTACCTAAGAGAGCCATTATTGAAAGTATCGTTGAGACTATTCCATCTCCAATAGTTATACCTACATACACGAAACCTCTATTTGAATCCCAAAAACGTTGACCCGCAAACCTCCTTATTGCTAGGGAGGTTAAGGAACCTGCAAACTGCGCTAGCGTTAAATAGGGCGCCTGCAGCATTCCCATCATCATTACAACTGGGGCTGAGGGGAAGTGGAAAACTATGTCGGAAATAACGCATAGCGCTGCTGAAAGCCCAAAGCCCGTCAGTATCCAGTCCCTCCTAAAGAGGTAGCCGGTCCACAGCCATGATTGCCAGCGCCAGAAGTTCATTGCCTCAACGGGCCAGCCGGATATTGTGTAAGGGTAAGCCCAGCCGGGTATAGGATTCAAATGCCAGAAGACTGAGGCCCATAATGCTCCACCACCAACCCCTAAACCTATAACAATAAGATAAATCCTTAAGTATTCTTTTTCATCCATACCAATAACCTGAGCCATTTTAAGCTGTTGAGCTACGCCTGAGCCTCCAACAAATAGAACCATTTCCGGTGGAATAAACCATGCGTCAAGACCTTTATAACCGCTAAAGTATATGAGCGTCTCCCGTAGGTAGGGTACGCTGAAACCTATTGTGACCCCTGCGGAATGTGTTTGCAGTAGGGTTATCAGGAGGGAGAGCCCTATCGTGAAAAGGAGGAGGATCCATACTGGAAAACCAGGCACAAGAATCTTTATGATGACGACGGATAGCCCCGACATCAATAAATATAGTGCCAACAAGCGTTTACTGCTCAATAATCTTTCGGAGGGTTTGCTAACAGTCCTTCCAATCCCAGTGAAAACTCTTAACACCGTTTTGTATCTTAAGATTAATGGTATGGTTGCTGCAGCTACACCCCATCCTATGGTGAAGCTGTTCCAAAAGTAAACAGTTGACCTCTGATACAACCAGAGGATCCCTTGGCCCGGAACCCATCTACTTTCATCCGGCCATAAACCATTTATCGTGATTAAATGAGTGCCGATAAAATAGAGCCCAAGGGAGGCGATGAACTGCAATAATGTGACCTTTACTGGGAGAATGAAGCCGACGAGATATGGTATGAGATCCGTTGTAAATGAGAATGAGCTGCCGGGGAAGGTCGTCTCTATGATGCTTGTGAAGTCGAGGAGTATTCTTGGAAATAAGGTTACGCCCAATATTGACGTGAGACCATAAGTTATAAAACCGTAAGTTATCCCAGCTATTATCGATAAAACAATAATTCTTAATCCGCTCTCTTCCCGCCTGCCTAGCACGCTCATCGTCATGGCATCCCATGATGCTAAGGGAAACTCAAGCTTTTCCTCCTCAACATATAGCCTGAACGCTAAAAGCCCAAGTAGAAAGTTTGTTACGCCAACCAATATAACAGGGACGCATACGTTGACGAATATGGGTAACGCCCATGCCGGGTCAAGAAACGTTCTATTCAGCATCGATCTAACAGCGTCGGACCCCAAAGGCGAGAAGAAGGGCGGTATTTCACTTTGCCGACCAAACATCTCCGCGATCTCAGAATTCGCGAAATATTGATTACGCAAGAGATATGCGAAGAAGTATCCCATGGTCATTAACCCAACATATTCGAAGATTCTTATGGTGAATATTTCCTTTGGGTTGAGCGGTGAACCCAGCAGCCTTGTTAATCCAACCCACACTAGAATGACAGCCCAGCTCGTTAGAGGTAAACCCCATAGCCCATTAACAAGCCAATTATATACTATTGCTGGCTGCACGACAAAAACTATGAAGAGGAGAGCCATTAAAGAACGCCAGGTTAAACCCTTAATCTCTTCTTTCTCCCTCAAAACCTATTTCACCCCCACCTCTTTAATCCTCTCTTAATATATTCACTCTTTTTCTCAGGTGAAAGCGCCCTCCAGAGAAGGAACTGCTTACGTAGCTCATCGAATAGCGCTCTATTGGAGGCGATCCATAAGCTTTCAACGCCTGAAACCCTCTCTATGTGAACCTCAAAACTATATCTGTCGGGAGCAACTTTTCTAGAAACAATACCTATATCTTGAATTATGCCCGCGTCAAATGGGGATAGCTGAAGCCTTGTAACCAAAATTTTCCTATCATCTTTGTCAACTAACTCTATGGGTTTTAGAAGCATGAATAAACCTGTTCTCTCAGATGATGATGTTTCAAGGAACTCGCTGAGAAAAGCCAGAACCCCAATGTTTTCTTCTAGAGTTGCGTTGAATGGGAAGCTTACGCTCCACTGATTTCCGACAGGTCTACTTTCAATTTTCCACTTTCTTAGCAGGGATGGAGTTGCCAGTCTTGAGGCTTTCATAACTGGGTAGATTGAAGATAAAACTGTTGCTAATATAATTATACCTATGACTATTATCAGAACTCCGGATGATACGTTAGGCAGTAACCCCTCAGGATATAGGCCCAGATTCCATACTATGTATGTAGTTCCAGCACCTATGATATAGCCAAGGAAGCTCCCCATAAAAGCTAGAACGATGCTCTCCATGATAAATATAGCTCCAATATGCCGCGGGGAAAGCCCAATTGTGCTTAAAGTTGCTATCTCCCTCACCCTTTCATACACTGAGCTAAGCATTACTGATAGCAGCGTAAAAGACGATAACAGTAGCGGAACAATCATGTTTTCAACTCCGCCAAGCGAATAAATATCTCTTCCCCCAACCTTTCTCGAGGAATCGTTATTCTCAAAGCCATAGAAGACGTCGAAGTGTAAGATAAGCGACATTTCAAGGGATGTTTTCCAAAGATCATCCTCTCTTAAAGACGCTGAAGAGATAACTAAAGATATCACGTTTGGTTGAGCATTAAAGTATTCTTTCGCCAACTCGAATGGAATTATTATTAGGTTGGATAAACCAAGGAAAGTAGGTATTCTTGCCAGAGCTGCGACCGTAGGGTCAGGAGGAGTTATGGCGCTCTGATCTAAGTCTTTAGATAAGATAGCGTAACCCATTTCATCGTCAAGTATACCGGTGACGGTCAACGGTATGCCATAGAGCCTTATTTGCGTGCCTGGCTTAATCTCCACGTTAAGATCTTTGCTTAACGCGTTTGCAACTTCTCTGCTAATTAGCATGGTAGTTGTAGCGTTTGGTATGGAGGGTATTCCTCCGGGCAAAAGCGCTGCCGACAGCCTTTCCATTTCCTCACCGCTTATGGCAAGTATTCCCCTTATCGTGGAGTACTTGGGGTTCCACGTTATAAGCATTTTTTGTCCTGGCGGGTAAATCCATGCTCTCGGGTTAACTTGAATATTGTAAACTCCTTTAGAGACTATGTTGCGAATGCCTAGTAAGTAGATCTCTGATATTGGTCTCTCTATAACGTCTGGAAATGATCTCTTAATTAGTATACCAGTGTATGGAGGTGACCCTAATGATGCGCTATACATGTAAACCATGACACCCATCGTGGTGAAGAGAGTCATTGCGCAGACAGTTATGATTACTGTTGCCAGAGCCAAAGAAGATCTAAGTGGTCTCTTTTTCAAGTTCTCTAGCCCCATAGATAGAGAAGCGAAGATTAGGCTTCCTCTCTCAATATCCGTTCTATGAAGGCCCAGTATAGATTCACTTATAGATTTGATTGTTGAGTTAAATTCGTTCACAACAACGTATAGTAGAAGGAAGGAGAAGAGAATAATAGAGAGCCCTATTATAACCATCCATACATTCGTTGATATAACGTAGCCCGGATGAACCGCGGCAAGCGCCAAATTAACTATCAAAAATAGGGCGAATACTATTAATATTCCTTTCATGCCAACCCACCTTCTCGTGATCAACCTGCTTAAAAGGATCACAAACATTACGGATAGAAAGAAGAAGAAGGAGGCCGTATTCACGGTATCGTATATTAGTACGAAGGATGAGCCATAAGCCTCTAACGCATATTGCCAGCAAGCAATCGAGTAAGAATAGAATTCACTTTTATTTCCACTCCTCAGCGCTTCTTCAGCCAGCTTCTTAAACTCATACATTTTATCTAAATACAGAAATAGGCGGGGGTTAGCTGACATCTTACTCATTAAGAGGCCAGCTCTACTATGGGCTAAGTAAAACATGTCTCTAGAGGCATCGAAGAGCGTAAGGATTACGGTCTCTCCATGCCTAGCCCTGTAGCCTCTGCCTTCAGGATAATTTTCTGAAGCATTGTTTAATACTGCCAGGATCCCGCTTTGGCTTCTCACTATGATCTCGGATAGTGCATCAGGTTTAACGAAAACCATGGCTTCAGGCCATGGAGCTAAAGTGTCTCTCCACACATACCAGCTGTGGGAAATGAAGTTATATACTTCGACGCTAAGTGCTGAAGGATCTTGAATATTTGAAATATCCAGCAGCCCTAAAATCGCTATGGAGGCGCATTCAAAAACTGGCACATATTTAAAACCATGCGTAATATATACGCTGAAGGCTCTGGCTATTTCGCCGCTTTGAGCCAAGTAACCAAGCCCCGCCGCTGTAGGCGTTATTGCTGGGGCAGCTAGAGCCGACGCTTGCCCGAAGAGACCGCCGTATTTAACTTTCCCCGTGCCAAACGGCCCCGTATCCGTCGCATACAATATTCTGCCCGTGTCCGGATCAATAATGTAGGCTTGAGCATCTATGCCAGTGTAAGGCTTGATCCCCTTTAAGACAACTTTTCCTTCTGAGTCGGGTTTAACAATAAAGGTGAAGCCTAAAGGAGTCCCCAATAGACCCGCTTCCGCAGCTTGACCCGAGCTAGCTATTGGGGGCGCAGCGAATAGCCCAGCCATAACTCCCTGAACAACAGTGCTTCTTAATGTTCCTACACCCGCCGCTGGTCTAAAGCCAGCTGCAACTATAGTGCCAGCTGGGCTTGTGGTTCCGCTAACCGATATGAAGAAAATGGCGTCTTTATGGGAAAATGGGTCGAACCAGTCTGTTGTCCTATTATATTGCGCTAGTTGAAGAGTCACTGTGACTAGGCCCCAGTCGCTGGCTAATCTTGAGGGGGCAAGAAAGTAATCTATAACCATGTTAACTGAGTAATAGAGTATCGGCCATAGGAAAGTGACCTGGTTATAAAGATTCTCAGAGTTTATTTTGTCGAAGGTATCTAGCGGTGTCAGCTGACGGATCCTGAAGGTATTTGTTGTAATAAAGCCTAGTCCTCCACCATAACATGCTTCAACGAAGACTTCAGCCTCAAAGCATCTTAGAAAAGGCTCAAATGGAGGAGAACCCCTTATCCAGGACGGGTAAGACCATAGTACGCCGTCTATTAAATGAATCTCCCTATTCAATTCATTTTCCAGGGCGGGCAACCATTCGTTGAAGATTCTTTTTATCCATTTATCGTATCTAGATAAAAACGTTGAGGGGTAATTGTAGCCGTAAGTGCTGCCTGAAGCGTAAACCGCCACAAAGTCGCTATCGCTGGCTAAATCGAGGCTGATCATCATCTTTATTCTGCTCCCGAGATCACTAAAGTGACCCTCTACAAATTCTCTGGCTCCTGCTAAAGACTGGTAGTGCCCCGCGAACGCAACGAGCCAAACAGTTCTTTTAGGCGGGTTCTCCTTAAGTAGCCTTGAAACCTCTAGCAGGAAAGCTATCCCAAGGGAGTCTGTTGCGCCGGGTGAAACCTGCGGGACGATAGACCATGAATCATAGTATGCGCTTATTATTGCAACTTCATTTTTAAGGGCCGGGTCACTTCCCTCAACCACAGCTACAATATTTTCTACGTTCCTCTGCTCCCAAACCATCTTTGAGTTAACCCATATTTTTAGTTCCCCGTATCTTGAAGTCAACTCTCTAAGCAGTGAGGCGTCTCTCCCCCTAATATATAGTCTTGGGAAACTCACAGGCACGCTGAAAGACTTCTGTAATGCTTCAACAGAGGAAGTGTCTTCCGGCTCTAAGAAGACTACGCCTTTCGCTCCAAACAGCGCTGCATTCTTCCAATACCATCTATTATTAAAATTCATTAGAACAAATTTTCCCGCGGGATCAACACCATTAAAGTCTTCTGGAACCCCCGTACCAACGTAGATTAATTTATCGCCTTCCTCAGGGCTTTTGTAAGGCGACGGGTTAACGTGGTTTGGCCATAAGGGGTAAGCTTCCATTTCAATTAGAGAGCCCTCAGGCGTCTGAACAATTATTGATGAGCCTTCAGATACAGGGATCGTTATGCTAAAGGGTTCCGTAAAAGTTTCATATCCCAGTGAAGACCAATAATTCCTTATATACTCAGCGGCCTTGTAGAAGCCTTCATACCCGGACACCCTAGACCCTAAGCTGGAGAGAACCCCCACATGAGTTAAAATATTTTCAAGACTTGCTTGGCCAAGAAGCTCTAGGCTTACCGGGTTAGATCTAGAGCTATCGAGAAATCTTATGCATGTAGCATAAGTAGGTAAAAGAGAAAGCGCCAAAATTAAGATAACTGCGATTATTGTAGGAGAGAAACATTTTTTAGAGTGCATGTTACGAGCATCATTTGCTTTTTTCATGTGGAGACCCTCTGGGTCTTCCTCTAATCTTAAGGTAATACGTGGCTGTAAACGCGACTACAACCGCCAAAACGACTATAATAATATGATATAGCGATGGAACGCTGGCTTCACCAACCTCATAGGGCGGCTTAAACCGCACAGTCTCCTTAAAGTTCACTGTCTCAACGGCCGGAATTATTACGCCAAAACCTGAGATAGCTTGAAACTCAGGGTATCTAGGCCAATACGTTATCTGTATTAAAATGTTTTTCGTTGTTTTAATTTCATGTAGCCCGTTTGTTAAAGCGATAAAATCATCTTCGTTAAGCTCCATTGGAGCTCCGTTAACGGTAACGATTGTTCCGTCTTCACTGGCAAATATGAAAGATGTTTGAGAAGTGGAGACTGGAATATAAACGTATACTGTTTCGCCAGGCCCTACACCCACGTAGGTGAACCCTGCTCCATAAGCCCATCCGCCCCCACCGGCTCCGCCACCCCTCAGCCCGTGATGAACATACATAACTGAGATCGGTTCATCACTTTCAATAAAGATTTCCTCTCCAGGCGGCTTCACCGTCACATTTTTGCCAGCCGGAACCGTAAACTCATCTATTTTTCTCGCAGCCATAACATCGTAGATCTTTACATGGGCATTTTTTTCATGGGCTATTATCTGGAAGCCGTACGCGACCGTTGGATCCCATGAGGTGGTGCTGCTCGTGTAAAATGCTTTTCCGGTAAAAGTGCCTTCCACTGAGGGAATATATCCCCAACCGGACTGCACCATAATATTTCCTGTTGAAACAACCCTATACGCCTTGAAAGATTTGAGGACTAAACTTTTGTATTGATTTGCTTTCAAGGTAAGTTTAGAGGTTTCCTGTCCCTCCTCATATATCGTGACCTCCGAGTCTTCTAGAGCCAGTATTCTGTATGGTGTTCCAGTCAATCCCTGAGAAGCAACAAATATAAACTCTTTACCTACGTAGCCTCCATCGGTGGCCGGGTAAAAGGAGGCTGGTATGGGGCCCCTATCCATGTCTGGACTAACGTCTC
>JAWAZE010000027.1:0-14738 GCA_038817885.1 Bathyarchaeia archaeon | reverse complement strand
TTAATAGTCTCAGTCTTACCCCTATTAGCGCGCGGCATATATAATCAAAAGAATAAATTCAAACCTAGATATAAATTTTTACCGGTAAAATGGTGCGGGGGGTGGGATTTGAACCCACGAACCCCTACGGGACAGCCGCCTCAGGGCTGCGCCTTTGGCCTGGCTTGGCAACCCCCGCCAATCCATATTAATTATTTTTTATTATTTACGTCAATTTTTAGTAATTGTTTTTGCGGGTTAAATTTTTATCGGTCAGGTTTTTGTTCATTGTTTCTTTTATTTGTATAAAAAATAATTTAAGGTTGTTTTTAGATTAAGCAACGTTGTGGTGAGGGTATGTATTGTAGGGCTTTAATGCTTACTGATGAAGAGTTAAAAACTTTTGGGCAACGTGGGAAGTATGTTATCGCGGTTGTTGGATGTGGTAGGATTGGTTTGCCAACAGCATGTTTATTCGCTGATGCTGGATTCAAAGTAATATGCTTTGATATAGACACAAAAATAGTCAGCCAGGTATCTCTTGGGAAGACTCCCTTTCTAGAATCTGGATTAGATGACCTATTAAGGAAAAATTTGGCGGAAGGAAGATTATCAGCAACTAGTAATGTGAAGGAAGCGTTATCTAATAGCGATATAATAGTGATCGCCGTTGATACGCCTATAGATGAAAAGAAGAGACCCAACTATTCAAACCTCGAGAAAGCGTGTAGGGATATAGGACTAAACATTAAGCCTGGAAACCTTATTATTTTAGAGAGTACTGTTGGTCCTGGAATAACTGAAGCCCTCGTGAAGGAAACTTTAGAGACCTCCTCTGGGTTAAAGGCTGGCAAAGACTTCGGCTTATCTTTCAGCCCAGTGCGCGCTAGTGTTGGAACAGTTCTTCAGGATATGGTTAGATACCCAAGGGTGTTAGCGGCAGTAGATAAGCGGAGCTTAATTGCCGCTAAAGCTGTCTTAAAGACTATAGTTAAGGGTGGAATAATAGATGTTAGCAGTATTAAAGCTGCTGAAATAGTGAAACTAGCCGAAAATATTTACCGTGATGTTAATTTAGCTCTCTCTAACGAAATCGCGCTGTTCTGTGAGAAGGTCGGGGTAGATTATTTTGAGGTCCAGGCCGCCGCTAACACGCAGCCCTACTGCCACCTACTCAGGCCGGGTCTGGTTGGTGGGCATATACCCAAAGATCCATTTCTCTTAATTTATGAGGCTGAGAATATTGGTGTTAAACTTAGGATTCCTGCTTTAGCTAGGAGGATTAATGACGAGTCTGTTAAGTGGGCAATTAACCTCATTAAGAACGCATTTAAAGTGTCGAATAAAACCTTTAGAAGGTCTAAAATCGCTATCCTTGGCGTATCCTATAAACCAAATGTTAAGGAGGTTAAGGGTTCCTTGGTAGTAAACCTGGTTAACTTGTTACAAAGTAAGGGCGTTGAGGTTAGAGTTTTTGATCCATATTATTCTTCAGAGGAGCTGAAGGATATTAACTTGCCAACGGAGGGGGACCTGAATAGAACCCTGGAGGGAGCTGATTGTGTTGTCATAGCGGTTGGGCATGAGAAATTTAGGCATCTCAGCCTGAAGAAGATGGGCGTGTTAATGAAGAAGCCTCCCTTAATAGTAGATTTGGCCAATTTAGTTGACCCACGTGAAGCCGAGGGGGAGGGCTTCATATATCGTGGTCTTGGAAGGGGGATCTAGGCTAGATGAAGAAGGTAAGAGTAGCCGTCATCGGGGTGGGTTTTTGGGGCAGAAACCATGTTAGAGTTTTAAGTGAGATTCCGGAGGTCGAGCTTATAGCCATATGCGACATAGATAGGCAGAAGGCAGACACCATTTCGGAGAAATATGGATTGAAATCCTATGGGGATAGCATGGACATGTATAAACGTGAAAAAATTGACGCTGTAACGATATGCGTATGGTCTTCCAAGCTCGCTGAGGAGACTATAAGAGCCCTGAAAATGGGTAAGCACGCATTTGTTGAAAAACCAATGGCAAGCTCCCTCAAGGAGGCGCAGAAGGTTCTCAAAGTAGCTGAATCTAATAGGCTTAAGCTTCAAGTTGGGTTCATAGAGAGGTTTAATCCTGGCGTTAGAAGGGTTAAGAAGATGATTGAGGATGGGGTTATAGGTGTCCCAATATTCGCCACGGCTAGGCGTGTCTCAAGGTGGCCGGAGAGGATAGGTGATGTTGGCGTGGTGAAGGATACGGCCATACATGATATAGATATTATTCGTTTCCTGTTTGGCGAGGATCCGATATCAGTTTATGCGAGGGCGGGGCGCTTACGCCATGAAAAATTTGAGGATTATGCCCAGATAATGCTTACTTTCCCAAGTGGTAAGACAGCCCTCATTGAGGCTAACTGGCTTACACCCTATAAAGTTAGGAAACTCATGGTTACTGGAAGCGAGGCCATAGTAAACTTGGATTATATAACGCAGGAGGTAACAATAGAAACTCACAAAGAGACATTAACTCCTAGACATGAATGGGAGGAGCCCCTTAAAAAAGAATTGGAGCACTTTATCGACTGTATAATAAACGATAAAGATCCATTCGTTTCTGGGGTTGATGGAATAAAGGCTTTGAAGATAGCTGAAGCAGCATTGAGGTCCGCAGCTGAGGGGGGCGTCGTCAATATAAGGTGGACATAAACTTATGTGCCTTGAGGGAATCTACTTCTCACTTAAGTTAAACGGCTTGCCCTCAAAAAGAATCTTTTTAGGCGCCTTGTCCCTCCACTTTATTAAGAACTCCAGATCCTCTTTCTTATTCCTCAGCTCATCCGGAAGCATTTCCGGTATCTCATCCCTTATTGGATACCAGCGTAAACATTTTGGGCAGACAATAATGCCCTCAATAATCTCCTCCCCTTCCTCAAAGACATAAAGTTCCAGTGGGTGATGCTTGTCGATTGGGCATGCGAGAATTTCCATCAATCTTCTTTTCATAATATACCACCGAGGGTGTAAGTGCAATTAATATTGTTATTTTTGACCAGTTATAAGTATATCTAAAACTACTTGATACCATCTTGGACCAACAGTTCTAACAATCCTAGCAAACATCACATTAAAGTTTACTTTCATCTCCGAAAGCTTTCTTAAGACCTTCTCACCAACTTTTATGATCGGATCCTCACCCTTACTTGCATGCTCAAAGTCATAGTAGTGTATTATGCCACCAGATGGTTTCAGAGCCATTAACGCATAGTCTAGGTATTCGTAAGCCTTCTCAGGTAAGGGCATAAGAACTCTATCCGCAACGCCCCTCAACTTAGATATAATCACGTCCTTCGAGTCCCCCCCAATCGCCTCGACGATATCCCAGACTTTATTTAGGCCAATGTTTACCTGCATAAATTTAACCGCATCCGGGTTAATGTCAATTGAGTAAACCTTTCTAGCTTTAGAGTGTTTGGCGATTATAATTGAGAAGCAGCCCACTCCAGCAAACATGTTGACTATTACCTCATTTGGCTTAACCTGCCTAGCAATTCTCATACGCTCGTATAGGAGCCTTGGTGAGAAGTAACATTTAGCTAAGTCGACCTTAAATAGGCAGCCATGCTCCCTATGTATGGTCTCCGTTTTCATCTCACCGCATAGCCACATCAGCTCCCTCAGGCGCATATCACCTGAAACCGGACCGACCTGACATAAAACGGTCTTAACGTTTCTATGTATCTGCATAACAGCCTCGGCTATCACGCCGCATTTATCAACAAGAGCCTCCGGTATCCTTAGAATGGCTATGTCCCCCACTATATCAAAGGACTTACATAATATACTGAGTTCTGCGGGGCTCAGTATGCTTGAGAGCTTATCCCTTAAATTCATTTTCCACCAACCCAATCTCATTCAGCATCTTGGAGGCTTTTCCCACAACAAGTCTAGCTATCTCTCTAGTCTCCCTATCGACTGCTAGGAGAATAAAGAAATACACTAGTCCACCGAAAAGGGTTTTAGCCACAGTTATTGTGAGCCTTGCGGGGGTCTGGAGCAAACATAAGATTAGAGCCATAATTAAGGAGACACTAAGATACTTTACGATGCTGACCCATGGAATGCTAAACTTTAGACATCTCCTTGCTAAAACATACTTAGCTAGGGTCACAATAATATTAGCTATCGTGCTGATTATGGCGAGGTAAACGACGGCTGTTAAGGCATATAAGGGCATCGAGCTGAAAATAAGGTAAGAAAGCGGCGTAACAATTGCTGCTTGAACATAATATAGCGTCAGCAAAAGAAATAGTCTGCTCCTAACAACCCTCCTATAAGATATTTTTGCGTCGGCATCAAGTCTCTCTATCCCACTTATGACCGAATCAAAAACTGAAGAAGGAGCCGATACCAGCATATTTAATGCTAATATTGTAAGGGCCAGCCAAGCGGGGCCGTAGGATTGGCCGAGAATTAAGAGGATCTCCTCGGAGAGAACAATTGCGCCTAGAGACATTGGTATGGCGAACATTAGAACCATCTTTAACGAAAGCTCCGCATCTTTTGCTTCGGCTCCAGAGAGGAGTTTTGGGTATAGGGCGAAGGCCAGCGATGATGAGTATCCGATTATAGAGGCCATTGCCGATGATGCGCCATAATAGGCTCTTGACAACTCGCCACAATAGATGAATAGGAAGATGTTTGCCAGCGTGAGTATTCTGCCGCTTATAATACCATGTACATTTAGTAGTGAACCCTTAAGCCACACCCTCACATAATCCCACCTTATGCCCCCCACAAACTCGCGCAGCAAAAGTCTCAGATAAAATATTGATTGAATTAATGTGGCTGTCACATGGCTAAATAAGATGCCAATTAAGCCCAATCTGAAGATGAGAATGATTAGAAAACCCAAGAAAACCCTACTTATCTCGAAAACGAACAATCCGAAGCCTAGAGTCTCAGGGCGCTTAGAATATAGGATGGCCTCTAAAACCGCCGATAAGTGAACGGCGAATATTAGGGCAACGCCAGCCAAATAGAAGATGAAATGTTCTCTGCCAATCTGAAGGGCGCCCATAATCCAGCCGAGTGCAGATAAATATATCATGGCGGAGAGGGCAGCCACTAAGAGGTTCGCTACAAGCCCAGTTTTCGATGAACCTGGGTGGCCCCTAGCAACAAACCTCGTCACCCAAAATGGAACTATTGTAGATGCTAGTGTAAAGTATGAGACGACATCACCAAAGTTGCCGAAAATCCCATACTCCTCAGGTGATATGCTCCTAGTAATCATCAGTGTAAAGAGCAGGCTTGTTCCGACACTAGCGAGCCTAAAAGCGAATAAGATGAAGCCGGAATATCTAAGTCGAATCTGACCCACGCCCAATTTACCAACAACCCGCATTCAACTTTTAAGTATTCTAGGACAAAGTTAATTGTGGTGATGCGCTATTATCTAGTATAAATATGCATTACCATCTAAAAAGCTAACTAAAAAGCTAATAAGATTAGAGGCGCGATTAATAATCTCATTTGAGTAAAGCAGCGGAAAGGGTGCTTGAAAATGCTGAAGATGTTTCCTAGGACTCCAGATGAGCATAAGCCTGGAAAACCCCTGGTTCCAAATGGGCTTGGCGTAATATATGTCCTCACATCAGCAATCTACCTCTTTATCCTGCAAGGTCTCCAGAGGTGGAATAGACTATCGGCATTAACGTTAGCTTCATGTATACTCTTCGGCGGCTTTATAGGTCTTCTAGATGATTGGATCGATATTAGATGGAGATATAAAGCCTTTTTACCGCTTATAGCAGCCTTACCATTAATTATCCTTCGTGAGGGTGAGACCTCCATGAGCACATATTTTTGGGGGAAGGTGGACCTTGGGCCACTATACTACTTCCTAATAATTCCGCTAATGGTCACTATAACAACCAACACCGTCAATCAGCTCGGCGGATTGAATGGCTTAGAATCCATATGCCCATCAATAATCCTAACAGGAATGCTCATCACTTCAATAGTTCATGGGCGTGAGACTTGGTTTCTCCTATGCGCTCCATTAGCCGTCTCATGGCTACTAGCATACTATAATTTTAGGGGGAAGATTTTTATTGGGAATACCGGCTCTTTTGCTCTTGGAATAACTTTGGCGTCATACGCCATTATAGCCAATATAGAGCAGACCCTAGCTATATCCATAATCCCCTACATACTCAACTCATCGCTAGTCCTAATTAACGCATTATTCCTGAAGCGGAGGGCTAGGCTTGAGATGGATGGATCAACGCTCAGGGCAAGTCATAGAAGAAGTCTCCTAACCCTAATAGCCCACTACCACCCAACAACGGAGCGAAAATTAGTTCTATTAGTGTCATCACTCTTCACACTCACGACCACAATCGCCATACTAGTATCCATAGCCCGCTAAAGGAGGCGAAAAGCCATGAAAATATGGTATGATGCATGCACGGGAAAACACATACGATACGGAGCGGCCATAACAAAACGCCTAGAGGAGAAAGGGCACAAAATAATATTCACGACAAGAAAGCATCCGGATACGATAGAGCTTGCAAAATATTTAGGCATAAAATTCAAAGTTGTAGGAAGATACGATCCTAGAACGCGGTTTACAAGGCTTTATGAAAGCTTAAAGAGACAAATAATGTTCTGTAGGATATTTAAAGAGGATTTGCCAAATATAGCGGTATCCCATTGCTCGGTTGAGCAGTGTCGTGTCGCCTTTGGTCTTAAAATTCCTATTATCTGTACACATGATACTGCACATGCGAAGGAAGTGAACCGCCTCACATTACCTCTTGTTGACGTTTTAGTTGTTTCAAACGTTATGTCTGGCGAACATTTGAGAACTTATCCCATAAAGAGAATAATAAGGTTCAATGGTGTTGATGAAGTGGCATGGATTAGGGATTTGCAACCCCAGCAAAAATTTGATTATGGATATCCATTGATTATAGTGAGACAAATGGAGGTAAAAGCTACTTATGCTGAAGGAAAGGAGGACATAACATTAAAAATTGCGAAAAAACTTTTAAAATATGGTAAAGTCGTTTTTCTTTCTAGATACAAGAGAAAACCAATAAAGGGTTTTATAGTTCCAGAGGATTTTGTTGATTCTGCAAACTTAGTTGCTGAAGCCGATTTAGTGGTTAGCGTTGGTGGAACCATTGCAAGGGAAGCCGCTTTACAAGGCGTACCAAGTATAGTGATTCCAATATTCGGTCATTCTGAGGTTAATGAGTACCTTCGTGAAAAAGGTTTTCCAATATTTACAGTAAAGCCGAATGAAGTAATGGATTATGCAAAATCATTGCTTGGGAAAAAGTTTAATGTTAAAGAAAAGCTTCTTAAGCTCGAGAATCCAGTTGACGTTATCGAAAGAGTTATTGAAGAAATTTCGAGAGAACGTATGAAGGGGGATGAAAAATGTTGAAGGAAGGGATATTTTAATAAGTATGGGTCGGGGTTTCACATTTGATGGAGAAACAGAATAGATTGATTAGAGAAACGAGGTTAGTGATGTGAAATTCAATTCTATAGATAGCATATCAAGCCTATGAGGTAGAGGAGGCATATTGAATGAAAAGAGTATTAGTCACGGGCGCAGGTGGTCCAGCAGCAATAAACTTTATATTGTCTCTCAGAATTGCTCCAGAAAGAATTTATATTGTTGGGGTTGACGTAAATAAATATAGAATACATTTAGCTCCCGTCGCTTCAAAGTATATCGTTCCTCGGGCTACCGAGAAAGAATATATTGAAACCCTAAATGGGATTATTCGGAAGGAAAATATAGATTTTGTTTATGCACAACCAGATATCGAAGTGAGAGTTTTATCCGAAAACAGGGAAGATCTCAAAGCTTTGACATTCTTGCCATCAAAAGAGACTGTTAGAATATGCCAAGATAAATTTGAGGCAACAAGAGTATGGCTTGAGAAGGGCGTTCCTACCGCGAGAGCCATTTTAATCAGATCTGAAGAAGATGTTATGAGGGCTTTTAAGGAGTTTGGCAGTCCAATATGGGTTAGAGCTAGATATGGGGCTGGAGGAAGGGGGAGTACTCCAGCTTATAATGTTGAGACTGCAATTTCATGGATCAGATATTGGAAAGCCAGAGGCTTAAATTGGGAGTTCATCGCGCAGGAATATTTAGGTGGCAGAAATATAGCTTTTCACAGTATTTGGAAGGAAGGGGAGCTTATAGTTTCGATGGCTAGGGAGCGCCTTGAATACATTTATCCAGAGCTATCTCCTTCAGGTGTGACGGGGACACCAGCTGTTCAAAGGACAATTCATGATGAAAGAGTTAACAAAAATGCCGTTGAGGCTGTTCTTGCAATAGACCCAAACTTCAGCGGGATCGCCTGTGTAGACTTGAAAGAGAATTCTGTAGGAGTTCCCTATGTGACGGAAATTAATGTTGGCAGAATGTTCACAACATCCTTTTTCTTCTCCTATGCTAGCAAAGTGCTCTATGGCGATTACCGCGCCAATTTCCCATATATTTACCTGAAATTAGCCTATAACGAGAGTGCTCCTAAACTCCCTAAGTTTAATGTTCTACCCGAGGGACTATATTGGATTAGGCATATTGATGCGCCCGCATGCCTAATGGAAAATGGCGAAGTCGTGGGGAGGATGTATGAGTGGAGAGAACCATGAGCATATAAAGATTGTAATATTTGACCTTGATGGCACACTGGTTCACCTTCCAATTGATTATAAAAAGCTTAGAGCTGAAATATCTAGTATGTTAAAGATGAAGAAAACCAGCTTTATCCTAAATATTCTTTTTAACATCAGCGAAAAGGACCAAACGAAGATCTTTAGACTCTTAGATAAATATGAACTCGAGGCGGTTCAAAATATGAAGGAAATAAAGGAAGGAATGAAAATTTATAGCGATTTCCGAGATAAAGTTAGGTGTCTTGTGACATTGCAGGGCGAATTGGCTGTTAAGGAAATCATAAAGAGGACTGGTTTATCATTCGATTTTGTTGTCACTAGAGAGTTCTCCCTCGATAGGTATGAGCAGATAAAGGCGGCCATTAAAATGTTTGATGCGGATCCAAGGGAGGTTCTTTTTGTCGGTGATAAGGAAAATGATAAAAAGGCTGCTGAGAAAATCAAATGCAAGTTCCTGCTTATAAAAAATGTGGGTGATGGGGGAGAATAGATTGAAGAAAATAATTATTGAGATCGAGACTGAAAGGCCGCAAAGCGTAGAGACTTACTTAAAAGAGGTTTTAAGTATATTATCGAAGAACACATTCTTCTTAATTAGGAAATTTGTTGTAAAAGTTGTTGAGGAGTGACTATTTTTATCAAAAGATTAGCTTAAAAAAGAAATGTTTTGGTTTACGGTAAAATGTAGTTTATGGTGGGGGTGGTGGAGGTGGTGGGGGAGGCAACTGCTCCAGTGAGAGGTAAAGGTGTACTGCTGAGATTGTGAAGATCGCGTTTATGATCCAGCCTATAATGTTTCCAATGTATATTCCAACTACCGGAATTAATGAAAAACCATATGAAAATATTAGCCCCACAATTATCACAATGATTATGAAGACCACCACTTCACCGAGGTTTCTTGATACAAAACTAAAGGCCTTTTTAATGCTTTCGGCGACATTTTTTCCCTCGATTATTGCCACGACCACAACAAACATTGCTATTGGGAGCAAAATTATGGTGATGCTGAATATAGCCGCGATTATAGCTAGGACGATTAACATGCCAATTCTACCCCTTACATAACTTAAACTTTTACTTAGGTTTATGGGCCGACCGTTAATGAAATCGTTAGCCATGTCCACAAGCATGCAGGCGGCTATGAAGCCAACGATCCCGGCGATGAATGAGCCAAGTATAATTAGGCCTGTATTCGGTACTTCGGCTATGAGGAAGGGTCCATAATAATATCTTATGGGAAATAAGTGCGCCAACACATTAAAGGTTATCTGGATTATGATCGGGGCGATATATGGGACCAATAATATTGGATTTTTTGCCGAAATATCAAAGCTTTTACTAATCGATTCTACTGATTTTGACATACTTTGTTTTATAATCCTTTGATCCTTATTAATCTTTCTATGCGTTTAAAAAGGCTTAAATTGATATTCGGCATAATTTAATTTTAGAAGTAGTTGGAGTTAAGGTTATGTCTCAGGCAAGAGAGAGAAGCGTGACGAGGGAGCGCTTGGTTGGGATGCAAGTTATAGATGGTGGTGGGTATTTAATAGGAACTGTTAGGGATATAAGCTTCACGGTTGGGAGGTTGGGCATATCGCTATATATAGATGGGAAGGATGGTTCAACAAAAGAGATTCCATGGGAAGACGTCCAGGCTGTAGGCGATTTTGTCATCTTAAAGCAACGCCCAGCGCAGGCTCCTGCGGCCCAGCAGCCTCAGCAAGCCCAAGCAAACATTTGCCCAACCTGTGGAGGACCGCTTACATGGATACCGCAATACCAGAGATGGTACTGTTATAAGTGTAAGAAGTATGCATAAATAGTGGCATTTTTTTCTGTTCCCTAAAAATTTTAGTTTTTAAGGGTTTATATAAGAATTTTATGGTTGTTAACGATTAGTGCGTGAAAATATGACTAAAATTGAGGTTGCAGGTGATTACAGCGTTTGCTGTGAATTTGATGTTGCTGAGGATTCGGATTGGGATTATGCCCGTAACAAGCAGGTTCTAATAAGAGATAGCGTAATCGAATACTCTACATCAAGCTTCGACGCACCGATACCAACTAGCCTAGGCATAATGCATGGCGGCAACAGAGATTTCTCCTGGCAGGGTCTCCTGGTCGGGCCTATAGATAATGTGTTATATAAGATTCTGGATGCACTGTATTACCGTGCTCTAAATGCGGAGAATTTAAAGCCAGTATCAGTTCTTTCTCGAAGGGCCTCGGCAGACTACGTCTATGTTGATGAGAACGGTGAGAACTACGTGGTAACGATCTCGGTGGATGCTAAGAATGGTGAGGCGGTTATCTCAGCCCATGCACAAAGACCCTCAATATTTATCCCGATACTCGATGTAAGGAATGCGGAATCTTATGTGGAGCCAAGTTATACAATTTATGAGAGGAATGGCGCTTTAATTGTGAGGTCAAGTGCAGCCCCACTAAAGCTTGAGATAAGGGGCTTTGATAGCGTTAAAAAACTGGATTTGCTTCTGGAGTGGACATATAAGCTTGGTGAGGGCTGGAGAAGAATTGAGAATGAGAAGGTCTTCTTTATTAGGCATATGAGAAGGGTTCAGGCGCCAATAGCCTTAATCTCCGAGAAGGGAATCCTTGAGATCAGCGTCCCCCTGCTAAAAATAAAAGTTATAGACATTAAATATATTGTTAAGGATTGCCTCAGAAAATTCCACACGATCCTGAGGAAATGCTCTCCGGGCCTATCGCCTCAGATTATGGGTGCCATCATGCTTAGGATGGATAAGCTGATTAGCTTTGGCGTGCCATTAGACTCTATAATTGCACCCGAGGCTGGATCCATGTGGTTTAAGAGGGTCTGGGCTAGAGACCTACTTGAAGGCTTAAGATGGAACATGCTGACATACACAGAAATTTTTGGTCTCTCTGGATGGCTTGTTGATTTAGTGAGGTTCCTGATACTGGTTACATATAGGTGCAATGGATTAAAGGTGTTTGTTGATAGGGGCGATTACGTGAGCGACGCCTTCCCACAACTAATTAATGTTGTAACGATGTTGTATGAGAAGACAAAAGAGAGTATTTTGCTAAGGGAGTCTATGAAGATTATGCTTAAAGCCTATAAGATGCTGAAGTCCCCCAGCGGCTTCTCAGGATGCTTTCTACATGATGGATTAATAGTCTGCGGGGCGAATTCTTCTTGGCTTGATGTTCTATACCCCATTGACGGCGTGGTGTGGCCAACTAGACTCCCCCTGGACTGGATTGGTAGGGTCTCCCCTACAGATAATTTTGCCCTCGTTGAAGTAAACTCGCTTTTCATAGAATGTCTAAATAGATTGATAAGGTTGCTTGCTGAGTCCGGTGAGAAGCCTCCCAATGAATTCTATGAGTTTAGATCGAAGCTACTCTGCGGGTATAAGAGGTGGTTTCTGCGGGGCAATCATTTACCACCCATAACGGTCGATCCTATAAGCGGCTTAAAGGATTGTACTAGGAGCTCCCTTTGTCTCGTGTCCATCCTATCTCAAATGAGGACATTCTATGATAAAAAAGATCTTACAGCCATGTGGAACGACATAGAACGGTTACTGGTTAGAAGGAAGCTCGTGGAGCTGGGCGATGGATATGAGATCTTTGGGGTGCTTGTTAGGGATGTTGAGAGGAGACCATATTTAGGAGATATGGAGTATCATGGAGCTGTAGTGTGGCCTAGAGATACACCATACCTGATAGAGATTATGAGGGAGCTGAATATGGAGAAAGAGATTTATGGTATATTAATCAGTAACCTAGATCACATGGTATCTGAGGGAGCAATAGGCTACGTTAATGAATTATTTAGTCTACCAACCGGAGAGAACCCATCCCCAGCAAAGGAATACTCATCTAACCCAGTACCAGTAAAAAATTACGCCCAATACTGGAGCCACTGGTGCGACCCATACATAAAATACCTTGTTTACAAAGCCAGCCTGGCAAAAAATTAATTAAACCACATAATTCTCTTTTATCTTAGATAATATTTAGGTAATATTAAGAGAGATGCGGCCGTCGTCTAGCCTGGTTAGGACACAGGCCTTCCAAGCCTGCGATCCCGGGTTCAAATCCCGGCGGCCGCACCAAAATCTCCCAAAAATTCGCCCCCAAGGTTTTCCCCATTTCTTGATTCTGTCTGAGAAATGTGGTTTATTTCTTGGATAAGTGCTTTTTGCAGATTCTTGAGATGTTTAGGCCTAGTTTTCGGGCTGTTTCCCAGACTTCTTGGCTGATTCTTATTGAGTGGAGCGCCCGCTTCATGAACTGCAGCTACATAAACACCAAGCTTCTCCTGCAATTTCAAGAGATCCCGCCTCTTACTAACCAATATTATGACCTTGATATCATCTATAAAATGCAGAAGAAAGCGAAGCAAAGAGTACATCAAAATATCTTATGCTTCTTTGTTCTAAGTTATTTGTCAGTAAGTGACGTAAATTAAGAAAGTTTTATATGTGGCCAAACATCTTGTATACTGCAATTTTAGCGATATCGGTAGCTGGCAATGTTACTATAGTGGCATAGGTCAGCGCTAATGTTATAGCATATATGGGGTAGTGATGGTATTATCATGCCTACACATATTCATTGATTTGACGAATACCCTTAAATATTTCTTCTTATTGTCAGGTTTAACGTAGTGAGCGATTAAGAATGAATAGAAGAATCTTAATGGTGTTTGTGCTACTTGGGCTTATCTCTTTAGCTGCCGATATGGTTTATGAGGGGGCTAGGTCTGCTAGTGGAGCCTATCTAGAGCATTTGGGCGCTCCGCCTATCGCTTCATCCATTATTGGCGTAGGTGAATTCGTAGGATATGTTCTTAGGTTTGTAAGCGGTGCGCTAGCATCTTATTTTGGGTCTTCAGTCGCCTTCTGGGGTTTTGTAGCGTTGGGCTACGCCATGAATGTTATGGTTTTACCCTTCCTTGCCTTCGCTGGCTTCTGGTGGATCGCAACATCACTATACCTGTTAGAGAGGGTTGGGAAGGGCTTAAGGACTCCCGTGAGGGATGTGATTCTAGCCGAGGTTACGGAAGGGGTTGGTAGGGGGAGGGGCTTCGGCCTCCACGAGGTTATGGATCAAGCAGGCGCCCTAGCAGGCCCACTACTCTTCGCATACATGCTCATACACTACGATTACTCTAAAGCATTTCTAATACTTCTAATTCCGGGCATATTGGTTATGATATTCGTGTTCACAGCATGGTCTCTTTACCCAAAGATTAAGAGCGTTGAGTTTTCGCCGAAAAAGATCTCGTTTAGGGGTTTAGGCAGAAGGTTCTGGCTATACGTGCTCTCAATGACCCTGCAGTCCCTAGGCTTTGTGCACTGGGCTATAGCATCCTACTTCCTAAAGTATTGGGGGGTTCTGGGAGACGCTGATATAGCGATACTATATGCGATTGCGATGGGTGTAGACGCCCTCATAGCCCTCCCAATAGGCTACTTATATGATACGATAAAGTTTAAGAGTCTCTATATAGCGCCCATAACAACGCTGATGATAACATTATTGTTAACCACAAGGGTCACGACACTAGCGTATGTAATGGCGGTTCTCTGGGGCGTCACAATGGGCGTTTCAGAGACGATCATGAGGGCGTCCATAGCGGATATAGCCGATAGAGATGGGCTGGCGGTAGCCTATGGCATCTTCGGAATGCTTTACGGGGTTTCATGGGGCGTCGGGGGCTTTATAATAACTTTCCTACTAGAGTTATCAGCGCCAATAGCGATAGGCTACGCAACCCTAACACAAGTATTATCGCTCTTAATGCTAGCAGTACTGAATAGGCAAATTAGCTCTGAAAGCCTACGTCACTAGTCAACTATTTTAAGCCCATCACCCATTGTGGCGTTATATACCTAACCTGTTCCGCTTTAACCTTCTTTAAGATCTCTGAGGATCTTCTCCACCTGCTTGATGGCGTATTCCGCCTCATCAGGTTTATAGACTCCATTATGGAGTGCTTCGTCATGCAGAGTTTTCATGACGTCGCTGTAAACGGCCCTCAAATCCTCGCGCCTTATCTTCCTG
>JAWAZE010000026.1:0-16786 GCA_038817885.1 Bathyarchaeia archaeon | reverse complement strand
TGAGCGTCAGACTACTTCTACTATGCTTCTCAACTTCTCCCTCTTCATACTAATATCCCACCTATAAACCCCCCTTTTTTAAGCCAGCCTGCGCAAGCGGAGCAGAAAAAGGGGAGAAGAAGGCATGCAAACACAAAGTGACGGACAAGCAATAGCCGAAAGCAATAGAAGTGTGTCATACTATGACACGCACCTGTACTGAAATTGAATTTTGTCCGGACAAATCGCGATTATAATTCATGAGCGTGTCATATTATGACACACTTTCCGTTGTGGGATTCATGGATTTTCATCCCTTCCCCCTCAATTATTTCATTGGGGGCTTTCTGGGGCAACGGGGCTCCCCTCATCCTGAGCTCCACTTCGCCACATATTGGGCATGAAGCCCATTCGGCGCTCCACACATCGAATACGGAATACACTAAAACGTCTATAAAAATCCATCTATTTAGAAACTGCTGCTTTGCCCCTCTACGCTCTTCATTCCCTCTCTGACGGCCGCTGCGAGGATGCCCTCAAGCTGCCCGGGCGGGATCCCTGCGCCGCTTAGATCGATGCTTATGTTAACCTGGATCCTCCTTTCTCTAGCGGCCGCGCTGAGGAAGCCCTCGTCCTCAAGTAGCTCGCTTAGGAACCTGAGGGCCGCCGCCGAAATCCTCTTGTAATCCGAGGGCTTAGGGCTCATTATGATTCTAACCGGGGCATTGAAGAGGCCGCCGAGCCTAATGGGCAGCGAGATTTTAAAGATAGTCTTAAGGTCATTATTGTTGATCGCGCTCAACGCAGCGTTAATCCTCTTGAGGAGCATCATCCCCTCCCCAGTTAGGAAAATCCTGAAGGATCTCCCCCTAACCTCAGCCCTCAGGAAGCCAGCGTAGCAGAGCCTCTTAACACAGCCCCTAAGCGTCAGGTAATTAAAGCCGAGAACCCTGGACAGGCGGCTTAGAGAGGAGCCTGGAAAGCGGCCGACAGCCCAAACAACAGCCGCCTCGCGGGAAAAACAACATTATCAAACTCTACCATGCAGAGGCACCTGAAAAAAGGACTCAGGCAACCCTTTAAAAGACAGATATAATTGCCAAGCTATCCATGTAAGCCGGCTTACCCGCGCCATATTTGGCTTCTCGCGCCCGCTTTATTTTTTTCTTTTCTTCTTTTTTGTAAGCGTGCTTATGGCTTCTCGCGCCATGCGCTGTCCGTCTAGGGAAAATGAGACGGAGAGCTCATGGCTTATAGTGTGGATGTTGTTGTCGTCGAAATTAAGGCTGATTTTGTCGTCTATGGTGGGGAATATACTCAGGTTTCCTTAGGATATAGATTGCCGGTTCCCCGCCTCCCTGAGGTAGAAAGAGCTTATCCGCCTGCCCCAAAGCCCGTCGTCTATAAACATGCTTTACACATCTTTATTCCAAGAGGCCAGTGGACAGGACAATACGCTATGTGGCAGGAGTACCACCTCACACTTAAAGATGATGGAACCATAGAATTGAAAAAGAAAGGACCCTGATGACGGAGCAAAAGCCCCCAACAACCATCATTAAACTGGAAGATTCCACAGCAAAAAACATTAAGAAAAACAGACAAGCGCTATCAGGGGCCGCATACACCCCATACGCGGGTAAGCAGGCTTAACCATGCTTCCTAAACCAAGCTTTCAGTTGTAACCGTGTCATAGGCTGTCGAAAAATTAAGTTTATTTTGGGGCGTGAGGCTGCTGCGCTTGAGGAGGTTTCATGGATGCGGGAAAATCGCCTTAAGCACATAGTGCATTAAAGGTTTTTATTTGTTACACCATAACTATTTTTGCTATGAGTAGAGAGCCTCAGCTTCAGGATTCATTAAAAGAATTAATTAAGAGCGCTGGCGCCTATTTAAAGAGGGAAAACTCATATCTCTTAAAACGGCTCTTACCACTCGCTCGCCCTATCTACATTTTGTTTTTGAGACACTAGTTTAATGAGTTCAGGATATTATTTATGATGGGGCGGTTTCTTACATGGCCGCCATTTTTAAATTTTGGTGCACCTAGTTTTTTGGTGTTAGGGGTGTATGGTGAAGAGTTTGTGCTAGTTAGGAGGCGTGATCTTGAGAGGTTGCTTGAGGAGATAAGGCTGCTTAAGTCTGCTGTTGAGGAGGAGATCCGCCTTTACCGTTCAGGAACGAGTAAACGATCTGCTCGAGCTTCTCGAGGCGGATGAGTATTTCTTCGAGTCCTTTCACCCTCTCCTCCTTAACCTTAAGCGCTAGACTTTTGTCCAGTATGTAGCCGCAGAACTCACACCTAGCATTGTTCGGCGGGTTCATGCTTCCACATCTTGGGCACTGTGCTGGCTTCAGTATTCTATCAGCCCGCTTAGCTTCTTTAAGCCCATGGATCTCTAGGATTGCATCTTCCAGGTCTCTTGCTGAGAAGTGCACGTAGCGCCTAGCCATTTTTGAGCCGTGAACCCAGCCAGCATAAAGCTCAAGCTTACTCTCTGTCAGGATCTTTGCCAGGGCTGTTAGGCATGAGTGCCTAAAAAGATATGGCCAAACATCCCTCCTCAACCCAGCCTTTTTGGCCAGCTCCTTTATGAGTTTCCTGAAATAGTAGTAGCTCATAGCTTCGCTCCTAGAATTATTGCTTAGCGACATCCATAGCGGTGCATCCGGGTCATGCCTTCTAGGATGCTTCATCAGCCAGTCCAATAGGAGCTTATGGCTTGCCACTAGCGGTATCCTCTTGAGGCCCGTCTTGCCGCATACAGATATTAGGCAGTAGTTGTCCCTGAACTCTACGCTTCCAACCCTCATAGTCAATAGCTCGCTCGGCCTTAATGCCGCCTCAAATAGGACTGATATAAGCGCCCTATCCCGCTCATTCTCAGCAGCATTAATCATAGCCTTAACATCATCAATTGACAGCAGGGCCTCTGGCTTAACCCTACTATCCCTCTCATCAACCCTCATAGATATCCAGGAGACCTCTGGCGGCAGCGGTGTCTTCCCATCACAGCTGCCATACTTAGCATATTGAACCAGCTTCCTAACAGCCATCTTAAGGCCGTGCTTAGTCCACTCCCTATAGGGCTGCCGATTAATCCACGCAACCACGCGTTCAATATCATGCTTAGTGGCAGCCGAGGGGTCAAACGCCACATGCCTAAATATCTTAGATAGATGGTTTGCGTACTTCAGAACCCTAGCCTTAGACAAGCCTAAACTCTCTAAGTGATCCAAGAACTTTAGCAGTAGCTCACTATGTTCTAGACCGCTAAGTCTAGCCCTGGCAGCCTCAAGCCTCTTACCAACCTCATGTATATCCGCATTCACACTAAACTCTGTACCCGAAGACTTAAAAGGAGAGGCTATGTGTAAGGCACCAGAACTAGGGGTACTGGTGCCGGGGGTGGGACTTGAACCCACGACGGCCTACGCCAGAGGATCTTAAGTCCTCCCCCATAGCCTAGAAGGCTCCGACCCTCTATTTGTCCAGGCTTGGGTACCCCGGCACCTCAATCTCTTTTATTTTTTGGGTTAGATTTTACCTTTTTGGTTATCTCGATAACGATTAATTTAAATTTTTGTTAGTTAGTTTTTTGTAGTTGTTAGGTTTTGGTGATGGTGGTTGCATGGCTGTTGTGATGAAGCCTGGGGCGAGTGAAGAGGATATTGAGCGTGTAGTTAGGCTTGTTAGGGAGAAGTATGGTTTGCGTGTTGATGTTTCTAGGGGTGAGTTTCAGACGGTGATAGGCTTGATAGGTGATGAGGATAAGGTGGACTTTGAGAGACTAGCAACACTGCCCGGCGTTGAGAAGGCTTATAGGATTACTTCGCCCTATAGGCTTGTCTCAAGAAACTTCTTTCCAGAGGATAGAGTTATAGAGGTTGGGAAGGTGAAGATTGGAGGCAATAATAGGCCAGTCTTCATAGCTGGGCCATGCGCGGTTGAGAGTAAAGAGCAGATATTTAGAATAGCGCGGGAGGTTTATGAGGCTGGCGCAGATATACTGCGCGGCGGCGCCTTCAAGCCCAGAACATCCGTTCACTCATTCCAAGGCTTAGGCGAAGACGGCCTAGAGTATCTGGCTAGGGCTGGCGAAGAATATGGGATGCCGACTGTATCCGAGGTTAGGAGTGAAAAGCATGTGGGGTTGGTCGCAAAGTACGTAGATATCCTCCAGATTGGTGCAAGAAACATGTATAACCAAGATCTGATTGAGGAGGCTGCGAAGCAGAAGAAGCCTATCCTTTTAAAGAGGAGCTTCGGCGCAAGTATAGAGGAGTTCCTTTCATTCGCCGAGCGGGCTGCGGCGCAGGGAAACAAGGATATAATCCTCTGTGAAAGGGGAATTCTCCCGATTGGGAGGGGACGCCAATTCACGCGTTATAGCCTTGACTTAAGTGCTGTCCCGGTGATAAAGAAGGAGACATATCTGCCAATAATAGTGGACCCAAGCCACGGGACCGGGCGCAGGGACATAATATACCCGATGAGTAAGGCTGCAATAGCCGCTGGCGCGCATGGATTAATGATAGAGGTTCACTATAACCCTGATGAAGCGTTATCAGACGGCCCACAGATGATCACCCCGGGTGAGCTTAAGAAGATAATTGACGCTTGCAAGAAGATATATGCTATAAACTCTACGGAAGAGTGATGCACCATAAACTCCGCTGAAAACACCCTCCTACCCTTTAAAGTAAAAATAACTATTTTGCTAAATTCTTTGTTTTGTGAAGAATTATGGTTGAAGCCCTGCGCCTAAGCTTGAAGAGGTTTCTCGACGAATCTTATGAAATCCTCATAGGTTTCGGTTTACTCAATGGGATACCGTCTGATTTAAAGAGGAATCCTCTTGGGAACAGATATGCAATAATAACTGACTCTGCTCTAAGAGACGTTTATGGTAGGAGCCTCCTCAATAGATTTTGTGAGGAGGGTCTAAGCGCTTGCCTCATAGATTTCCCGGCTGGTGAAGAATCAAAGAACTTGGATACGGTTAGCTACCTGGCTCGCGAGCTACTTAGAAATAATATCGACAGGAAGTCTGCGGTAATTACGCTTGGAGGAGGAGTTGTTGGGGACGTCGGAGGGTTTACCGCCTCAATATTTATGCGTGGGATACCATACATTCAGGTTCCAACGACCCTGACGGCTCAAGTTGATAGCAGTATAGGTGGTAAGACGGGAGTGAACACCAATGAGGGGAAAAACCTCCTCGGATCGTTCTATCAGCCGAGGAGAGTCTACATTGATCCATTGTTACTAAGAACATTACCGAGAAGAGAATTTATTAGCGGTTTGGCCGAGGTCGTCAAGTATGGCGTGATTTACGACCGTAGTCTCTTCGAGTATCTGGAGCGGAATACGGATAGGATAAAGAACCTTAATGAGGAAGCATTAATTTACATTATAAAAAGATCATGTGAGATAAAGAAGACCATTGTGGAGGAAGATCCATTCGAGGAGAATAAGAGGTCTATTCTAAATTACGGGCATACACCCGGACACGCCCTTGAGAGGCTCAGCTGCTACAAGTGTCTGCATGGGGAGGCTGTCTCTGTTGGAATGAGACTATCTGGCTGGGTTGCTGTGAGAATGGGCTTCTGGAACATAAGCGAGTGGGAGAGACAGAATAGGCTCCTTGAGAGGCTCGGCCTGCCGCTTAAAATGGAATTTGATGTTGATGAGATGATTAAGGTGATCTATTATGATAAGAAGGCTGAGGGAGAGACCATAATGTTTGTTCTGCCAAAGCGTATTGGAGAAATGGCCTCGATGGACGGTAGATATAAAATTCCTGTCCCAGAAGAAAAGCTGCGCTTCTTTCTAAAAGAAATCACCGAGATCGGACAATTTTAGCATTTTCAGATTAATTGAGCCTTTAACTTTCATCTTTAAGCCTTCCCCCTCACCGGAACCCTCTTTTTCGGCATCCTCTCAAGGCGGGTCCCGCAGTCCTCGCATACCATTTCCCTCTTGCTTGGTGGGTACTTCTTGCCACATGCTGGGCAACAAATTATCCAGTGAAATTGGTAGCGTATGCCGAAGTTTGCTAGTGGGGCATACTTTAACCCAATCTTCTCCGCGGTGTTCTGTATTGAATAGTCATCGGTGACAATTACAGCCTCATATCCGCTATCTTTTAGTTGTGCCGCGAGGGATAGGACTAGAATGTCGGTTTCAGAGAGTGCGCCTGAGTCCCCAACCTTATCTGAAATAGACTTAACAAATTCTATATATTCTGGTGACGGATTAACTACAAGGAGTCTTCCACTTTCAACGGAGGTTACAAAGCGCAACTTCGGTGTAGATCTATCGTTTAGCTCAAGCCCAACCTCTGGAACAGTAAATGTCTCCTCATTCACCGTTGAGGGGTCAAAGCCGGCCATAAACGCTGAGGTATCAAGAACTAAAGCTCTACGTTTTCTGCTCATCTTCTTCCTCCATTGGGAATAAAAGCCTCTCCCTTAAGCGCCTATAAAAGTTATACTTAAATCTAACGAAGTTTACCTTATGCTCTGAAAGCCTCACGGTAACCTTATTTTCGCTATCCCCTATTTCCCTCCGATAATCGCCATCAATGATGATTATCGCGCTCTTCGGCTTAAGTATCTCTATGGTTATCTGCGAGCTAGCCGGGAAGACTATTGGGCGTATGAGGTTGGCTGGACACACTGGCGTCAATATGAGTGCATCGATGTCCGGGTCTACTATTGGTCCGCCACTTGAGAATGAGTAGGCTGTTGAACCAACCTGCGAGGCAATAATTATGCCATCGCCCCAGCACTCCGCAACCTCAATATTATCCTTCCATACCTTTGCATGCAGTATCTTTGCGAGGTGCCTAGTTGTCACAAATACTTCATTTAAGGCGTCTGGAAGCCTAAAATTGCCGATGAATGATGCGACCTTACTATGGGTATCAATCTTATATGAGCCCCTAATATATGAGTCTATGGCTTCAAGGGCCCCTTCATGCGAGATCTCCGTTAAGAATGCCCGTGTACCTAAACCTATTGCAAGGATCGGTGTCTCAGGTCTAGGTATGCGCAAACATGTTCTAAGTATTGTTCCATCACCGCCTATAATTACAATTAAGTCCGTAATCATCTTCTCAAGGGGGACGGCTCTCCCCTGTTCACCGACAAGTCTAGCCAACTCCTTCTCAAAAAATACATTAAAGCCTGCCAACTCAAATTTCTCAAAGATTTCAAGTGCTAGTTTTAGAGCCTCTGCCCGGTCTAAGCGCGCAGTAATTCCAACAGATTTGCCCAACCTCTCACCATGCAATAAAATATATTAGAGGAATGAAAATATTAAACATATAGTGGTGTAGTGTAGCAGGTTCATGGTGAAGGCGTATGAGTAAGCCCGTTGAGGTTGGCGATTTAAAGGAGGGACATTACGTAATTATTGATAATGAGCCATGCCATATAGTGGAGGTAACAAAGTCGAAGCCTGGGAAGCATGGGTCGGCTAAGGCTAGGGTTGTTGCCCTAGGCGTGTTCGATGGAGTTAAGAGGAGCTTCGTTAAGCCCGTTGATGCAAAGGTCGATGTCCCAATAATTGAGAAGAGGAGCGGCCAGGTAATAGCAGTCCTGGAGAATAGCGTTCAGATGATGGATTTAGAGACCTATGAAGTCTTTGAGGTGCCAATGCCACAGGAGGATATTAAGTCTAGGCTCGCTAATGGAGTGGAGGTTGAGTATTGGCGTATAATGGGCAGAACCAAGATTATGCGCGTTAAGGGAGGCTAAAAACATCTTCACTTTTTCACCCTTAATTCTCTCGCAACCTCCCCAATTATTGTTAGCGCTTTCTCAATATGTTCTCTTTTAATTCCGTAATGCGTCACCATTCTAACCATGTTCTTGCTGTGATTTGATGCTAGAAGGCCGCGATCCCTAAGCTTAGCAATAAACGTGTCAGAGTCAACGCCTAAACCACCTACATCAACTAAAACTATGTTCGTCTGAACCCTCCTCAAATCAACGTAAAGCCCCTCGATCCTCGTTATTCCCTCAGCTAAGAGCTTGGCGTTCACATGATCTTCCTCCAAACGATCTATCATTTTTTCTAGGGCTATTATGCCCGGGGCGGCGATTATGCCAGCTTGGCGCATCCCCCCGCCAAGCATCTTTCTAATTTTTCTGGCCCTTTCGATAAAATCGCCGTCGCCGACGATGATTGAGCCCACTGGGCAGCAAAGCCCCTTAGATAGGCAGAACATGAGGTTGTCAACGTGGCGGGTGAACTCTTTAACATCAACCCTCAGGGCTACTGCGGCATTAAATATTCTCGCTCCATCCATGTAGAGTTTCAGCCCATACGCCCTTGCAACCCTACTTAGGGCTTCAATCTGTTGCGGCGTGATTATTGTTCCACCAGCCCTATTATGCGTGTTCTCGATGCAGATGAGCGTCGTCTCTGGGAAATGTATATTCTTTGGCTTTATGGCCTCCTCAACATCCTTAGGATCTAGGGCGCCCATATGCCCCTTTATTGGCCACGGTATTAGTCCAGCAATCGCCGATATGCCGCCAACTTCATACCAGTATATATGTGATTCAGCCTCCAGGATTACGCAGTCGCCCCTCTTTGCATTACTCATAAGGGATACTAGGTTGGCCATCGTCCCGCTTGGAACGAGCAGAGCAGCCTCCTTGCCCATCTTCCTCGCAGCCATCTCCTCAAGCCTATTAACAGTTGGGTCTTCCCTATAGACATCATCGCCCAACTCAGCATTCCTTATCGCCTCAAGCATCTCCTCGGTTGGCAACGTAACAGTATCGCTCCTCAAATCAATTAAACCGCTTCTCTTACCCCCAGCCATGTGCCCCCTCTTTTTATTTAGTTCAAAATAGATTTATCTATGCTGAAATAAACCTAATATTTGCTAAACGAGAACTATTGATGGAGAATGCGGTTTGGTCCTTGAGAAGCTGGGTTCATCACTTTATGAATCCCTGAAAAAGATTTTCGGGGCTTCGGTTGTAGATGAGAATGTCGTTAGGGAGCTCATCCGCGATTTACAACGAGCCCTTTTGCAGGCAGATGTGAACGTTAAACTTGTACTCGATCTCTCAAAGAGGATTGAGGAGAGAGCGCTGAAAGAGAGGGTTCCGCCTGGAATACCGAGAAAGGAGCATGTTGTTAAGGTTGTCTATGAGGAGATTGTTCGCTTACTAGGCGAGAAGCCGGCTCCACTTAACATTAAGCTGGGTAAAAGAAGTGTTCTCATGCTTGTTGGAATACAGGGTTCTGGAAAAACAACCACCGCAGCTAAGCTAGCTAGGTTCCTCCAGAAGAGGGGTTTCAAGACGGCCCTAATATGCGCTGACACATTCAGAGCTGGGGCGCTAGCGCAACTAAGCCAGCTTGCCGCGCAGATAAATGTGCCCATCTATGGCGGCGAGAAGGAGAAAGACCCTGTGAAGATCGCGATGGATGGATTAAAGAAGTTTGAGGGCTATGACGTAGTCATAATAGATACAGCCGGGAGGCATAAGGATGAGAAGAGCCTAATAGAGGAGATGAAAGCTCTGCAAGAGGCTATTAAGCCGGATGAGGTGATAATGGTTATTGACGGAACTATCGGGCAGCAGGCTGCGGTCCAGGCCAAGGCTTTCCACGAGGCGACGCCGCTTGGATCAATAATAGTGGCGAAGCTTGATGGATCTGCAAGGGGCGGCGGGGCACTATCAGCGGTCGCGGCTACGGGTGCGCCAATAAAGTTTATAGGGGTTGGGGAAAAGATCGATGACATCGAGGTTTTTGACCCGCCAAGCTTTGTTGGTAGATTGCTTGGTATGGGCGACCTAAAGGGCCTCATTGAGAGGGTTAGGGAGGCCGAGCTAAAGATACCGGAGAAGAAGGCGAAGGCGATATTGAGCGGGAAATTCACTCTGTCAGATATGTATGAGCAGATCGAGGCTATGAAGAGTATGGGTCCATTTAGTCGAATACTTAAGATGTTTCCGGGAGTGGGCTATGAGGTCCCAGAGGATATTATAAATGTTGCTGAGGAAAAGCTGAAGAAGTGGCGTGTAATAATTCAGTCGATGACCCCTGAGGAGAGGGAGAACCCGCAGATAATTAATGCTTCTAGGATAAGGCGCATAGCTAGGGGCTCTGGGACAAGCGAGAAGGACATTAAGGATCTGCTTAATCAATACACACTAATGCGGAAAATGATGAAGACCCTTAGGAGGAGGGGTCTCCAAACATTATTCAAGAAGAGGTAAAGAGGTAAAAAGGAAAATTATAATGAGCAATATCATCAGCGGTGAAGATAGAAGATGGATGCTAATGCGCCATAGAGGACTATATCCTCGCCTAGCGGCGTCAGAATTATTTCAGGTACGCGGTTTCTGGCATGCTCACTAATATGGCGCTTAATCGGATCTATTATTAGATCCGGGTTATTTAATGTTACCGAGCCCCCCACAGTAATCAGAGCTGGATCATAAGCGTCAACGACACATGCAAACCCAACAGCATTCAGCATGCCAATCTTCTTAACGATCGCCCTGGCCAACTTATCGCCAGCTTTGGCAAGGTCGTAGATGGTTTTAGCGCTCATCTTACCACCCATATAAGCCTCCCTTAACGATCTGCTCTCATATATGCCTGTGAGCTCGCCTTCCTCCATAATTAGCTTAGCGTAGTTAGGTATTCCGGTGCCGGAGCAGTATGCTTCCCAATGCCCCCTTCTGCCGCATCCACATATAAGTCTGCCTTCAAAGTCTATTGTGAAGTGCCCTATTTCATGGGCATTCCCATCCTTACCAATTAACAGGTGCCCATCAACGTAAACGCCTCCGCCTATCCCAGTGCTGATAGTTACGTAGACCAGGTTTTCATGGTCTCCTCCAATACCAAAATATTTTTCGCCAACAACTGCTGCAACACAATCGTTAAGTAAGAGTACTGGTAAATTGAATTCCTCCTCGAGGGGCTTAACTAAGGGAACATACTCGAAAGGTAAATTTGTAGGCTTCATTAAGCCGCCGCCCTTGATATCTAATGGGCCAGCCGCCCCTATCCCTATCCCCTTAATATCCCTCAAATCAGTTTCCCCCTTAACAAGCGAATAAATCATCCTAGTTATCTGTTTGCTTACGCCCATCGGCCCCTTCGTCTTCTCAATCGGCTCAGCGATCCTCGCCACCATCTTCCCCTCAACGCTTCCCAAGGCAACTCTAACATTTGTTCCGCCTATATCGACGCCTATAGCCACCTCCATAACACTATCCCCACCAATAAAGTGTTGAACTATTCAAAATCCTTTTAATTACCTAAGAATTTTTTGGTTTTGATTAGATAGCATAATATTTATTAAATTTTTCATTGTTTAATTAAAGCTAATTCAATCTAGGTGGCTCTACTTGGATAGGCCATGGCATGCTATGAATGAGGAGGAGGTTTTAGAGGCGCTTAAGACTTCGCGTAATGGGCTTAGCGGTGAGGAGGCTAGGAGGAGGCTTATCGAGTATGGTCCGAATAAGCTTATATCAAAGGAAGGCGTAAACCCAATAAAAATATTCCTAGGTCAGTTTAAAGATATATTTGTCCTAATACTTATAATCGCCGTCATAATCTCAATAGTTATCGCCTTATTTAAGCCGGAGGAGGGTTATGGTGACGCCCTAACGATAGGTGCTATAGTAATTTTAAACGCCATTATAGGCTTCGTTCAAGAGTATCGTTCGGAAAAGGCTATTGAGGCAATGCGTAAGCTAACCGCGCCGAAGGCCACTGTTCTAAGGGATGGGCGAAGCGCCATTATATCCGCCGAGGAGGTCGTCCCAGGAGACATATTGGTGCTTGAGACTGGCGACCGAGTTGCCGCAGACGCTAGGTTAATAGAAGTTGTAGAACTTAGAACTAACGAGGCTGTATTAACTGGTGAGTCAACCCCCGTTGAGAAGCGCCTCGGAGTTCTATCCGAGACCACCCCGATATCAGAAAGGAATAATATGGTCTTCATGGCAACCCACATAATATATGGGCGTGGAAAGGCTGCTGTTACATCAACTGGGATGAGAACTGAGTTTGGGAAGATAGCTGGTCTTGTCCAAGAGATAGAGGAGGAGGAGACCCCACTTAAAGCTAAGCTTGAGAGGTTTGCGAAGAAGCTTGCCGTGATAGTTGTTGTCATCTGTGCTATTGTATTCGCCCTCGAGCTTTTCGAACTCATCTTTTATAAGCATCTTGCCGACTTCTCGGGCATAATGGACGCCTTCTTCACAGCTGTCGCCCTAGCAGTATCAGCGGTTCCAGAAGGGCTACCAGCCGTCGTAACGGTATGCTTGGCTCTGGGCGCAAGGGAACTCGCAAAGCATAACGCGATAATCAGAAGGCTCGCGTCAGCTGAAACCCTTGGATCCGTAACAGTAATATGCTCTGATAAAACCGGGACGTTAACTAAGGGTGAGATGACTGTGCGCAAGATATATGTTAATAAAAAAGTTATTACTGTGACTGGCGTGGGCTACGAGTCTAAGGGAGATTTCCTATACGGCTCTGAAAATAAGATTATAAGGGTTAAGGATGATCTTGAGCTAAATCTCTTATTGACTGGCGCGGCTCTATGTACAAACGCCCAGTATGATGGTAAAAGTGTGATCGGAGATTCAACTGAAGGGGCCTTGATAGTTGTTGCCGCTAAGGCTGGGCTATGGAAGGACCATCTGGAGAAGATTTATCCACGCATCTATGAGGTTCCGTTCACGTCAGAGAGGAAGAGGATGACGACCGTCCACAAGTCTGCCGATGGAAGAATAATAGCATTTATGAAGGGTGCCCCTGAAGTAATCCTACAGCGATGCACGCACATATTGAGAGATGGAGCCATAAAGAGACTTACAGAACGCGAGAGAAAGACAATTTTATCCATTAATGAGCAGATGGCGAGTGAGGCTTTAAGGGTTCTTGGGATCGCGTACAAGGAACTAAAAGACTTTGACCCTAATGACTTAAGCGACAAGAAATCTCAGGAGGCTATTGAGAGCGGCCTAATCTTTATCGGTCTCCTAGGCATGATTGATCCACCGCGTGAGGAAGCTATAATAGCGAATGAGAAGTGCCAGAGAGCTGAAATAAAGACCGTTATGATCACGGGCGACCATAAGTTGACGGCTGTAGCTATCGCCAAGGAGATCGGCATGATACAGGAGGGCGATATGGCCTTAACGGGCGAGGAGCTAAATAGGATGAGCGATGAGGAGTTCGAAAAGATAGTTGAGAAAGTTAAGGTTTATGCACGCGTCTCCCCTGAGCATAAGCTGCGCATAGTTAGGGCCCTGAAGAAGAAGGGCCACATAGTCGCGATGACTGGCGATGGCGTTAATGATGCACCGGCGCTTAAGCAGTCTGATATAGGCGTGGCGATGGGAATAACTGGAACCGACGTCACTAAGGAGGCGGCTGACATGATTTTGGCTGACGATAACTTTGCAACAATAGTTAGGGCCGTTGAAGGTGGGCGCGCAATATATGATAATATTAGGAAGTTTGCCTTCTTCCTAATGAGGTGCAACTTCGACGAGCTCTTCCTAATTGGAACATTCGCGTTACTGGGCTTAGAGATCCCGCTCACGGCACCCATGATCCTCTGGCTTAATCTTGTCACTGATGGTGGGCCAGCCCTAGCATTAACAGTAGATCCGCCAGACAAGGATGTGATGGATAGACCCCCACGCAACCCAAATGAAGGGATACTACATGGAAGGTTCCTATCAATAATAGTCACATTTACGTTGCAGTTCCTGTTGACTGGAGGGCTGTTTTATTGGCACTACTATATAATCGGCCCACAGACCCCAGAAGTGCTGGCCCAGGCCAGAACAATGGCATTTATACGGGCGACGCTCCAGGAGATATTTGTCGTCTGGAACTGCCGCTCAGAGAAGCGTGGCGCATTTAGGCTTAACCCATTAACAAACAAGTACTTAGTTTTAGCCTGTGCCGTATCTGCTGCTGCAACGGTACTCGTACCATTCTTCGGCCTCTTTGGAACAGTTTGGCTTACAGACCCGATGCAGTGGGCAATAACGATCCTAGCATCGATGTCGGGGCTCTTCATACTACCAGAAATATTCTATGGAAGGAGGATCTGGAAGTGGGTTTAAGCCGTGTCTCTCCTAAGTCTCTCTAGGCGTCTCCTCGGTAAACCTATAGCCCTCTCATATTCATATATTATGCGTGATACAACAATCCAAGCCTCAAGAACCTCTGGATCCACGCAAACAGTCTCGTTAGCCAACCTTATTATGCCCTCACTGAACTCCCCATGGGGGAAGCCGCCGACGAGAACGGCGGGTCTATCCTCCCCGGCAAGCTTTAAGGCAACCTCCTCGAAAGTCTTCGGCTCCCCACCTCTTTCAAAGGCGATGGTATAAGTTGGATTTACGGTCCTTATGAGCTCAGCTAACCCCTTCTCTTCAAGCGATAAAAGGGCTTTCCCAGATGGGGGTACACATCTTCGCTCAAATAAATCTTCAATTAATCCAATAAAGCGGCTAAAGTTTTTCGGCAATCTAGTTTCCGGCTCTATTGAGATAACATAGTCGTTAATTGTATGCACATAAGTCCTTAAAAGCCCCTCTTTATTCAGCGGCGACCCTAAGGCCTCTAGGAGGCAAAAGTGAACTATGTCTGGTCTGCCGCGCTTCTCGCTGTTCGGCAGGTTTTTCATGGCGAAGTGATGATATGATCTATCGAGAACGATTAGTCTTGGATGTTTACCCCTACGCTTAGAAAAACTCCTGATGGATGGGTGCGTCCAAATCTCGCATGGTATGGGCTCAAGCGCCGACTCAGCTAAAATTATGGTCAGCAAATTAATCAACGCACCTCAAATTATGATGGGGATCGACGAAATATTTATTTTGAATTCAGTATGGCTTAAGAGGTGATTGGTAAACTATGATGGGCTTAAAGGCGGTCCTCTTTGATTTGGGCGGCACCCTAATTAGGATCGCTTCCCCAGCGGAGATCATAGTAAGGATTCTGGAGAAGCATGGAGTGAAAAGGAGCGTTGAGGAAATAGCGATGGCGCATAGATTCGCTGAGGAGAACTCCTTACCAGAGGACTATAATCTGCCCTACTATGACTTCTGGATTAAATGGAACAGTAAGATACTTGAAAGGTTGGGGATATCAGATAAAAACTGTTTCCTAGCGAGGGTTTTAGTGGACGAGTGGTGGGATAATGCTGGTGTGGAAGCCTACCCTGATGCGGAGGAGGTTCTCGTTAGACTGAAGGGGTCTGGGTTAAAGGTTGGGGTCATAACAAATGCCTTTGAGAAGGATATAGAGGAAATCTTTAGAAGGGTGAGAATGCCAATAACATTCGACGTGCTTGTCGGCATAGACGCTGTTAAGAGGCCGAAACCATCCCCAGAAATATTCCACTACGCGGTGCGCACGCTAAATGTCCAGCCCCACGAAGCAGTTTATGTTGGAGATGACTTAGAGAAAGATTATATTGGAGCTGTGAATGCTGGATTAAGGGCAATCCTAGTAGACCGAAATTCAATGCATATAAATAAGCGGTGGTTAATTAGGGTAAGAAGCCTAAGTGAGATACAAAGTTTAATCTTAAGAAATTTTTAGGCTACGGTCTTACTGAATATCCTCCGCTTTTCCTCCTCTGATAACTCAATGTAACCCTTCTCCATAGTTATCGTTGCCACATCAAAATCATCTCCGGTGAAAACGTTTCTCTTGATGGCGGCGTTAATCGCCTTAACGGCGAGCACAAGCCCCTCCTCAAGACTTATCCCATCATGATAGCCGCTCTCTAGAACTCCATAAGCAACTGGGGAGCCGGATCCGGTTGCGACCATCTTATCCTCTATAGTGCTTCCAAATGGGTCGAGCGAATAAAGGTGATAGCCCTCATCATCATACCCGCCTATAATAATCTGAACCTCATATGGGAAGAGCCTCTGGGAGAATAGTATCACAGAAGCTAAGCTCGCCACAACCCTAACTGGAATTATCCTCTTACGCTGTACCTGATAAAGCGTCGCATTGGCCCTTAGAATATCAAGCAGGTTTATGGCCTCCGCCGGAACACCAGCGATAGTCATCCCGACATTTCGCGTCACCTGATAAACCTTTTTAACTTTCTTATGGGCAACAAAGCCTGGAAGAACAGTAGCCCTAGTATCAGTAGCCATGACGACACCATCAATGCACTTAAACGCGACTGTAGTCGTCCCCCTAAACACTTTCTTCTCAAAATCGCTATACATCAATCTCAACACCAAATGAAACAAAAATAAAGCTGAAGTAAATAAATTTTTGCCATGAAGAGAAAAACTCTTATTAGCAAGGGACTATGAAATTATTGGGGAGGGCCGGTAGCTCAGCCTGGTTAGAGCGTTCGGCTGATAAGCGAATAGGAAGCGCCCAGAGACCGAAAGGTCGAGAGTTCAAATCTCTCCCGGCCCACTACTTTTAGATTTGAGTCCCTTAAATACAGGTGATGTTAGAGTTAGTATGAGAATGTTGCCGTGTTTCTAGCGTTACAGTCTCGGTTCAATAGGCAACTTTCAATCAGCTTACTTTCCTTCTCCTATGTTTATTAAGAAGGCTGTAAAGGTAGATTTGGTGAACAAAAAGACTACTTATTCCAGCCTTTATCTTATATCCTATATAATGGCATTAATTCGGCTTTTCTTCCTCATTTTTATGCTTTTTCACTTTTTCTAAGCCTTTCCTTAGGCTCCCAAGTGAATCTCCATAAACCTTTGCCAAAAGATTCTACTGCGATTTCAAGTTCATCTGCGA
>JAWAZE010000025.1:0-17523 GCA_038817885.1 Bathyarchaeia archaeon | reverse complement strand
TGCTTGAATACAAGCTTAAATGGCTTAACCTACCAGTAAAATACGTTAACCCTAAAAACTCCTCTAAAGTCTGCTCTGAAAGCATGGCTTCCTATCTGGACAGACTTATGAAATGCGAAGAATGCGGCTTCGTAATGGATAGAGACATAGTAGCTGTTTTAAACATTCAGATGCGGGGAGAAGGGTTCCCCCAAAGAGCCCCCAATGAAATAATCGAGAGGGAAGAGTTAAGTAGGAATAAAAGCAACAATTCACCATGCATTCCTACTTAACTCAGAACCCAACGGCTCTGCCCATCATTAACTTCATTAATTAATGATATGAGGACTCTAACTTTTCAAGAGATGCCCTAAAGATCATATAAGCTTTAGTTAGAAACTAGAATAGATTTATATTAGCCAATGTTATAAGTTTGTAATATCGGCTTCATCGTCATGTTTGGTGGTATCGTATGGAGAGCGATATCGAGTTGGCCGCAGCCCTCCACGGCCACCTTTCTCCGGGAGTAGCCCTTGGAGTCAGAATGGGATGGGTTGGGCTAAAACTTCTAGGTCTCAAAAAGGGTGATAAAAGACTTTTTGCCATAGTGGAGACGACTTCGTGTTTGGCTGATGGAATTCAAGCCGCTACTGGGTGTACTATTGGGCATGCGTCTTTATGCGTTAAAGATTTTGGGAAGATTGCTGTATGCATAGCTAGGTCGGATACTAAGATGGGCGTGAGACTAACCTTAAGACAAGATAACCTTCCGCAGAGCATTGCCGATTGGATCACACGAAAAAGGATGTTTAGCCATGATGAGGAGAAGATCCTAGTTGATGAAATACTAAATCTTGATGAATCAGCCTTCAACGTTGAGAGGGTCTTTGTTGAACCATTTTCTAGCTTTGAGAGACTGAACGTTGTTAAATGTGATGAATGCGGCGAGTGGACCCTTGAAAACAAGGTTACTAGAGTTAATGGAAGAATCCTTTGCAAATCCTGCTCCGGCGCGCCTACTACAAATTAATTTAGCTAAAAATTCTCCTTTTTTCTTGTTTTGCTCCTTTGACATCTTTCATAATAAATGTGGTTCCGGCAAATCTTCCTTAAGGGGGATAGAATAAACATATATAGGCTATTTCTTATTTTCCTAAGAGATGTTGCTTGAGGAATACTATAATGATGAGGGCTAATAGAAGAGTCATAAAGCTGTTGCCATATAGTGACGCGCTAAAGAGGCTGTCCGATATATTTCGTAACAAGGCTCAAGAGTATATGGGAGTTTCTGTGATCGAAGCTTCTGGGCGCATATTAGCCGAGGATATCTTCGCAAACGTGAATGTTCCGGAGAATAATATTTCTCTAGTAGATGGTTTCGCCCTTAAGTCTGAAGATACGCTTGACGCGTCTTTAGAGAGACCAGTTAAATTGAGGGTTATCGGTAAACTTTATCCATGGAGCGATCCATCCGGCATTAACATATCTAATGGACAGGCATGCTATGTTACATGTGGTGCACCAATACCCGATGGAGCGAACTCTGTAGTTAAGATCGAGAACGTTATCTCGCGCGGCGAAGATATCGAGCTGAAACATAGCGTTAAAATTTGGGAGAATGTTTGCTTGAGCGGGGAAGATATAAAGATGGGAAGCCTAGTTCTCAGAAGGGGAGAATTTCTTAGGCCGCAGGATGTAGGCGTCTTAGCTGGTCTTGGAATTAAAAAGGTTAACGTTCTAAGAAAACCTAGGGTCGCCATCATCTCTACCGGGGACGAGATTCTTGAGAGGAGTAAGAGGGATCCTGAAGTAATAGCAAATAATTATGCGCTAATTATTTCCGGTCTCATCTCGAAAATTGGTGGAGAATCAATTATATCTGATATAGCGCCAGATAATGTCATTGAGATAAAAAGAAAAATTAGCGGAGTTTTAGATAAAACCGATATTGTGGTGACGATAGGTGGTTGCTCGCTCGGGGAGAAGGATTTTGTTCCGGAGGCTGTTAACTCACTTGGAAAGCCTGGAGTGATATTTCATGGGGTGATGATAAAGCCAGGAAGGGTTAGCGGCTTTGGGATGATTGAGGGTAAGCCCATAGTGATGCTACCAGGTCTTTTCGCTTCTACCTTAGCCGGATTTTACTTGATCTTCGTCCCAACTATGGCCCTCTATATGGGTTTAAACATGGATCAGCTGCTTCTAAAAGTCAATGCCAAAATAGGTCAGGATATACGAGCGGATGATAGCCCTTACCACGTGTTTTTACCAGTAGGTTTAAAGCTCACTGATGAAGGGTTCATCGCTGAGCCAGTTATGGATGGCCCATCTAGCCTAAGCAGGTTCATGAAGGCTAACGGATTCATCTTACTTCCGCCAAGGAAAGGTTTAAAGAGGGGGGAGAGAGTTAACGTTATATTATTCAATAGTGATGAATTATTTAAGGCCTGTTGGAATAGCTTTGGGGTGAATGTATGATTGCGGTAGCTGTTGTGGGTACAAAAAAGTCGGGCAAGACTACAACTATTGAGTATTTAATATCAAGTCTCTCAAAGGAAGGCTATAAAATCGGCTCAGTGAAGCATATACATCACCCCGACTTTTCCATTAATGCCGAGGGAACGGATACTTGGAGGCATATGCATGCTGGGGCGCTGGTAACTGTAGCCCTCTCGCCAAACCAGACCGTAGTGATCAAGAAGGCTAATATACCCGATAGTATAGACCGAGTAATTAAGATTTTTAGTGATGAGAACCTGGATTTCATATTTATTGAGGGGTTACATTCGCTCTGCTCTAGGAGGACAGATATCCAAAAAATAATTGCTGCAAAGAATTTAGAGGACCTGAAAAGAACGATGGAGGGGACAAGCCACCCCATATTGGCTATTACTGGCCAAGTGGCGAAGGAGAAAGAGAATGTTCCAAAGGAGTTAGGTATACCAGTGATCGATCTAGATTATGAGGGACACCTTCTCCTAGAGAAGCTCAAAAACCTATTAAAAGATTCTATCAGAGGAAAGTAGAGAAGCGGGTGCGATGAGGAGCGCGGTGGTTCTCGCTGGCGGGCAATCAAAGAGATTTCAGGATGGTAGTGGCCGATGGGTAGATAAGGCTTTAGCTATTCTTTCCGGAAAGCCCCTCTTGATGCATGTTATAGAAGGTGTGAGGCCAGTTGTTGACGAAATTATAATATGTGTTAATGATGCTACTAGAGAAGCTCATTACCTCAAGGTTCTAGAAAATTATTCAATCACGAACGTAAAGACATGCGTTGACATGAAGTTTTCGCATGTTCGAGGACCATCTGTGGCTATTGCGACCGGGCTTAAGGAGTCGAGAGCGGATTACTGCATGATACTTCCATGTGACACCCCCTTTATTAAGCCATCCATCGTTGACTACTTATTAAAACATGTTGAGAATATAGATATCTGTGTACCAATACATCCTGATGGAAATATTGAGACGCTGATGTTCTCATGTAATAGGGAGAAAGCCGCTAAGATTGCTGAAGCACTTTGTTTTCTTGGGCGCAGCAAGCCAGTGGACATAATGAGGGCTTCATCTAAAATAAGATTCATCTCCACCATCAACGAGCTGAAAAAGTTAGATCCAAACTTCCAGAGCTTCATAAACATAAATTTTAGGCCTGACCTCATAAATCTTCCAACGAGAGTATCAAAAGAGGGGCCTGTGACTAAAAGTATAGATTTAAACCTCACCCAAATATCACAAAAGGAGCTAGATTTTTTGGGAAAACTCACTAAGAAATATTATGAAGAAGAGTATTGGGATGTAGCCGCCAGTCTCTCAGAAATACTAAGCGCCCTTGAGAGGAAGGGCGCCCATTTCTGGGTAGGCGTCCTCCGGGAAACAGAGGGGAAGATTTTCCAAAAGCTTGCTCTTCTTGAGAGCAAACCTGAGGTAGCTAGGGAATATTGTGTTAGAGGTAAAGTAGCTTTTGAAGAGGCTGCGCGGAGATTTTCCTTAGAAGCAAGCATCTATGGGAGTCGGCAGATAAAATTCCTCTTTGAATGCGCAAATGGGGATGAAATTTGGTGCTTAAATAAAAGGGATGAGATTACGGCCGCGTGCTTAAAGTGAACTAAAGGGTATGAAGGAAGTGAAAAATATTTAAAATGCTTAGATTATATCTTATTGGGGTTTCGGCTGAGGACTTATCCGATGAGGAAAGCGGGTATTGCTGAAAAATGATGACTAAAACCTTATTTTTAAGAAAATAAAAATAGGGGAAGCGTTATAATTAAGTCCTTAAAACTTCGTAGAAGAGTTTCTTTACGGCCGATATCCTTGATCTTTGCGCCACAATATCTTTAGTTGTGAAGATCAATGCTTTTTCTGGACACCACTCTACACACTTCGGGCTTCCATTACATGTATCACATACAAAGACAACTTTCTTGTCTGGATGTAGCATTATAGCGCCGTAATCGCACGCTTCAATACACCACCCACAACCATTACATTTATCCTCATCAACCAAGATTATGCCAGTTTCCTCCGATTGCTTTAATGCATCACGTGGGCACGCTGCTACACATGGCGCATCCTCGCACAATCTACAAGCAAGGGACATGTTCACCGTTAGGCCCAATCTCACAGTTCTTATGCGTGACTTTAGCGGGTTAAATGCCTTCTCCTTCTCATAGGAGCACACGTACTCACATACCCCGCATCCAACACATTTATCTGGATCAACCGCAACAAACTTTCTTACATGTATGTGTGACATATATTTCTCCCCTCTCATAATTATGCCATTAAACTTTTCCCTCGATTATGCTGGCTAGGTCTTCCAAACCTAGCTCCTTAATCTTCTCAAGCGTCGGAACGCCATCCCTTGTCCAGCCCCTATGCGCATAATAGTCATCAAGCATAAAGTCGAGTTCCTCCTGGGTTATGTAGGAGCCTTTTGATATTGTTTCATCTGGGATCGGCGTTGTCATAACTTTAATTGGCAAATGATCATCTTTTCTTGAGAGACCTTCTCTAATATTAGCTAGTCTTGCCAGGTTGCTTAACCTTTCACCAGCTCGCCTAAGCTCTTCAGCGGTCATGTCGATGCCCGTTACAAGAGTATAGTACTTGGCCAAGTCCTCAAATCCCTTATAATAGACTCCTCTAGAGAATTTGCAGACGATTAACGAGTCAATTATCATATATAGATCCTCTATTTCAATAACGAGTTTCGATCTTCCCTTCTCAAACTTGAATCTATCAACCTTTCCGGCTATGTCGAGCGCGTATGCCCCATGCCTATTGTGGTCTGCGCCCCTGAAGGATACTGCATAGCCCACAGCCGCAGTCTTCAGCCCCCTAATGTCATAGCCGGTCATCTCAACGCCCTTAATGTGGTTAGCAAGCTTCTCAGCGCCCTTTCCAATAATCTCGGCAGCCCCCTTAACACCCTCAGCCAATATATTGCCTAGCCCCTCACGCTTACCCATCATCTCAACAAGCTTAATCATATCTTCAACGTTACCGAACTTTAAATCGAGACCACCAGTATCATCCTTTGTGAGTATTCCGTTTTCATAACAATCCATGGCGAAACCAGCGATAACACCAGCAGATATCGCGTCCATACCATAGTAGTTACATAGATCTATAGCCTTAATTACAGCATCTAACCTGTCAATACCACAGTGGGGGCCGAAAGCCCAAAGCGGCTCATATTCAACCCTCGCCATCGTCCCTTTATATGGACCCTCTGGAACAACTGCGATGTGCTCACATCTCATTGCGCATGATGAGCAACCATTAATCTTTGTGACAAATCGCATGTTTAAATACTCGCCGCTAACCTTCTCCGCTCCCTCGAAAATGGCATTTGTGAAGTTTCTTGTTGGCAGACAGCCGAGGGAGTTATGAACTAAAACGTTTTGCGGGGTTCCAAGAGTTCTATACTTGACCGTTGCGGGCCCCTTCATTCTCTCATGCAGAACCTTAACGAACTCTAAGAACTCTTCGGGCTTGGCCACAGAGACGTCCTTTGTACCCCTAACGGCTATGGCTTTAAGGTTCTTTGAGCCCATAACTGCACCTAGCCCAGTCCTCCCAGCAGCCCTAGTTTTATCATTTATTATACACGCAATCTTACAAAGCTTCTCGCCGGCCGGACCTATTGATGCCACCCGAATATAGTAGTCGCCCAGCTCTTCCCTAATTATATCTTCGGTCTCCTGAGGAGACTTTCCCCATATGTGCTTAGCATCCATTATCTGCACACTGTCGTCGTCGATCCATACATAAACTGGCTTCTCAGACCTGCCCTCAAATATGACGGCATCATATCCCGCTCTCTTAAGCTCAGAACCAAAGAAACCATGCGATTTAGCTTCGCCAATACCATTAGACTGAGGAGACTTAGAGACGAAGGCATGCCCATTACCACCCGTGGGGGCAATTGTCCCACTTAATGGTCCTGTTGTGAGGACTAGAGGATTCTCAGGGCTGAGTGGATCAACCTTGGGTTTACTATTGTCGAGCCATAGGCGTATGCCTAAACCTATTCCTCCAATGTATTTTTTGGCAATCTCCTCTTTTAGAGGCTCTGTTTTAATCTGCCCATTTGACAAGTTCACTCTCAAGATTCTACCAGCATATCCGAACAAAGTCTCACATCCATTTTTCAAAATTGTATTATATTAAGGAAAGAAAGATCCAGTATTTATAGTTTAATTCTCTCTTTTAAATATTGGCGACATTTTCATTATTTCTAGGCTATCGAGTTTGGTATGTCGCCTCTCACTATACCAGTTTCAGTCTTCACATCAAGTTTAGCGCGCCTCTTAAGCCACCTTGCAACCTCTGCCAGTACTGGGTGGTTAGAAACGTTGATAACTGGTATCTCCAAACCGCCAACCTTAATCGATGGAGAATATTTAGGCATCAAAGCAAAATTAACAGAGCTCCAAAAGACTCTTCCTTTAAGGTAGTTCTCCATCAATTCATCTGTTTCTGGCACAAGTGGAAAGTATATGAATATGAGACCCTCAGCCCAATGCGCCATGATCGGCATGCCTGAGTGTATCAGCCGAGCGAACATTTGATCCAACGCGTCCTTAGAGAACTGGAAGTAATCGAGTATAACTATCTCCTTAGCTGGTTTATATATAACCCTAATCTTACCCCTTCTTTTCGAAGCATCTTCGCCACTCATAAGACTTAGCGCCTCCTTCTCCAATTTTATGCACATCTCTTATTGATTATGAAAAGGGGCAAACACGGAACCACTTTTCTTAAAATAATTTAAACTAAAGAGAACCATAAATAAATATAGCTCTCTAACAATCATGGCAATTTTCTCTTCTTTTGGCCATAATCTTTTCGACTTATACATTAAATTGGAAATGAAACTAAAAAACATTTACAATAACTTTTTTCTAAACAATTCTCTCTTAATTTTATAAGAATTGTTTTCGAACTACTAAGAAAAGTATAAAAAGTGAAATTCACGGGATTAATTCACCTTTCTTTAGGACAAAGGTCTTTGTGGAGTTGAGTTTTATGTTTGATGATCTAGCAGATGAGATTAGATCCCCAACTCATGCGGAAGATTTGAAGTTCCGTTTAGCAACAGTTGAACTTCTCAGAACGGCTAAAAAATATTATACTTATAGGGAGTTATCCGCAAAAACTAACTTGCCGGTAACCGTTTTAAGCCGATATGTTAAGGGGCATGTCCTTCCGAATAAAGAGAGAGCAAGGGATCTTTGGTGCACACTTTCCAAGATCGTTGGGATCGAAAATGAATTTAGAAGGAGAATAAAATTTAATGAGAATGAATGCTTCGACAATACGGTTCTCACCGGAGACATAATTCTCTTAAGGCAGGCCGCGAACTATGCCATAGCGAGGTTTGCTGGAAAAAGAATAACTAAGGTCTTAACGGCGGCTGTTGACGGTATCCCGTTAGCAACGATGGTTGCTAACGCCTTAGGCGTGAACTTAGTTATTGCGAAGACAACAAAAGAGGTTGGCGTATCAGCGTTCCTTGAGGAAACCTGCGTCTTAAGTGATTCAGGCTATGCACTAACATTCTATATTCCAAGAGACTCTATAAGAAAGCGTGATAGCATATTAATAGTTGATGAGGTTATAAAAAGCGGGGAGATACAAAGAGCATTATTAAATTTGGTTTATAAGGCTAAGGCCGAGGTTGCTGGGATATTTGCAATGATATCTATTGGGGATTCATGGATCAAGAGAATGAAGATCCCGCCTGACTGTCCAGTAGAAATAATTCTGAGAACAGAGCAATACGATACTGCCAGGAAAGCATAGGTTCTTTTATGGCAGGCAGGAGTATCATCGAGTTTTTTCTCGCTTCTTCCACCTTAAATTTTTGCTCCTACATTTTCTGCATTTCTTAGCGGTCGGCGCATTCCTAACTCCACAGTCCCTACATATCTTTAGGTACAGTCTTTTTTTCTGAGCAATGCTCCTCTTTAAAGGATCAACTATTGGCATCGCAATCAACCCTGATCTAATTACGAATTAAGAAAAGATAAGGTGGTAAAAATATGCTTTTTGGTTCTATGGGGCATATGCTTCTTTATACCACTTGGCAAACTTTCTGAAAGCCCTTGCTCGATGCGAAAATTTGTTCTTTTCCTCAATTGTCATCTCACCAAATGTTTTATTTGGTTCCCCATTCGGCTCAAAGATTGGGTCAAAACCAAAACCCCCACCTCCTCTAGCCTCATTAGCAATCTTGCCATAGACTATTCCCTGAAAACACTTTGCCTCTCCCTCTGGATCACAGAAGACGACAACAGATTTAAAGTATGCTTTACGGTTAACTACACCCGTTAGAAGTTTTAGTATCCCATTTATCCCTATTGTCTGATAAACATATGATGAGTAGGGTCCTGGAAAGCCATTAAGTGCCTCTATAAAGAGACCGGAATCCTCAACAATAACTGGCAGATTAACCTCCCGTGCGGCATTCAGCGCGCTCACTTTAGCAATTCTTTCTACATCATTATCTTGAATCTCTAATGTTTTAATCTTAATCATGGCTACAGATATATGATATTCTGTAAGAACCCTTCTAGCCTCATTAAATTTGTTTACATTTTTTGTGGCAAAAAAGATCACTCTTCTAGAAGAGGAGTTTGTATTTACGGGCAACTTAATCACCTTTCCGCTATGTATCTACCTCTTTTTTCTATCTCCACAACTCTATCTAAGACATCCTTGGTGGAATCGGGCCCCATCTCTTCCACATACCCCTTTATGATGGCGCTAAAGCACTCATTAACATATTTATAGTGCGTACTTGCTAGGGCCCTCTTCATCAGATGGAGATCCACGCCCCGAGACTCTATGTCCACACTTTGCTCACTAAGTCCAAAATCTATTAAAACTATTTTCCCCTCTGAAGTTAATATCATGTTCGACGTTGTAAGGTCCCCGTGCACTATGCCACTCTTATGTAACCTCCCTATAAGCCTACCTATCTGCTGGCATATCTTAATTCTTTCCTCATCCGCTAAATCATTAAGTATATCCTTTATTCTTTTTCCCTCAACGTACTCCATAATTATAGTCGCCTCTTCAAGATCGACCATTAGTACAATAGGTGTTGGAACACCAGCCTCCTTAGCTTTATGGATCATTTGTGGTTCATGTTTAGTTCTCTGAATTTGTATAACCCTATCCAGCTCTGGTAAACGATATCCTTTTGGCAGTCTCTTTTTAAAGATTACCTTCCGTCCGCACCACTCCCCCAAATAAATGCTCGCCTCAGCACCTCTCTTTATTAAAACGCTCATCGCGACGCGCTCCCAAGAGACCTATACTACTTTTACTCAAGAGAATGCGACTCAAACCATGGGACGTCAACACTATCTAGTCTCCACTTTAACTTAACTAAGCTTTTTTCAACCGGTATTGTCAGCCCATGTTTATAGCATAGTACGCCAACCCAAGCTATCATTACACCGTTATCAGTCGCATACTCTTTTGGCACAACCGAAAATTGAGCGCCATGTTCCTCAGCCATCACCTTCAACATTGCCTGAAGCCTTTTATTTGCCGCAACTCCCCCAGTCAATAAAACCTCCACCTTCTCAGTATGCGCCAGCGCCCTCTCGGTTACCTCGGTAAGCATGGAAAAAGCTATCTCCTGAAGGCTAAGGCATAAATCTTCGAGAGGGTATCTTCCCTCACGTAGCAGATTGAGGGCCGCAGTTAAAAGTCCGCTAAAAGATAGATCCATCCCCTTTACCGTATATGGGAGCGGTACTAGGTTTCTGCCCTTTAAAGCTAATTCTTCAATAGCGGCGCCCAGAGGTTTGCCCGGCTCCGGCCTTAAACCAGCTTCCCTAGCAAAGACGTCAAGGCAGTTTCCAATAGCTATGTCCAGTGTCTCACCGAAGACCCGATATCTTCCTGCCTCAAAGGCGGATACGATTGTGTTACCACCAGAGACATAAAGTGTTACTGGATCCCTTACGCGATTAATCATCCTGCCTATTTCTATGTGGGCTAAGCAGTGATTTACCCCAATTAGAGGTTTATCTAAGTAAGATGCTAGGGCCCTAGCTACTGTCGCACCGACTCTTAAGCACGGACCTAGTCCAGGACCTTGAGAGAAAGCTATCACATCGATCTCCTTGGGCTTAATTTTAGCTCTTCTAAAAGCTTCTGCTATAACCTTCCCGGCGACCGCAGCGTGATGCCTAGAGGCTTCTCGTGGATGAATACCACCTCTCTCTGGAATATAAACATCGTTTACATTTGCAAGTATCTTTCCATCGAATGAGACTATCCCGACGCCAAAATCATCAGCCGTACTCTCTATGCCGAGACAGATTCCCTCACACATATATTTTTTAATTAATGAGGCCCCTTTTAAAGGTAATGATGAAGATTTAAAGTATCTGACAATATACTTTTATTTCTTGTATGACTATTTTAATTATTGGAGAACACGATGACGAAGCAAGAAGATTTAGAGCGAAGAGCTCTCGAGATAATAATGAAAAGCGGAGAGAAGGGTATATTACAATCTGATCTCTGGCGTAAAATAAATGTTACAAGTAGAGAGGGATCTAGAATATCTATTAGGCTTGAAAGCAAAGGGTTAATTCAACGTGAGCCAGAGCTCTCAAAAGGGCGATGGACATATAGGCTTTACTCAAAACATCGCCCGGTCTCCATAGACTCAATATTAAATTGCCCATGTATCTCGTGTAAAGAAAACTCTATATGCGGTGTCAACAGCATAGTTACCCCAAATAATTGCGAAAAATTCACGCAGTGGATTCTTGAAGAAACTTCTTAGAGCAAATTTTTGGTGAAAAGGAATTTTGTCTGGAAGATGGTTTGAAAGGCGGAGGAGAGATTACTATTATATGAGGGCGAAGGAGGAAAATTATAGATCTCGTGCCGCATATAAGCTTAAGCAGGCTTTAAAGAAATGTAGTTTCATAAAACCGGGCGATGTAATCGTTGATTTGGGCGCGGCCCCCGGCGGATGGCTGCAGGTTGCTAGGGAGGTCATTGGCGAGAAGGGTTTTGTTCTGGGGGTGGATATCAGAGAGATAGATCCTCTTGGCTACGAAAATATATATACATTAGTTGGTGACATAATGGAGCCCAGCACTTTGGCAAGGATTAGGGCAATTTTACCGGGACCAGCAGACGTTATATTATCTGATGTATCCCCCAGCATTTCTGGGATTTGGGATCTTGATCATACCAGGCAAATAGATCTGGCAGAACGCTCCTTACAGATAGCTGTATCTATACTTAGGAAGGGCGGGAATATCTTCATAAAAGTATTCCAGGGGGAACTTTTTGATCAGTTTTTAAAGAAAGTCGAGGCTCATTTCAACCAGGTCAGAATTATAAAGCCGGAAGCTAGTAGGAAGGAAAGTTCCGAAGTATACATTCTTGGATTAGACTTTAAGGGGGAAATGGGGGTTAGCTAGATATTTGCGCTACCACTCGTGAACTTGATAAACCCTCTCTATATAAGTGCCTGGATCATTTTCTTTGATGGAGCATTTATCTACATCAACAGTATATATTGCATGTAGACGGGCATTTCTTATCTCCTCAATGCTTACTGGCGGATTACTGTAATACAAGTCGCATAGGGCTTTTATCTCCCTTATCTCGCTGGGCGTTCGATATCTCGGCGGCTTAATTAACGCCGGGTGGAACCATAATATATAATATGGAGGTGTTGCAAGAGCGAACTTTTCAGCAAAGCTACTGTATCTGGCTATTTTACTTGTCACCCTAGCCTTACAGTAAGTTACAGGGTCAACGGCGTGTTCTGGTGGAACATAACCCGTTTCAACTTCAACTATTAGACTACCCAAGCCCTTCAAAGCATATACGTCACAAGACAACCCATCCAAATTATATTCTAGCTCAACATGATAACCGCTCAAAATAAGATACTTCGCGCATACAATTTCCATAACAGAATGATTTATTTTAACAGCATTCTTCCTATAAAGAAGAATTAATTTGTCCCTTAACCTTAAAATCTGCTGGCAAACTTTTTCGCTCTCCCCACTACAAAGCCTATTTACTACGGCATCTAAATCTTCTTCAAATCGCTCAACCGATTTATCTAGCACCATAACTCAAAAAATATAGATCTTTGCATTTAAAAATTTGTGCCAAAAATATTATATAGTGTAAATTAATATTATTTATTGCCAAGTCAGGAAGCAAGCTTTGAGCGCCGCGTTTAAGCAAAGAGCGCCCCAGCCGAAACGGCTGAAGGCTGGTGTGCGATAAAGACTTTGCTTAAACGGGCCGTGAGGTGCTCAAGGCTTAGACCTGACTTGGCAAAGATTTTATTAAATTATTCGACTTCTATTTTCTTTAGTTGTCTTTTGTACATTTCGATTATTTCATCTACGGTTGTGGCATCCTCAGCTGATTTATCTGTACGATATCTTCCTGTGAACCTTGGGAATCTTATTGCTAGTCCGCTCCCCTTTCTTATAATGTCCCTTGCGCACGTGTGGATTGGGCTTAGGGTTATCTCAGCCCCAATTACTTCAATGACTATTTTTGGTATGAACCATACCTCTGCCTCAATTTCAGAGTTAACTCGCGGGTGCTTGTGATTAATCTTATGTGGTTCAAGAATTTTTGGGAGGTTTTCTAGATCTACGTCTGTAAATCCTGAACCGCATTTACAAATTGTCTCAAAAGTGTCATTGCTATGGTTGTAGGCTGCCAGCAGCAGGGCGCCATACTTTCCAGCCCTTTTTCCCCTACCATAAAATGCTCCGACAACAACTAGATCTACAGTATCCGTCATCTCACTCTTATAGTCCCGCTTATATTTTATCCAGAGCCAGCCTCTAGCGCCAGCTTGATATATTGAATCCATATTCAGCGATTTACAAACGAGCCCCTCGCAACCAGCCTCAACAGCCTCCTCAAAGAACCTCTCCAGACCCTCAACATCATCAACGATTATGTACTTGGCTAGCTTAAATCTATCACTTTGCTCAATTATCTCCTCAAGAGCCTTATGCCTGACCGGATATGGCTCAACCGTCAAATCTTTTCCATCAACGTAGAGCGCATCAAATGCAAATAATGATACTGGGTACTCTATTGCAGCCTTAGCAATATCATATTTTCGCCTTCTATGCATAAGCTCTTGAAATGGCATCATCTCGCCAGTATCTAAATCTACGGCCACACACTCGGCCTCTATGATCGCCTCCTTAGCCTTAACATGGGCCTTAATGAGTTCAACAGCATCCGGATATTGGCTAGTTATGTTCTCAAGTCTCCTAGAAAATAGGAGAATTTTATCCCCATCTTTATGGGCCTGAATTCTTTCTCCATCATATTTATATTCAGCGACACATTTGCCGCCAAGCTTCTCGAGGATTTCACTTGGCAAACTTAGTCTCTCGGCTAGCATGGGCCTTATGGGATTGCCGAGGGATACTTTAAAGTTTTTAAGCGCTTCAATACCTCCTTCGGCAAGGGCTTTAGCGACTTTTCCAAGATCTGATGAGAGATTATATGCTCTTTCAATAGCATCTCTTGCTTCCTTCCCCCCGCCATAGGCTATTGCTAGCGCATCTAATATCGTCATATCCGCTATTCCTAGACGCAGCTTACCAGTAACAGTCCTAATGATGTACTTTGCTTCCTTTGGCGTCGCGTCGGCCAATAATCCGGCTAAAAGATTTACCTTTAAATCCATGGAACCTTCACCTGAAGCCCTCGCAATCTTATCAAGCGTCTGGTAAACTCTATTTACTGTCAAGGGCTTCTGAAAGAAAGAGATTTGGCGTCTCCTCTCTAGAAATCTCTGCGCCGTCTCTCCTAGATCACCAGTTTTAGTTAAATCCTCCTCGATTTCGCTTTCCTTTCTTCCTGAGGCTTTAGCTAGAGCCCTGAGAGCAAGTCTCTCGGCAACACCTAACTCTATTCCCATAAAATCTGGGTAAAGTTTACCTTGAGTCAAATAAACGACTTTATCAACTATTTCTTTTGAAGTCTTTTCAAAGAGTTCAACTAAATAATCTGTCATCTCAAGTCTCTTGGTTGTGCTCTCAATCTTTTCGTAAACATCCGTGACCGCTGAATAGTTCATTATTAATCACCGTTAATTTCAAAAGATAATTGAATAGAGAGCCATTTAACCTTAGCTTTAATGTTAAAGCTAAATGCTGCCGAGGTGCTGGAAGCATGTTAACAGATACACCTAAATTAACTGCGCATTAAATGGGTCTAAATGATCCCCAGCTGACACAAAGGGGGTTTAGACAAAAATATATGGGGGCAAAAACGTGTTAAGGAATTTTAGTTATTTCCTTATATATTCTCGGAATTTCTTGCCGCAACACTCATAAAGTTTTATGTGAACCTTTGGGCCGAGATCCCATTCCTTAATCAGCTTTGCCTCCTGACCACATGTTGGACATTTCATGAACTATTATCCTCCCAATCTATTATATTCAATCAACGCTATTTAAAACTTAAATTATTTTATTAAATAAAGGGAAAGCAAATTTATTCTTTTGCCGAAACAATGACTAATTACACCCAAAATATTCAAAGTTTTATCACATTCATTATAACATTTCTTTATACTTTCACTTCTAACGAAGTTCAGCGATACTATTTTATCTCTCCAAGATTTAAAATTCTTCATTGCTTATTACTTGGTGTTCAAGGGAGATAAAATATACATGAACGAGAATAATCTATTGGAGCAATACTTGAAGAGTAAGGCTAATATCCTAAGACTACATAGTCTTAGGTCCACCACTAAAGCTATGTCAGGCCACCCAACGAGCTGCCTCTCAAGCGCCGAGATCGTTGCAACACTCTTCTTCAACGTTATGAATATAGATCCAGAACATATTGATTATTTAGATAACGATGAATTTATTCTTTCAAAGGGTCATGCCGCGCCAATCTTGTACGCTGCCTTAGCTGAGGTGGGCGTAATCCCGCGGGAGAAGATTATGACGTTAAGGCAGTTTAACTCCGAGCTTGAGGGTCACCCTGTTCCGAGGGTGAAAGGTATAAGGGTCGCGACTGGCTCGCTTGGCCAGGGATTATCTATTGGCTTAGGCATGGCATATGCCAAAAAACTTCTAGGAATCGATAGGCGAGTTTATGTTCTTCTTGGAGATGGTGAGATGGCCGAGGGCTCCAATTGGGAAGCAATAAATCTAGCTGGCAAACTTAGGCTATCAAACTTGATAGCGATAATGGATATGAATAGGCTCGGCCAAAGCGAGCCGACGATGTTTCAATGGGATTGGGAGGCATACGCCAGAAGAATAGAGGCATTTGATTGGAATGTTACCTTATGTGACGGACACGACATTAAAGATCTTATCAGAGCCTTTGACGAGGCGAAGAGATCTGATAAACCATTCTTTATAATCGCTAAGACAGTTAAGGGTAAGGGTGTTAGTTTTCTTGAGGATAAAGAGGGGAGGCATGGGACAGCACTTACTGAAGAGGAATTAAATGTTGCTGAGAAGGAACTCCTTCCAAAAATAAGATATAACATCGAGTTTAAGCCCAAAAACTTTATTAAGGCTAAAGTTTGCGTCGAGCCTAGAAAGAAATATAGAATTGACACTAATTACAGGATTGGCGAAATGATTGCGACGAGGGAGGCTTTTGGCAGAGCTCTTGTAAAGTTAGGAGAGCAGAATGAAAGGTTAATAGTTTTAGATGGTGACGTTAAGAACTCAACCTTCACAATGTTTTTCTTTGAGAGGTTTCCGGAGAGGAGCCTACAATGCTATATAGCCGAGCAAAACATGGTTGGCATAGCCGTTGGGATGCAGACACATGGATTCGACGTATTCCTCGCAACATTCGCATCTTTCCTTACAAGAGCCTTTGACCAGATAAGAATGGCCGCATACTCAAGGGCAAACCTTAAGATAGCTGGCTCACATGTAGGTGTATCGATAGGGGAAGATGGGCCCTCCCAGATGGGGCTAGAGGATATAGCAATGTTTAGAATGATCTGCGGCAGCATCGTCCTATATCCATGCGACGCTGTGAGCTCGGAGAAACTCACATGCGCAATTGAAAATTATGAGGGAATATCATATCTTAGAATGACGAGGCCTAAAACACCAGTAATATATAGTAATGATGAAGATTTCTATATTGGTGGCTCAAAGATTCTAAGAAGCGGCAAAAATGATGAAGCGACAGTCGTGGCCTGCGGGATAACCGTTCATGAGGCGCTAAAGGCTTATGAGAAGTTAAAAGCTGAGGGAATAAAGATAAGAGTTATCGACTGCTATTCTATAAAGCCTATCGATGCTGAGACGCTAATTAGAGCAAGTAATGAAACAAGACATATAATAACAGTTGAGGATCACTACCTTGAGGGAGGATTAGGCGAGACCGTAGCATCGCTAGGCCTAAAACCACATATCCTCGCGGTAAGAAAAATGCCACACTCAGGAAAACCATACGAGCTCCTAGCAGAACAGGGAATAGACGCCGAGGGAATAGTGAGAAAAGTTAAAGAGATAATTTCATAGGAATGTACTATAATTAAAGAAGTAAGTATGCGCGGAAAAGCGGGGGTGGCAGAGCATGGCCAAATGCGCGGAGCACATGGTATTATTTGCCATATGCGCGTAAGACTCAAGATCAGAAAAAGGTGGGGTATCCCGTCCCTTAGGGGTTCGTGGGTTCAAATCCCACCCCCCGCACCATTTTACCGGTAAAAATTTATATCTAGGTTTGAATTTATTCTTTTGATTATATATGCCGCGCGCTAATAGGGGTAAGACTGAGACTATTAAGGAGAGAACCGTCTATATTTATCTGCCTTCTCTGGAGATGGTTGAGGATTGGAAGCGTCGAGCCGAGAGGGCTGGTGTATCGCTATCTAAGTTTGTTATTGAGCGTGTCCTAGACTCTATTAGGCGCGAGGATGGCGAGGAGGGCTATCTCAGCAGGGCCGATTTAATTAAGAGGCTTAGGAATACTGAGGAGGAGGTTAAGCGCCTACGAGAGGAGAATAGGCTT
>JAWAZE010000024.1:0-18724 GCA_038817885.1 Bathyarchaeia archaeon | reverse complement strand
CAATACTCAATCTCTTTAACAGTAGCGTCTCCTTCCAGAGCACATTCCCAATCTCGTATCTTGTGAGGGATAGTGTCAGGTTGCCCTTAAGCATCTTGTAAGCTTCGTGCCTATAAAGTCTCATAGTGTTTAAGAGCGCAGACGCGTCAAATAGCAGTCTCATTTTCCTCACGGCTTTCTCTTATTAGATTTGTGATCTCTTCTGAGGGTATCCTCTCTAGAATTCTCCCCATCCTCTCAAACGCTTTTTTAATCTCTTCCTCCTCAGCCGCTCTAACTTCTTCTTCAAGAGCCATTCTAACAACTCTGCTTATAGGGATCCCATATTTCTTAATTTTCTCATACAGCTCCCTGCTTATTTTAGCTGATATAGTTACGTAAGTCAAAGTATCACCAATAAGGTAATACTAAAAAAGGTAATATTTAAGTATTGTAGATTAACCAGCAATAGCCGCATCCTATAAATTCTTTGCGTTTAGGTTATTAAGTGAATGAGAAAGCGCTAGCTAGGCTATGCGATAAGGGAAGGAGAACCATAGTTAGCCCAGGCCTAGCCGCCTTAACCTCAGCCCCAGCCCTAAGGTGCGCTCCGCTGTAGATCCTCACAGCCATCTTCTTAGCGCGAAGACGGGGCTAAGCGCCCGGGAGCTCGCAGCTTAGATGCCGCCAGATACGCATATGCGTGTTTCTTTCTCCCCCCGATCTCCTTAGGCATGTGTATTAGCCTTTTTCTTTAAGGGTTATCTACTTGATATGTGACCATACCCAAATGCCTCCAGCTGTTAACATTAGTCCAGAACCAAATCTAGGGTATGCTGAAAGAAAGCTTAGGATAGTTGTTGTAACGCAACACACCCTATGAAAGATGAGATCATCGTAAATATTGCAGTCAATAAAGCTAGTTTTCTTTAGAAGAAGGACAGGTGAACCAAAGAATATACATGGAAAGACACTTTAAACAGTTATGTTGGCTAGTATTGAAGCATACGTTAGCGATTGTGATGATATCCATGTCCATCCTTTAACATGGCATCCCCGTTAATGCAACACTTATTATTGAAGCACCCTTCGGTGGGGGTTATGAGGAAGATAGTTAACAGGATATGGCTCAATAAGATGGGATGACGCTCTTCAAATACTTAAAGAGAAGGAAGCCAAACTAGGTTCTTTTTAAAATTTTCATGATCATTTATATACTTCTAAACCGGCTAATAACGATCTTAAAAACATAAAACGGGCAAGAAGTTGGTTTCTTGGTGCGGCCGCCGGGATTTGAACCCGGGTTGCCGGCGTGGCAGGCCGATGTCCTAGACCAGGCTAGACGACGGCCGCTCCTTATGCTGCTTTATTATTTAGGTTATGTTATCTGATTTCCCAAATATTAATTCTTTTTGCATTTGAGTTAACTCCATTTGATTATAATATTAAAACTACTAATTTAATTTACTTTTGTCTTTATTTTGTTTTGGTGATTGTTTGGTGCGGGGCTTTAGGGATAGGGATTTCATCGAGACCATTGAACATTTTTTGTTCTGTGTTGTTGGCTCGGTTCATCCGCCTGAAATGGTGATCTCCTACATGAAATATGTTCCCTCTGAGAGCGGTTTATGGGGTAGGGGTGAAAGAAGATTTCGGAGAACCATGCGTAATTACGTGATGCTTGAGCTTATTAATACAATAAATTTTCTGAAGAATTATCCTGAATATCTTTATTATTCGCATGTAATGAATATAAGAATTTCAGCCGTACCTTTAGAGAAGATCTCTTTCCACTTTAAGCCTGAGGAAAGGATGGAGAATCTGGTGAAGAACGTGGGGGATCTTGATCCCTTAGAGAGGAAGGCACTAGACTTAGCTATAAAGATATCCGATGAGAGCAGCGTTCCATTAAAATATTTCGGGGTTACTGGCTCAATACTTCTAGATATCCACCAACCCTTCTCAGATATAGACTTGACAGTTTATGGGGTAGAGAATACTGGACGCGTGAAGGAAACTTTAAGGCAAATCTATCTTAACAAAACATCAGATTTAATGGCGCTTAATGGTGCAAGAGCCGAGGACTGGTGTTTAAATAAGTCTAGGCTTCACCCCCTAACATATAATGAAGCGAAGAAACTACTGGATAAAAAATGGAATATTGGCATTTTTCAAGGGATATTCTTCTCAATACACCCAGTTAAGCTCGAAGCCGAGGTCAACGAGAAGTATGGCGATAGGATTTTCAGGCCAAGCGGTATGATTAAGATTACCGCTACAGTGGTCGATGATTCGGAAGCGGACTTTATGCCAGCAACATATAAGGTAGAGGATGTTAAGGTTCTGGAGGGAAAACATATCGGAGAGATTCATGAAGTGGTCTCTTATGAGGGACTTTATTGTGGAATAGCTAATGTGGGAGAGAGAATAGTGGCCTATGGAAAGCTAGAGACCGTTATGGACAGAAGGAGCGGCGAGATATATCACCGCGTTTTAATAGGGTCGCAGGAGGCCGAGGGAAGAGATTACATAAAAATATTATAGCGTTCCCTTTCCCTTAATGATCATAAAGTCTGAGGGCTTGGCCCCCAAAACCATTCTATAGCGCTCGCTTCCATCCTTATTAATAATCTTTTCAATCTTCCCCTGGGCGATTATCAGCTCGCCCCTCCTAGCCTGATCACAGAACCTCCCCCTAAAGGAGATTATCTCCCTTAGTAACCGCCCATCGCATCCACCATCAAGGACCCTAACATTAGATATGTTATATGAGCATGGCGTGAAGATTGAGTTCGAGTCGTCCTCAACGATCGCCTTAATCCTAGCATACCCGGCACTCCTATAAATCCTGTCACCATACTTCTCATTAACCTCATCCCAATCAAGCACAAACCTAACGAAAAAATCTCTACCACGGAACTTTCCTTGAAACGCCTTCCTTGATTCAATGATGCGGAACTTACTAAATGGCATTAAAGTGTCCTTAGAGCGGAAACTATATAGTCTCTTAAAGTCGCTGTGATTATAGGGCGAAAAACCGCATTTTCTCTCCCTCAGAAGCAACTTTAACCCGTTATATACGGATATACAATTCTTTCTGCCATACACGATAATGTCGATGTCAGAGCTGGGCATGTGAAGTTCTACTAGCACCGAGCCGGAGATGCCGATGCTCCTCAGCGGAACTCCGGAAGAATCATGCAATTCTTGGATAAACCTTATTATATCAGCCTTAACTTCATCTAAGCAATCCTCCCTAAGCATCTCTAGAGTCCTCTGAGCTGGCTGGTAATGCTTTGTGATTAAATTGTTTGGTACGCTCTCAAGCCACTCGCCGAACACGTTGTCATAGTGAATATATTGCGGATATCTACTCCTTAAAAGGATCTCCCTCTCACTTAAAGAATATATCTTCAGATATCTTTTGCTTCCCTTAACCCTATCACCCGCCGGACTCTCAATGTATCTTACATAGGCTATTACTCTGTCTGGTGGATGAACTAACCCTTTAACATCGAAGATTAACTTATCAACGGTCTCAATAAAGTCCCCCTCACGCGCCTTAATTAACTGATTTAAACTCAAGAAATTCGAACCTCATAAAGCGAACTTTAGAATTTTAGGCCATTTAGTAGGGCGATCATTATGGACGAGGCTGTCAAGTCTGCGGTTGTTCCAGGATTATAGTCTTCGCCGAGTCTCCGAAGTCTCTCATCAAGATCCCATAAGGCCGCCCTACCATCCTCAGTGGTTAGTCCACCAAGCTTAAGAATTCTTTTCGCCTCCTCTGATATCCATTTAATCTCCTTTATACCCATCTCCACGGCCCGCCTAACGTCGCTCTCCCTCCTCAGCCCAATCTTCCTAGCTATAAATGTATCTGGAAATTCTGAGAGTATCCTTAAAAATGTGTGAACTATTGCAACATTTATATCATTAGTGTAATTAAAGGTTTCAATTAACTCCCTAAAACCAATGTTGAAGGATATCTCCATACTAGTTACGAGCTCCCTCGCAATAGTATCATATAGCGAAGATTCCAACATTACATCGAAGAGAGTTATACCATCCCTCACAATCTTCCTTCTAGCATTGGTATCATATAGGTCCGGGGCCCTCCCACCACTAACGCTACCGAGATCGCGTGGTGTGCCAGCCATCGCTATGGCCTCATAAACCCTAACAGCATCCATAGGGGTCGTTGATTGCATAATAATCTCAAAGTTCCTTCTCAGAGAGCTAGGCGAAAAGCTCCTCTCCTCTAAATAGGTTCTTGCCGCGGATACTGATAAAGGGATGAAGAGTAAGCAGACTCCGAGGTGCGTATTGCCGCCATTATGCGAGGACAACATATCAGTAACAGCCCTCTTAATAAGTTTTCCAACGCCAATCTCAGATAAACCTATCTTCCCCCTAGCGGCCATAACCCCCCTCAGCGCAGCAGCCTCGACGGGGGAGCCTAAAGCCATTGCGCCAGCCAAGAAGTGCTCAAATCTAGCATCACTATAATTTCTAGTCCTATGAACATTTCCAGGCTTAGGCCAGCCACTAACCTCTAGGACCGATGCGAGTTCGGCTTTCTGCCTAATGTATTCAGCAAGCTCTTTAGGTCTCATCCCTCATCACTTAGCCATCAAATCTCATCTTATAAAGGGAAGACCGATCTTCTTAAGTCTCTGATAAATGGAAGCGGCTATTATGGAGGCTACTATTAACGCAATAACCCTCTCCACCGGATAAACCGGCATCGCAATATACCATATCTCTGGAACTAGCATTGGAGAAAAATACCATATTGCTATCGCACATCCGGCAATATGATCTGCCATAACACCCACAAAAGAGGATATTATCGCACCAAAGAGGATTTTTGAAAATTTTTGAGATGTGAAAGCGGAGCCGGACATGGTCGCTATTGGCGAGAAAGCCACAATCATAGCTATTATGTGAAGCCATGGGTAAATATAAGCTTGCTGACCGTATGGATGCGCATAGAATATTAGAAGCGAGGCGAGAATTATTGCGCCAATAATATGACCCCTCTTAACTCTAATGCAACCAGCTCCTAAAGCTCCTAGAAAAGGGGGTATGACGGTTAAAAATCCAAATATGGCGCCGGATGGATTAATAAAGCATCCTATAAGACTGCCTATCAGGACTGCTAATCCTCCAAGAACAGGGCCGAGCAAAATACCTATCAAAGGACTACCCGCAACCCCCAGCGTTATTGAACCTGCGACACCAATGGTTATACTTAGGGGGAAGATTGACAAAAGCACCTGCAAAGCTGCAAAAATTGCTATTAACGATACCTGAAGACTTGAAAGCCTCATATGGATCACATTTTAGTGTATTTTGATACATTTATGTGTATTTTATTACATAACTTATATTTAAATTTATTTTCTTTTCTCCTCATAGTTGAAGGGATTGGAAGTGAAAGCTTTATTATGAACCTGTAAGCTTTATAGGCTGCTTTTTCAGAATAATCTATTGAGATTTTATGTCTGCTAAAATATACCCCTATGTAATTTTTCTTCCTAAGAGCAGTAAATATGATGTTCTAAGGGCTGTTTTTGGCTCTTCAGTCCCAGCTGATATTCTGATGTTTGCTTTAAGGAAGGGGGTCTCCGAGAGGATCTATCAAAAGGATTTAATCGAGAGTTTAGGCTATTCAAATAAGACCCTTATAGGGCACCTAAAAGCTCTCGTCGATCTAGGCATATTATATGAACATATGGAGAAGATGGATGTGCATGGGAGATCTGTTTGGCTTAAAACATATACGCTTACTGACTTGGGCAAGTGGTTTGCCCTCCTCTTAATTGAGGAGGAGAACCTTCCAAGGGAGAAAAAAATTGAGATCGCGTGTAATGTATTTAGATCCTATGTAAAGTGGATTAAAAAGCTCTCCGAGAACCTTGGAATTGACAAGAATGAACTCTTCAAAATATTTGAGGAAGAAATGAAATAAATTACTTATTACCATCCATATTTTTGCGAAAAATTAATTCTGCTTATTAGAGGTATTATAGGTTAAGTGGGGTTTACAACCATGGAGAAATTTGATGTTATTGTTGTTGGTGCTGGGACTGCTGGCTGTATGACTGCTAGAACTGCCGCTAAGGCTGGGTTATCTGTATGTTTAATCGAGTATAAAGATTCTAAATCTGTTGGCGATAAAGTTTGTGGAGACGCGATAGGCAGGCATCACTTTGATAACCTTAGTTTAGCATACCCGAGGGGGGATGAACTCGAAAGAACCATCATGGGGATAGAGGTCTACTCGCCGGACATGGAGACCGTCTTTAAGCTCACTGGTGAGGGGCTATATGGCTTCATAGTGAATAGGCACGCCTTTGGGCAGAGGTTACTCAGAGAAGCTATGGATGCTGGAGCAACACTATTAGATTTAACTCAGGCTCTAGCGCCAATAATAGAGGATGGATTTGTTAAGGGGGTTATCGCCAGAGATCGAAAAACCAACACAAAAAAGAAGATCTGGGGTAGCGTAACAATTGATGCAAGTGGGTGCTCCGCCGTCCTTAGAACGAAGCTCCCGCCGGAGATGGGGATAGAGACCACAGTGGATAGGAGAGATGAGGTGATATGCTACAGGGAGATACGTATCTTAGAAAATGAAAATGAGGAACCAGACTTCTGCAAAATATACCTTGATTTAAACATCGCTCCGGGAGGCTACTATTGGATATTCCCAAAGAAGGGAAGTAAAGTTAATGTTGGGTTGGGTGTAGTAGCGGCCGGCGATTTCCCAAATCCGAAGGATCAATTATATAAATTTGTCTTAAGCAGACGAATCTTTGAGAATTCAGTTCTAGTTCACGGTGGTGGGGGCATCGTCCCGACCAGACGCCCACTCGATTCATTTGTCGGCAATGGCATAGTCGTTATAGGTGACGCAGCCTGTAATGTAAACCCAATACATGGAGGGGGTATAGGTCCTTCAATGATGACTGGCAAAATAGCTGGCGAGGTGATCCCTGAGGCCCTTTCAATGGGAGAGCCGACAGTTGAGAGACTCTGGTCCATAAATGTGCGTTACATGAAAACCTATGGTGCTAAGCAAGCTGGGTTAGATGTCTTCCGATTGTTCCTACAGAGCCTATCAAACGAAGATATAAATTATGGGATGAAGTATAAAATAATAAGGGAGGAGGACGTGCTTAAAGCTGGGCTTAAGGGTGATGTTCGCCTAAATATAACAGATGTGACGAGAAGAGTATTTATGGGATTAGGAAGAATTTCCTTCCTAAGAAAACTGTATAAGATGGCTAAGAAGTCGAGGGCTGTAAGAAGAATTTATAGGGAATACCCCCAGTCACCTAGGGATATGCCTGAATGGAGATTGAAGGTTAAGTCGATATGGGAAGAGTGGAGTGGTCTCTGTTAAGTACATTTCTGTTCACAAAAGGTTTAAATATTACTTAAAGGAACAATATTTTACATTTAGGAGTGCATAATCTATGAGAAAAGTTCTTTTAAATGAGGACGATGTGCCAAAGCAGTGGTACAATATCCTACCAGACCTCCCAAAACCTCTCCCCCAACCAATAAATCCAGCGACAAGGGAGCCTGTAAAGCCGGAGGAATTGATGGTTCTCTTCCCAAAGGAATGTATTATGCAGGAGGTTAGCCAGGAGCGATGGATAAATATTCCAGAAGAGGTTCGTGAAAGCTATATGCTTTGGAGACCAACGCCGCTCTATAGAGCTATTGGTCTCGAGAAGGCCCTTAAGACCCCGGCAAGAATATACTATAAGCATGAGGGAGTCAGCCCTCCTGGCAGCCACAAGCCTAACACAGCTGTGGCGCAAGCCTATTATGCAATGAAAGAGGGGATTGAGCGGCTAACAACGGAGACTGGTGCTGGGCAGTGGGGTTCGGCGCTTGCATTCGGGTGCATGGTGTTTGGTCTAAAGGCAACAGTATACATGGTTAAGGTCAGCTATAACCAGAAGCCCTATAGGCGTATTTTAATGGAGATGTGGGGTGCAGATGTTTATCCGAGCCCGAGCACGAATACTGAAAGCGGAAGAAGAATACTTAAAGATGATCCAGATAACCCTGGAAGCTTGGGCATAGCAATAAGTGAGGCAATAGAGGATGCTATAACGCACAAGAATGTTAAATATTCTCTTGGAAGTGTCCTAAATTTTGTGCTATTACATCAAACAGTTGTCGGATTAGAAGCTAAAAAGCAGATGGAGCTTGTAGATGACTATCCAGACATGGTTGTTGGGTGTATAGGTGGTGGAAGCAGCTTCTCCGGACTATTTTGGCCCTTCTATTATGATAAGGTTTCAGGTAAGGCTCCAAAGGACGTTAAGTTTCTGGCGGTCGAGCCGACAGCATGCCCAAGTATAACCAAGGGCTTCTACACCTACGATCACGGTGACACAGCCCGCCTAACACCAATGCTGAAAATGTATACTCTCGGGCACATGTTCATCCCACCACCAATACATGCGGGCGGCTTAAGATACCATGGAAAGGCGCCAACCCTATGCCTATTAAGCAAGGAGGAAATAGTTAAAACAGTAGCATATAATCAAGTTGAGGTTTTCGAGGCGGCCCACTTATTCGCTAAAGCCGAGGGATTTTTACCAGCCCCGGAACCGAGCCACGCAATAAAAGCGGTTATAGATGAGGCGTTAAGATGTAAGGAGACTGGGGAAGAAAAAACTATACTGTTCCTGTTATGCGGGCATGGTCACTTTGACATGCAGGCCTTCAGCGACTACTTGTCCGGAAAGCTACTACCCTATGAGTATCCTGAAGAGAAAGTTAGGGAAGCTATGCAGAAACTAAGGGAGCTCTATCCATGGCTTAAAATGGAACGTTAAATTTGTCTAAAATATCTAAACTATAAATTTTTATCTACGCCCAATTAGGGCATTGTGAAAAAATAACATTTCAATAAAAAATATAAGGAAGATTCAAGTTAAAAGTGAAGGGAATTCCTATGTTTACAGATGCGCTAATCAGCGGAGTGATTTTCGGATGCATCTATGCTTTAATAGCTAGCGGGTTCTCATTGTCGCTTGGTTTCACAAAGATGTTAAATCTAGCTCATGGAGAGATCCTTATATTCGCCTCTTACTTCTGTTATTTCCTATTTAGATTATTTAGCATCGATCCATTCTTATCGTTACTTATAATATTGCCAGTTTTCTTTTTCATTGGTTTCTTCTTATATAAAGCATTATTAAAGTACTCGACTAAAAGCAGTCCGGAGGGAGTACTACTTTTATTTATTGCAATTTCAACGATTTTACAAAACGTTGGGCTTTTATTCTGGCTGCCAACGCAACGATCAATAACACTTGAATACTTAGCGTCTCCAATCAAATTTTTCGGAGTATCTGTTCCTCCAGCATATTTAGTTGGAGGAATTGCCGGACTTATGACAATCTTTTTATTGCACATATTTTTAACCAAAACTAAGACGGGAATAGCTATACGCACTATTTCTCAAGATCCTGAAATTGCACGTACATGTGGGATAAATGTCAGTTTTATGGGTCAAATATCATTCGGCCTCGCATTTTTGAACTGCGGATTGTCCGGAGTAATGGTAGCGCTCATGTTTACTTTTAATCCTGTAAGTGGAATAAACTATCTCTTAATCGCATTAACTATTGTAGTATTAGGTGGGTTGGGAAGCATTTTTGGCTGTCTCGTAGGGGGAATAATAATAGGAATTGCTGGTTCTATTGGCGCATACTTTTTCGGCTCTGGCGTTCATTTGCTCATAAACTATATAGTTTTCTTAATTATGCTTCTAATTAGACCAAAGGGGCTCTTTGGACGATATGTACTCTAGTAAGAAAAAGCAAGGAGCAAAGGCGTTAACAATCTTAATAGTCTTGATAATATGCGCGCTCTTGTTTTCGCTTCCTAGGATAGCCGCTCCATATATAATTGTTTTAACATTCTATTTCTTTGCGTACCTAACCTTGTCCCACAGCTGGAATTTAGCCGGAGGCTATTGTAACTTAATCAGCTTGGGGCAGGGAGCGTTTGCCGGCATAGGCGCTTATACTACTTTTCTGCTATATTTTGGCGGGGTTCCTATGGAACTTGGTTTAATTATTGGTGGTGGGTTATCTGCATGCTTAGCATTTCTTCTTTCTAAACCTTTATTCAGACTTAGAGGCGTATACTTTACAATAGGAACATTGGCTCTCGGGGAAATTTCAAAATTATTGGTAATAAGACTTCCATATCTTGGTGGAAGTTGGGGCTTGCATATTCATTCTCCCCCACCACATTATTCAACCATATACCTTTATTATTTATCGTTAATCATTGGTCTCATATCATGCTTCATAATGTTTATGATTGCAACGTCCAAAATAGGATGGGCTTTAAAGTGCATTAGAAGCGATGAAGATGCAAGCGAATTAATTGGTGTTAACACTTACCGGTATAAAGTATACGCATTTATTTTGCATGCATTTTTCACGTCCCTCATAGGAGGTTTATTAGCGTTATACACTCTTCATATAGAGCCTTACACTATCTTTAGTGTAGCATTGTCAATAGAGGCGTTGATAATTACTTTAATTGGTGGGAGGGGAACATTTTTTGGACCGTTTATTGGCTCAGCGATAATGGTAGCATTATCACATATCCTCGCCGTTTACTATACACTTCACTTGGTTATACTAGGAATTATAATGATAGCAATCATAGTCTTTTGTCCTGAGGGCTTAATTGGGAGACTGCAAAAAAGATTTAACTTAAAAATTCCATAACATTTAATTACTGCCCAAAATAAGCCCTTCTAATTTCTTCTTCATTAGCCTGCTCAGGAGTTCCTTCCCAAACGATTCTTCCTTTCCTCATTATATATAATCTATCACATATCTTCATAGCTCTATGCAAATTTTGATCTACTATTAAAAATGTAATTTCTTTTTCGGATCTTAGATCCTCTATAATTTTATAGATCTGGGATGTGATCTTTGGACTTAACCCTAAAGATACTTCATCAAATAAACAAAGTTTAGGTCTTAAGATTAAAGTACGAGCAATAGCTAACATTTGCTGTTCGCCACCACTTAAGGTGACCGCTATCTGCTTTTTTCTCTCTTTTAAGATTGGAAAAACCTCAAAAACCTCTTCAATGGTCTCTTTAAATCTTTCTCTAGCTTCGGAAGTCGAAGCAGCTGCTTGTAAATTTTCTAAAACTGTCAAGTATGGAAAAACCCTTTTTCTCTCTAAGAGACAAACAATTCCCATTTTTGTAATTTCATGAGCCTCTAATTTTTCAATATTTTTGCCTTTATATTTGATACTGCCTTTTTTAGGATGAAGTAAGCCCCCTATAGTTTTTATGGTTGTTGTCTTGCCAGCAGAATTTTGTCCTCCAAGAAAAACTATTTCCCCCTCATTAACTTTTAAACTTACATCATATAAAACCTGAAGTGGCCCATAGAACACATTTATGTTATCGACTGTCAACATCTCTAATCACCCAAATATGCCTTTACTACTTCATCACATCTTAATACTTTACGTGGCTCACCCTCAGCTATTTTTCTTCCCTCATTTAAGCAAATAAGCTTATTACAGGTTTCACTAATAGCTTCTATTATATGCTCAACCCAAATTATAGCTACATTCCATTCCTCATTTATACGCTTTATTAGAGATTGAATTTGCTTAATTTCTAACTCGCTTACGCCAGCAGCAATCTCATCTAACAGCAGTATTTTTGGCCTTGCATTCAATGCTCTTGCTAATTCAAGCAACTTTAGCTGAACCCCCGTTAATTTTTCCGGGAACTCATTCTTAACATGCGATAAGCCTACAAACTCTAATAATTCATTAGCGTTTTTTTCAGCATCCTCTTTTCGCATTTTACCTCCGAAAACACCTCCCATTATAACGTTCTCTAAAACCGTTAAGTTAAAGAAAGGTTTGGGGATTTGGTTCGTTTTTACAATCCCTAAGTGTGCTATTTTGTTTGGCGGAAAACCAGTTATTTTTTTCCCTCTAAAAAATATAATGCCGCTAGATGGTGGGTAAACGCCAACCACTAAATTCAAAAATGTCGTTTTCCCCGATCCATTAGGACCAACCAACCCTATAATCTCATTTTCCTTAACTATGCAATTAAAATCCTCAAGAGCAACTAAACCGCCAAATTTTTTAGTTAAATTTCTACACTCTAGTAATGCTGCTTGCATACAACTTCATATACAAATAAACGGATTTAAATGTTTTCTTAAAGTTTGATTACCGCCGTGCGTATATATGCTTCTAAAAATGTCATCATAAATCCATTTTTCACCACCAATGAATACTCACTTTTAACTCAAAACTTATTAATTCTATCCTCAATAAAATAAAAAAGTATGAGTAGATCTAGAGGTGATCTTTAAATTGAGTGTTAGAATGGAAAAGTTTAAAATAAGAGATGAAGTAAAATATTATCCTGAATATTGGGCTGGCAAAAAGTTGGCTTACCCGCACGTATCTCCCGAGCACCCTAAGTTTTCTAGGTCTGTTGTTGTAGGTAACTTAATATTTATCTCCGGGTGTCAAGGTCAAAATGATGAAACTCTGGAGATACCCCCAACTTTTGAGGAGCAAATGATTAACGCCCTTGATAAGGTTAGAAGAGCCATGGAGGAAGCTGGCAGCTCTATGAATAATATTGTCAAGACAATGATATTTCTTAAAAATTTAGAGGATTATCCCCGCATGCGAAAAACAGAGTTGGAGTATTACAAGAAATACGCTCCTCGGCTAGTTGAAGACCCTCCAGCAAGCACGGTTGCGATAGTCTCGAGCTTAGCAAAACCGGAGTTTCTAGTAGAAATAGATGCAATTGGATATATACCTTGAAATAACCTTACTTTTTTATTATCCTAAAACGCTAAAGAAAGCTAAGCCAAGCTTATAATAATATGCTAAGATCATAACCCATTATACCCTAGGTTAAACTTGATAATCCATACACAATGCTTCAAAGATTGTTATCATTAGAGGGAAGAGGAAAAAACTTAAAAACTTTTTATCTCAAATGATTAGTGAGGAGAAATAGTATGGATAGAAAAGCAATAACGAGAATCCAGGCGATGATTCTGGCAATAATCATTGTTGTGGTAGTAATAGTCGGCGTTATAGTTTACATTACTATGGTACCGCCACCTCGTCCAGTGGTAGAAGAAATTAAAGTTGGGGCTTCTTGCCCCATGAGTGGAGAATTAGCTACTTGGGGAAAATATTTAAGCTTTGGCTATCAGTTTTACATAGACAAAGTTAACAAGGAAGAAGGTGGAATTTACATAGCAGAGGCAGGCAAGAAACTACCCGTAAAATTTATTCTATATGATGATGAAAGTAGCCCAGATAAATGCGCAAAAAATGTTGAACGACTAATACTTGAAGATAAAGTCGTCGGTCTATTCAGCTCCGGCACTCCTCCTGTAGGAGTGCCTGGGTGTCAAGTTGCTGAGAGATATAAGGTGCCCATTGTAACTGCTTCATTGCCGCTGGAACCTATGCAAGAAATGATACCTAAACGTGAATATACATGGTCTATCTTCTTCTCAATAGCACACCCTGAAGTAAGCATAGTAGCTCGTTACTTCCAGGCGCTGGAAACAGTTCCTCCCGGAATGAACAACAAAAAGATGGTCTTATTCTTAGAGGATTCGCCTGAAGGGGTGGCCTTTGGCAATTTATATAAGAAATTTGCTGCTGATTATAAATATGAAGTTGTATATGAAGTATCGATTCCTCTCGGTACTACCGATTTCACAGATATGATACGAAAAGCGCAAGCCACTGGAGCAGACATAGTAATGGGACTAATGATACCCCCTGAAGGTTGGGCTATGCTTAAACAAGCTTATGCCCTTGGGTGGAGACCAAAATTCATGGCTATCTCAAAAGCCTTTGAACCATATGACTTTATAGAGGCTGTGGGGCCAAAAATAAGTAATGGAACGTGCCACCTTGGCTTCTGGGCTCCATGGCTATATCCTGGGGGACAAGAATTGGCCGATGCATATATGAAGAAATATAATGAGATGTGGAGTCAGCACATAGGGGATGCTGGAGCGGCCGCTCAGGTCCTATTGGATGCTATTAAGCGGGCATCATCCCTAGATCCACAAAAGATTCATGAAGCAATAAAGGGAACTGATCTAATGACTGTTGGTGGGCGCATTAGATTTGAGCTTGATCCAAATAATCCGTACTATCACCAATACATAATGCCAGCGTTCATGATGCAATGGCAGAATGGAGAATTTAAGATAGTATGGCCTCCAGAAATGGCTAATGCTAAATTCTGGTATCCTATGCCACCTTAACATTCTTTTTGCCCCATCATTATTTTTATTGGTATAAGAATTTATATGCTCAGTAACTCGCTTCAGGCAATGTATAATAGTAAAGCATTTTTATAGAAGGCTTATATGAAGATGCTTATAAACGTGCCCTAAAACACGCTTCCATAACAATTTAGGGAGATGAAACCGATCGATGTGTTATAGATAGTGAAGAGCAAAAGTTTTTTATGTGTAGATCGACAAAACTATCCGTCTGGTGATGAAAACAATGTCCATGTTTAGCAAGAAATGGAAGACTTCGGAAAGAAAATACGAAGTACTAGTTGAACGTGATGTCAAGATCAGGATGTCTGACGGTGTAGAGTTAAATGCAGATATCTTTCGTCCCAAAAGTGATGGGAAATTTCCCGCAATAGTGTCTATGAACCCATATACAACTTATCAGGCAGAGCCAATAAAGCCAGTTCCTTTTGGCACCTTCAGGGAGGGGAGAGATGCTGGGACCTTGGAGGCGGGAGATCCTAACTTCTATGTTCGTCGAGGATATTCTCACATTATTGTCAGCATCCGCGGGACAGGTAAATCTGGAGGGACTTTCCAATTTTTAAGTCCGCGCGAAATTCAAGATGTTTACGAGGTAATAGAATGGGCTGCCCAACAACCATGGTGTAATGGTAATGTCGGAATGTTCGGGGCATCCTACTTTGCTTGGATTCAATTATTTGTAGCAGCGCTAAACCCGCCCCACCTTAAATGTATCTTCGCCCCTTGGGCAGCTACAGACCTCTATAGAGATTTAATGTATCATGGAGGAATAATGAACATAGGGTTTTCAACATTTCCAAAGTTCGTTATAGGCTTTGATTGCTGGCCATTCTCTAGGCAAGAGAACTGGACACGCAAAAAACTTGGAGAAGAAGGTCTAAAGAAGCTGATTAATGAGGTGCTACAAGACGAAGATATAGCCAGGCAACCAGTCTTAGTAGAAATTTTAACCAATCCTGATAAAAATGAGAACCAAGTTGCGCTTGACATAATTCTTCATCAGCTATATGATGAATATTGGGAGGAGCGTACTGTAAAATATGAGAATATAAAGGTACCAGCCTATATTGGCGCCTGCTGGGGAACTTATGGGTGGCATCTCCCTGGAACGTTTCGTAGCTGGGAGAATCTCAAAGTGCCTAAAAAAATGATCTTATGCCCACCCTACTATCTTGATCGCCCTGTCTATCAGCTAGCATACGAGTCGCTAAGATGGTTTGATTACTGGCTTAAAGGCATAGATACCGGCATTATGGATGAACCACCCATTAAAATTTTCGTAATGAACACAGGCGAATGGAAAGAGACTTATGATTGGCCACTTCCCGAAACAAAATGGACGCCATTCTTCCTTCATGAAAATAGCCTACTCTCTGAACATGAATTCTGGCATGGGGAAGGCGGCACTTCGTTTGAAGATTCTCCCTATCGACGTGAGTCTGTAGAGTTTTATACACCGAAGCTTGTCGACAACGTCGAAGTGATCGGCCCCATAGTACTGAACATATATGCATCAACGACTAGCACGGATATTTTCTGGCATGCAAGTCTCTTAGAAATTGATCCTCAGGGTAATAAAAAGGTTATCACACGGGGATGGTTGAGGGGTTCGCAACGCGCGATAGATCCAGAACGCTCTAAGCTATGGGCACCCTACCATCCGCACACGAAAAGAGAGCCGCTAGAGCCTGGTAAAATATACGAATTCAATATTCCAATAGTTCCAACAGCTATCCTCTTTAGAGCAGGTTCTAGAATAGGGTTAAGAATTAGCTGTGTGGATGATGATCCTAAAACCTTCTTTGATTATCTTGCAGGGAATCATATAAGAAGGCAGCATCCAGCTAGAATCACAATTCATCATAACGCAGAATATCCATCACATCTACTATTACCTATAACAAAGGGAAATATTATGGGAACATTTCTCTCAGGAGGCGAAATACCCCCATTATCTCCAGAACTTCGTCGCTAACATATCCTTTTTGTTAAAGGCATACTGAAGACTTATAGAGGACTAAAGAAGAAAAGTGAAATGTGGTGAATTTTCAGTCCAATAAAGTGATCACAAGGATTTAAGGCTTAAATGATTCGATACCTAACCACAAATGTTATAAATTGAGGGGGACCTCTAATTATTTTTAAGAAGGTGGTTTAGTTTGTTTGTAAAACGTGGAGTCCATCTCTATAGAGGTAATGATTATCATTTCAGGCTTCATGATTATGATAAAGCGCTGGCTCCTCAAAGGATAAGCCTAGAGACATGGAAAAATATCAGACACATCATTGAGAATGTTTACTTTGTGGGCTTCCCACAAATAATTAAGCAGCCTGAAAGTGAACCAAAGTATAAAGTTAAGGTTGAAAAAGATGTGATGATACCGATGAGGGATGGCATTAAAATAGCATCTGATGTCTATAGGCCCGAGACCGAGGGTAAGTTCCCGACAGTCCTCTCTTTCGGAAGCTGGGGCAAAGATATCTGTGAGACCGTCATGTGGTTGCCACCCCAACAGTATCAGCCGGACACACCTTTTTGGGCAGGCAACTTGGAAGCAGGCCCTATACAGCATCTTGTCGAGCGAGGTTATATAGTAGTGGTCCCAGACCCTAGAGGTTGGAAGCTATCAGGAGGAGAAATAGACTGCTTCATCGATACTATGTTCAACGACTGGCCCAGAGATATTTACGATATAATTGACTGGATAATTAAGCAGCCATGGTCTAATGGTGTTGTTGGTATGATGGGAGAGTGTATATATGGCGCGGCGCAGGTGCTTGCCGCAGCCCTCTGCCCTCACCCCGCCCTTAAAGCTATAGCGCCTTGGGAGTTCGTCGGCGTACTTGTGAGCGACATTAACTTTACTGGCGTAGTTCATACAATGCTATATAGCATATTGACTAATAGACACGTTAATGACTCAAATGCATGGCCTCGTCATAAGCTTAAGCCGTGGACTTTTAAGCATCTAAGTAAGGGAGATGTTGAGAGGAGACTGAAAGAGCTGTTGGATCACCCTGACATTAAATATAACGCTAGGTATTATGGAGTGCTGCAGTACCCAGATATGGATCCTGCTGGCTTCATGGTTGACGGTCTTATGTTATGGTTACACCCACCACCGCCGAACAAGAAGTTTCCGGTAAGTGATGAATTTCCTTATAATAACATAAATATCCCCGCCTACTTTAATACTCCTTGGAACGTTGCCATATATATATGGGACACTTTTCATGCCTATGAGAAGACTGGCGCTAAAGACAAGAGACTATTCATCTCTCATCCTAGAGAAATGAGAAGACCTTGGGTTGACTATTGGGAGGAACTCGTTAGGTGGTTTGATTACTGGCTTAAAAGTATAGATGTAGGCATTATAGAGGAGCCCCCAATAAAGCTCTTTGTTACGGGAGTTAATAAATGGAAGTTTGAAAAGGAATGGCCCCCAGCTCGGGCGCAATTCAGGAGACTTTACCTTCATCCCAAAGGTCACCTCTCCTTTGAAAGACCCTCAGAGAGCTCGCTGCCTGATACTTTCACGCAGCATGCACTTTACGAGGATCCAGCGGTGTACGCAATGTTCTATACGTCCGAGCCCCTTAAGGATGAGATAGAAGTTATAGGGCCAGTAGAGCTAGTACTTGAGGCTGCCATAGATAAGGACTTCACAAATTGGATTATAGACCTTGTTGACATATCACCAAGGGGCGAAGCCCAAGTAATAAGCCAGGGCTGGCTCTGCACATACTTCAGAGAGATTGAGGAAACTAAATCGAGACCTGGGTGGCCTAGGTACAAAAGAAAGGATGCCGAGCCCACCCCACGTAATGTTAAGATAAGGTATAGAATAGCCTTGATGCCTGTAGCCCATGTTTTCCAAGTAGGTCATAGGGTTCAGGTGATTATGAGAAGCCAAGATGACCTTCTCAGCATAGATGGTCTCATAAGAGACTATATACTTCCAAGAATGGAAACCGTCACTCACACCATATACTACGGAGAGTCCGCTTTAATATTACCAGTAATGCCTAAGCCAAAGGAGAGGATCATCATAACCGAGGGAGTAGTCTCCCATACCCCATAGCCCAACCTAAAACCTTTTTTTATTTTCTACTCTTAAATCTTAACCCTAAAGAACGCCTACCTAAGAAAAGGAGTAAAGTGAGTTTGAGGAATAAAAGTCATCTTATAGTTTAATGTCAAAGAAATTCTAAAAATTTAAGTAGTCCCAAGTTTTACTAGAGTATAGGTGCTTAGATATCATGGAGATATTAAAGGGAATAAATATTTCTAAAAAGTTTGGTGACTTAGAAGTTTTAAAAAATGTTGATTTTTCAATACATGATAATCAAATAGTGGGATTAATTGGCCC
>JAWAZE010000023.1:0-19077 GCA_038817885.1 Bathyarchaeia archaeon | reverse complement strand
TAAAGCTTGAGACTCCCCTATCGCAAGCACAGTCTAAGAGCCCGCTTAATATCTGCCTGTAGGCTTGGAATAACTCGTCTAGCACAAAACCATCCAGCTTGAAGCTCGCCGTTAGTTTAATTGTCTCTAATCGCCTGCTCAACGGCCCCCACAACCCCCGCTTCTTATGGCTTCTCGCTCCACAGATTCTCCCAGCAAAGCTTGCAACCATGGCTATTAGATCTTCAATAAGCCGCCAGGCGTCTTAATAAACCTAATCTTACCAGAATAAGCCCACCTCTTAACAGCAACATAGGAAACCCCGAAAAACCTCGCAACCTCACCAGCAGTATAAAGCTTCTCAGGCACAAGGTTACCAAAGTATATGCAAGCTAATAAACTTTATGTTAGATAGAAACTGTTTATTAGCCCCAATAATGTTTTAAGCACAGTATCCCGCTTGTTTCACGAGACTCTCAGCGATATCTTGTGTCATTTTTAATTTAAATTTAATGTGGAAAAAATAATATATGGGGGTAAATAAAGTAATTAGTAGAGGAGAGATTGTGAAGAATGTGTAGTGATTTTGAAGAGATATTAATGAATATAGAGATCTTTTGTAGGATTTTGGCTGATAAGATAAGTGGAGTGAGAAAATCATGTGTTAAGCCAGAACCTATTGAGAAGCTTTTAAGAAGAAAGGCTGTAATTGAAGTTTGTGAGAAAGATTTTGAGGGAAGGGAGCCCTTAATAGACTTCTTTGAGGATGAAAAACAGATTAAAATATTAGCCCTAACGCAACCCCCCAATAATGGGGTGACGCTTAACCCGAATGTTGAATTCACGGAAGTAATTATAGGCGGGCATCTAAAAATTAAGCTTCCCATTAAAACCCTTGACCTAAGTAAAGTTCACGTGAATAGTAACAACTGGACCCTAGAGATAATTATAGAAAAGACAACGCCCACGATAACATACGTTTCAAATTAATTCTAAAACCAATCAACTATATGAAATCCCGATTTTAGACCCAAAAAGAATAATATTCTGGCAAATTCTGCAAGTCTCATTTTCTTATAGAGATCCCGGGCTTAAAATTTTGGAAAAAGATTAACTGGGCTTCTTTGTCAAGAGGGCGGAAAGTATAAGCTTCACCACCTTCTCTTTTGATAAGGAAACCTCTGGAGATAAGTCTTCCCCAAAGTCTATTTGTTTAGGCTGGATTAAAAGAAGCTTTACTTCCGTATCCAATGCTCTTGTAATATATTCGCAGAAAAGCCTTATGGGTAGAAAATGTGTCGAGAATATATTGTTCATATCTAAGTCTTCGAGTTTAAAGATGGCTATCTCTCCAGGCTTGAGACTTAACATTGCTGCATCGATTATTAAGATATGTGTCGGCTTAAAATCCGTTATCTCTTGCAAATAATTTTCTGGCGTAATTTCACATTCAATTAATAGAACTTTACTTGAAACCTTGCCCTTTAAATCTTGAGTCACCTTTATTCCAACGGAGTCATCCATGAGGATCGGATTACCAATCCCGATGATAGCTATCCTTTCCGCTTCCAAAAGCCATTCTCTTAATTTCTCCATTACTATATTTTCCATCTTCATAGAGAAAGAGAGCGATATGATTAACGCTGTATCCTTCTAATTAATCTCCCTTTTGTGTCATATATTTCTATTGTCATTGGCATTTGCCCAATGGCAAAGTGTGTTGCGCATCCAAAGCATGGATCATATGCCCTAAAAGCCATCTCAACCATATTAAGTAAGCCCTCGTCAACATGCTCTCCACGAATTAAGCCCCTAGCAGCATTACGTATTGACATGCTTATTGATGGCGCGTTATTGACGGTTGCAACAATTAAGTTGACATCTTTAACCAGAGCGTTCTCATCTAGAATATAGTGATGTATTAGGGTTCCCCTTGCAGCCTCCACGACCCCCACACCTTCGCCGGGTTCGCCGGGCATGTTACGCACGTTTCTACTTGTTATCTCAGGGTCCCTTATGAGCTCAAGAGATCTCTCGGCTGCGTAAAGTAGCTCGATGAGCCTAGCCCAGTGGAAGGCTAATGTCGAGTGTACTGGTTTTCCACCCAAAGTCCTATACATCTTCTTATATTCCTCATTGGCAAGCGGGGTTGCTAATCCATCCGAGACGTTTAGTCTGGCGAGGGGGCCAACCCGATATATCCCGCTGTCCACTCCGTCTATAAAACCCTTCCAGCCGATCTTCTTTAAGTATGGGAATTTAACGTAAGTCCACTCTTCAACGCGCTCCGCTATGTGATCTAAGTAATCTTTTGCATCAAATTTCGCAAACTCTTTTCCATAGGGATCCACAACCCTTATCTTTCCATCATAAAAGTTCAGCCTGTTCTTCTCGTCAACTAATCCCATATAATAAGTTCGCAGGGAATAAATGTCACTTTTTATTAAATCCACGTACTCGGTGTTTTCTAAAATAATTTTATGGAAGATTTCTAATGTAAACTGAGCAAACTTAACTGAGGATTCAGCCATCTTCTCGATTTCTTGCCTTTTTTCTTCACTTAGGGGTTTTGACATGCCGCCTGGTAATCCTGAGACTGGATGAGTTGCCTTCCCACCAATTGTCTCAACGATCTTCTGCCCATAGGATCTATGCCTTATAACCTCCTTACCTACGTCCAAGCCCACCTTTTCAATGACTCCAATTATATTACGTTTCTCTCGAGGAGCTCTCGGACCAACTATGAAGTCTGGCCCACCAAGATAATAGAAGTGGAGTGTGTGATCATAAATGATATAGCCGCAGTACATGAGCTCTCTGAGCTTTTTGGCCGGATCAGGCGGCTCAACATGAAATGCTGCATCCAAGGCTTTTGTCGAAGCCATATGGTGGGCCACTGGACAGACACCACATATCCTGCTCGTTAATACTGGCATGTCCTCAGCTTTTCTTCCAATGCAGAACCTTTCAAAGCCGCGTAGCTCAGGAACCTGCAAGTATGCATTCTCGACCTCGCCAGCCTCATTTAAGAAGATTACTATTTTTCCGTGTCCCTCAAGTCTTGTGATTGGATCGATAATTATTTCCTTCATTTCCTCATCACTCTCCTTTTAAGGATTGAGGCTGGTAAAGCGTACATGTAGAAGGTTCCGACAGGATCCGCGATCTGATTCATTATCTTCTCAACCTCCTCAACAGCATATTTTTCCTTCTCCTCCTCCACGCCCAGTATAGATGCTAATGCGCTTATCATCGCTGCGCCTTGTTCCGGAGACTCTGGGCATGGCCCCCCACAGCCAGTACATGGCATATCAGCCTTTAGGCATCTGGCGCCGCATCCACCTCTCGTCGCTGGCCCCATACATATGACACCTTGCTCAAGCAGGCACCTCTCTGGATCCACAACTTTCTCATAGACGCGGTATATATGGGATATCTTCTTGCTCTCCTTCTTCTTTATACATTCATCACAGACCGATTTTAGCGGTGCGAGGACCGATCCCCTTGGAGGAAGTTCACCTTTAATCATTCCATTAGCTATTGTTTCAAGAGCGTATACTGTCCGCTCAATAGCTGGCGGGCATCCCGGAACATAATAATCCACGTCAACAACCTGGTTTAGAGTATGTACAATATCATAAAACTCTGGAATTTCCAACTCGCCCTCCTTCACACGCACTTTTGGTTTTGGTGTAAGATCCTCGGGATTGACTGTCGAAAGCGTCTCAAAGTACACTTTTCTAAAGATTTCTTCCTTATTATGCAGATTTGCTAGGCCAGGAATGCCTCCAAGGTGGGCGCAGGATCCATAGGCTACTAAGATCTTTGATTTCTGCCTTAGGAGCTTCGCCATATGCTCCTGCTCACTGTTACGTATGCCTCCATTGAAGAAGCATACGTCAATATATTTGTCCGGCATCCCCTCAACATCCCTATACTTTATATCCATGGCAACAGGCCAGAAGACTATGTCTGCGATCCGAATAACATCAAGTATCTTTTCATCTATATCAAGCACAGCTATCTCGCAGCCGCCGCAGCTCGCAGCCCAATAGAACGCGAACTTAACCTTCCTTTCGCTCAAAAATTCACCTCCTTTATATTTAAAGCTTTTTCAAGTAAAGCCGTAGGTTTAACTCTCAATTCATCAAAAGCTAGTTCTTGCGGTGAGAAGCCCATGGCTAATCCCAGCAGCTGCGTATAGTGTAGAACTGGAAGACCTACTTTTACATTAAACAGTCTTTCTATTCTCGGCTGATTAAGGTCAAACATTATGTGGCAGAAGGGACAGGCCGTTATCAAGGCTTCCACCCTAGCAGCCATGATATGATCAAACTTTTCCTTCGCCATATGGAATGGTATCTTCTCATTTACGCCTATTATTGGGTTACCGCAGCACTCGTTTTCACCTCTATAATCCACACATCTAGCCCCCGTAATATTAATCAGATCCTTCAGAAGTCTCGGGTTCTCAGGATCATCTTTTCCAATGGTTTTCCTAGGTCTAATGATGTGACATCCTGGATGCTGGGCTACTCTAAGCATCGATAATGGTCTTTTAATAGAAACCTTAATCTTCTCGAAACCTACATCCTCAGCTAGAACATGAACCAGATGCTTAACCTCTATAGAACCCTTAAACTCCATATCAAAGTTCTTTAGGTACTCGTTTATTCTCTCTCTTTCCTTCTTATCCTCCTTAAGCATTTTATTAACTTTATGAAGGGAGCCAAAGCACCCATTACAGAGGGTCAAAATGTTCAGTTGCTCCATTTCAGCTATACATAGGTTTCTGGCGGCTAACATTATTGCTGTGTCATGGCTTATTGGATCTATTGGGAAACCACAACAGTTATATTCAGGCATTTCAACAAGCTCGACGCCCAACATGGATAAAACCTTTCTAGCGGATATCTCATAGCTTGAAAGTCTATATGGAATTACGCATCCAAGAAAGATCAAATACTTAGGTTTTCCAGCAGCCATTTCACTCAACCCTCTCAAAAGTCTGTGAATTTTTTAAGAGAGATGAGAGACCTGTTAACTCAAAAATTTTCGTTATATCTTTGGGGCTTGTTTTTGGTAATGGCGGTAAGCCTATCTCCTCCCTCTTTTTGATGCGCGATTCCGGAATAACATATACGAAGCCTGTCTTCATTAGATTCTCAGCTAGCTCCTTGTAAACTAATGGCATGGACTTAACATATTGGACAGAGATGTTTCGGAGGGCGCGGACAACATTTGCGATCTCAACATCCTGTGGGCAATGATCCACGCAAGTATAGCATGTTGTGCAGAGCCATATGTGTTTATCAGATAAAATTCTATCCTTTAAACCAAGCTGGATCATGCGCGCTATTTTTTTAGGCCTGTAAAATTCGCTGAAGCGGGAGACCGGGCAGTCGGCCGTGCAAGTCCCACACTGAAAGCATACCATGGTTTTCTCTGCTCCGCGGAAACTTGAAACCTCATACTTGAATTTTGGATCAACCTCTCCCGCCTTAACAACTTGAGCTTGCCGTTCCATCCTCACTCACCCCTAAACTTTTTTAATGGATTTGGACCAAGCTTCTTAATCTCCTTAACCATCTCGGTCACAACCCTCGCAAACTTATCTCCTTCAGATGCTGAGACCCATTCTAGCCATAACCTTTCAGGTTCTATACCAAACTCCTTTAGAATTTTTCTCAGCAGAACAACCCTCCTAAGGGCCTTAAAGTTTCCAGCTAGATAGTGGCAGTCTGAGGGTAGATGACATCCCGCAACCAGAACGCCGTCAGCGCCATTCTTGAATGCCTCTAGGATAAATGCTGGGTCAACTCTACCACTACACATAACCCGTATCACGCGTATGTTCGGTGGATACTGTATTCTGCTTACGCCAGCTAAGTCTGCTCCCGCGTATGAGCACCAGTTACATAGGAAGCCGACTATTATTGGCTCAAAATCCTTCTCAGACAAGATCTCACCCCGCTAGAATGGCTCTAACTTGGGATAGAATCTGCTCGGTTGTGAAGTGCTGTGGGCTTATGGCCTTTGTTGGACAGGCTGAGCCGCACGTCCCGCATCCCTTACATAGGGCCTCTATTATATGGGCCACGAGCCTTCCCTCCTTTTCTCTCATTTCAATTGCACCAAATGGGCAGAGCGCTTCACAAATTCTACATCCACCACATAGATCCTCATTCACGGTTGCAACTATTCCCTCCATCTCAAGAACCTTCTTAGAGAGGATCGTTGCCGCTCTAGCTGCTGTAGCACATGCTTGTGACACACACTCGTCAATGGACTTTGGACCATGGGCTAAACCGCAGAGGAATATTCCCTCGGTCTGGAAGTCAACTGGGCGGAGCTTCATGTGAGCCTCTAGGAAGAAGCCATCCTTTGTGAGTGGAACCTTGAGCATCTCGGCCACCTTCTTGTTATCAGGGTTCGGGGCAACTGCGGCGCTCAGCACGACTAAATCCGGGTATATTTCAATCTCCTGCTGTAGCACGGGTTCCCAGAGAACAAGCTTAATTCTATCACCCTCTTTTATTACTGATGGCTTCCGCGAACCATCATAATTTATGAAGACTATACCTCTCTTTAATGCCTCATGATAATATTCTTCTTTGAAGCCGTAGCTCCTAACATCCTTATAAAGCACATAAACCTCTGTTTCAGGGCTTATCTCTTTTATCTTTAAAGCATTCTTTATGGCTTCGCTACAACATATCCTCGAGCAGTTGGGGTTCTCCTCATTCCTAGCACCCACACATTGGATCATAGCTACGGTCTTCGCGTTAAACAATCCTTTATGTATCTTCTCCTCTAGCTCGCGCTGCGTTACGACCCTCGGGTCAACACCATATAAATACTCTTTTGGCTTATATTCCATGGCGCCAGTCGCAACGATGATGATTCCATGCTCTATTTCTTTAACACCGCTATTACAGAGTATCTTCGACTTAAAGTTGCCGACAAAACCACTTACCTCAGTAACCTCCGCGCCAAGATAAACGTGAATGTTAGGATACTTAATTATCTCGTTAATGAGATTTCTTAGGTATTCTTGCGGGTCCTCGCCTTCGAGCAAATAATATATCTTTTTCAGGTTTCCTCCCAGCCCTTTCTCCCGCTCCACAAGGTGTACTTCGAAGCCCTGCTTGGCGAGCTCTAGGGCTGCTGTCATCCCAGAGACTCCTCCGCCGATAACCAGCGCCACTGGAATAACGCTCACGGTAGGCTTCTTTAATGGCCTCAGCATCCTTGCCTTCGCAACTACTGAGCGAACTAGGTCCTTCGCTTTCTCCGTCGCGGCTCTGGGCTCGTGCATGTGAACCCAGCTGCATTGATCACGTATATTAGCCATCTCAAACAGATACTCATTTAATCCGGCTTCGCGAACAGTCTCCCTAAATAGGGGCTCGTGTGTTCTGGGGGTGCAGCTGGCTACAACAACTCGGTTTAGATTATACTCAATAATTTTCTCTTTTATCCTCTTTTGAGTATCCTCAGAACACGTATATAAGTTATTCTCAGCGTAAACCACGTTAGGTAAAGTTTTAGCATACTCCGTAACCTCCGGAACATTAACGTACCCGCCAATATTGATTCCACAGTGGCAGATGAAGACGCCTATACGCGGCTCCTCTCCAGAAACATCTCTTTCAGGCGGATACTCCTTCGCGGCTACAAGCTTCCCCCTCTCAGAGGCTATTATGCTCATCGCTTTGGCCGCAGCCCCGCTTGCCTGCGCCACGCTCTCGGGGATATCCTTTGGCCCAGCAAATGCCCCGCAGACGAATACGCCCAGCCTGGTGGTTTCGATCGGCGAAAGCGGATTAGTTAGGCAGAAACCATATTTATTTAATTCTATCCCCACAGCCTTCGCCAGATTCTCAGCGTTCTTGGGCGGCCTCATGCCGACGGACAGAATAACCATATCAAACTCTTCTTCGCAGGGCTTCTCGTCAACTATATACTTTACTATGAGGTTTCTTGTAACCGGATCTTCATCGATACTTGCAACCCTAGCTCTCACAAACCTTATCCCATACTCCTCTATGGCGCGCTTATAATACTTCTCAAAATCCTTTCCATAGGCGCGTATATCCATGTAAAAGATTGTACAATCAAGTTTTGTTGGAACATGCTCCTTGGCGATAACAGCCTCCTTTATCGCATACATGCAACATGCAGCCGAGCAGTACTCATTTCCAATCTGAGCATCCCGGGAGCCAACACATTGAATAAAAGCAATTTTCCTTGGGATTCTCCCATCAGATGGCCTTAAAACAATACCACCATATGGTCCTGAAGCGCTTAAAATACGCTCAAACTCGATGGATGTTACAACATTCTGGTAACGTTTATATCCATACTCGCTCTTCACGATTGGATTGAATTCCTCAAATCCTGGCGCAAGAATTATTGCGCCAACCTGCAACTCAACGATTTCATCCTTATCGTCATATATTACGGCTCCTGCTCTACACACCTCCTTACAGGTTCCACAGCCAATGCATTTCTCTCTATCAATTACGTATGTTCGCGGAACAGCCTGCACATACTTTACGTATATGGCGCTTCTCCTACTTAGACCCTCATCATACTCATCTATTGCCTCAACCGGACACTCTCTTGCACAGACGCCGCACCCAGTACACTTCGCTGGATCAACATACCGGGCTTTTCTCCTTACCTTAACCTTAAAGTTTCCAGGTTCGCCCTCAACTGCCTCTATTTCAGCGTGAGTTATAAGGTGAATGTTGGGGTGTCTCCCTGCAGCGACGAGTTTAGGCGCAAGGATACACATCGCACAGTCGTTTGTGGGGAACGTCTTATCGAGCTGAGCCATTGTTCCCCCAATGCTTGGGGACTCGTCCAGCAAATATACTTTGAATCCAGAGTCGGCTAGATCTAGAGCCGCCTGTATACCAGCTACTCCTCCACCCACCATGAGAACCGCGCCAACTTTATCTCCCATTTAACCCACCTCCAAAGCCCTATAGAGCGGAGTATAACCTTCAATTCTATCCACACCAAGCAAACCCTTACGCCTGAGAGCGACAACATGCTGCAAAATTAGGAAAGAATCAACGCCAATGCGCTTAGAGATCTCCTCAACAGATGCTGGTTTACTCTTCGTTAAAAGATAGATTTTGCTTCGAAGATACTCTTCCTCAATAACTTCCTCCATCAGTTTATCAAATTCTTCTTGGCTTATTCTCTCTTCATACACGTTTACCTTCTCAGTAAGCTTTCTCTCCCTGCCGGAGAGCATTCTTAGCCTAGACCAAACAACTGCCTGCTTAGCTGCCTGAATATTGAAGAAAATCTCTTCATCGGTTTCCTTGCCCCTAAATAATGGACTAAGTTTCTTAACCTCATCAATAAACTTTTCAATTATGCTGGGAAGACTTTTGTTTTCGATGGGTGAAACTAGCTCTAAATGTAAACGCTTTGGCTCTAAACCTATAAGCGCTATAATCTTCTTTAGCAATTTAATAGTTCGCTCGCCATATAGGTTTCCCTCAATGAAGTGGCAATCCGGCGATTTACATCCGACAACTATTACACCATCTATCCCCTTAGCGAAGGATTCCAGCACAATTATTGGGTCCAGCCTTCCAATACACTTAACTTGAATGACGCCAGTATTGGGCGGCGCCTCTATCTCCCACTCTGGGAAAGCCCAATTACATATAAAGCATATAATTTTTGGGCTAACTTCCATATTCTATACCACTCCTGCTAAAGCATTTGATATAGCCGATAAAATTCTGTCATTGGAAATATTCTCCATAGTTATAGCCTCCTTCGGGCATCTCGCTGCACATGTCCCACATCCTTTACATAACTCCTCATTTACCTGCGCCACACCATTTTCGTTCTTTGCAATCGCCCCAAATGGGCATATCTCCGTGCAGAGGCTGCAGCCAACACACTTACTTTCGTCGACAACTGCCTTATCTTTCACACATAAGTCTATACCCATAAGACACTCAGCGCATGGACCGCATCCAAGACAGCGAAGGGCCTCAAACCTCGCCGCCTGCTGTATTCTCTCAAGATAAGCTCTTACCTCCTCAAAGCTTAGATGCGGCTTCTCAACCGGAGACTCGTATCTTCGCTCCTTCTTCTCTAGTGAACGCCAATCCCTAACCCATGTTGTCTCCTCAATCTTTTCCTCCTCTAGAGCTTTTCCCCTCAAATAATGGTGTATTGATAGCGCAGCCCGCTTTCCGAAACCAACAGCCTCAATTATGCTTGCAGGTCCGGTAACAGCGTCTCCGCCAGCAAACACTCCCGGAATATTAGTTTCCAGCGTTATTGGATTAACTTCGATTAATTTATTTTTGCCTATAATTTCGGGAGGTAAAATTGAGGTTTCAACCACCTGACCAATTGCTGGCACAACCATATCTACTTCATACTGATGTTCTGTAAATGGTATGGGAATTGGGCGCCTCCGCCCAGTTTCATCCGGCTCGCTAAGGCGCATCCTCAAGCATTCAATCGCTTTCACCCGCCCATCCTTACCTATTATCCGCTTCGGAGCCACTAGAAAGTAAAATTTCACTCCATCCTTCTCAGCCATCTCAACCTCCCACGGATGCGCGGGCATCTCGTCTCGTGAACGCCTATAAAGAATCATAACTTCCTTAGCGCCAAGCCTCTTTGCAGTCCTCGCGGCGTCAATCGCCGTATTCCCGCCGCCAATAACCGCCACTCTCTCGCCGACATCCAGCTGCTTGCCAAGGGCTAGAGAGCGCAGAAAATCTACTGCATGTACGACGCCCTCAAGATCCTCACCAGGAATATTCAGTTTTGCACTTAGCTGCGCCCCAATAGCGATAAAAATCGCTTTATACCCACCCCTCTTTAAACCGTCAATAGTTATATCTTTTCCAAACTCCACGCCAGTCTCAAGTTCAACTCCCAAACTCTGTATATAATCTATTTCATTTCTAACAACGAACTTCTCCAGACGATAATCTGGTATACAGTAGCGCATCATTCCGCCCGGCTCAGGCATGCACTCAAAAACTGTTACTGGATAGCCAAGTTTAGCGAGCTCGTAGGCGGCTGCTAAGCCAGCTGGTCCGGCGCCTATTATTGCAACTTTCTCATTATACTTCTTCGGTATCGGCTTAGCAGTAACTTTCCCCTGCTCCCGCTCAATATCTGCTACAAGCCTTTTTAGGGATCTTATTGCCACCGACTGATCAATACTGATTCTGCTGCAAGCATCCTCACAAGGAGAGAAGCACACCCTCCCGCAGATAGCTGGAAAAGGCAGATCCCTTCTTATTACCTCAACAGCCTCCTTAAACTTGCTCATCTGAATTAAGCAGACATATGCCTGAACATTAACGTGAGCGGGACACGCGGCTCGACACGGGGGGAACTTTCTTGCTTCCTCTAATTCCGGCTTTTTCTCAAGCAGAGGAAAAACCTCCTTTAAAAATGAAGAGACCTAGAAAATATTTTAGCTTTTCTAAGTTAATTTTAATGTATAATTACTTAAAGGGGTTTCATTTTAATCTCTCACTATGCCTTTAGTGATCCTTAATAGTTTTCTTGTTCTTTCGCCTTTCCTTCAGCAAGTCAACTGAAATAAACAGAGCAACTGTTAAGACCGAAATAAACGTTATTATAGGTGATAATAGGCTAAGTGAAGAAAGACCGAGAGGTTCTGAGAGAAATCCTACAAGCATACCTAAAGAGACGAAGCTTAGACATAAGCCAAGTAATAACTTGAAGTTTACTTCTTTTACATATTTTAATGCGGCGATACCAATTTGCATGCCAATTAAAGAGCCGACAAAAATCAAAGTTGCTAATATAAGATTAATATTCCCTTTAATAGCGTGGGTTAGAGATGCATATATAGAATTCAATAATACGCAAAAGACACATGTTCCAGCGGCGATAGGTGGTTTATAACCAATTACATAAATTAATAGTGGGATCAAAATGAAGCCACCGCCAGCCCCCAAAAAGCCAGCGGATAAGCCGCTAATAAAGCCTATTAAAATTATTACCCATACTGATATTTTCTCCCTCTTTGATCGCGGTATGGCAATTAATGGTGGAATTTTAAGTTCGTTAAATTTATACAGTAAAGGCATATTCCTCCTATAATCTCTCATTTTTAAAAATAGATTTTCGCGGATTATACATGTGGAGGTTAAGCTCAAAACCAAGATATATATTAAGCTCACAGTAGAGTTCATGTACTGGACGCCGATCATCTTAAGACGCTCAATTACCTGTGCTCCAGATTCCGCCCCAAGAATAGAGGTGGAGGCAACAACTAACCCCACTTTTGCATCCACATTACCCAAGGATCTATGCCTTATTGAGGCAACTAAAGAGGATATGAAGATCTCCATAATGCTTGTTCCAACGGATATATTTGCTGGAAAGCCCAAGCTAATAAGGAGCGGTGTAAGAATAAAACCCCCGCCGAAGCCGAAAAATCCTGATAAGACGCCAATCACAAAACCTACAGCAATCATAAATGGATCTAATAAACCCGGCATAAAAATACACCCAAAAATAAAAATTGGGTTTAAGGGTTAGTCTTTAGTTTTCTGGTCACTCCTGCAGTCTGCCTTCTATTTTGCTTACCCACTTGCCGTATTCTCTAGCAGTTAGCAAGTCTTTTAGTTCCTCTTCAAGAACAAAGGAGTTCTTTGGTTTGATTTCTAGTATCCAGCCTTCTCCGTATGGGTCCTCGTTTATTATGTATGGTTCTGTCTTCAGTGTCTCGTTGATTTTAACTATTTTTCCGGTCACTGGCGCATATATGTCGAACATGAACATCCACGTTTCTACTACGCCTATCGGCTCCATCTTTTTGACTTCTTTGCCTACTGGTTCTGTTATGACGTGGGCTATTCCCTTTAGGTGCTTAGCAGCATAATCAGTTAACCCAATACGTATAGTACCCTCAGGAGTTATCTGAGCCCAAACATGCTTAGGCGTGTATAACAGTTGCTCTTGAATCTTCGCTAGGATCACTCTCCTTCTCTCGGCTGGAATCCCCCTTGCGCGCATCAGCTCCTCTAGACGTAGCCTTATAGCCTCAGCGACGAATTCTGAAACGCTTCTATAGAGACCGGATTTAACTATCTTTTCGATTTCCTCTATTAATTCTTGTCTCACACTAACGGTTCTCCACTCAGACACCTCACATCACCTCCCTTACATTTCCATGATATATAACATAAGCAAAAAATATATATGTGATGCAAATAGAATAATGTTTGATAATTATTGTATAAGCTTGTGGGATCATGGAAAGTAGAAAATTGCAGAGAGTTGGGCGTTCAACTATAACAGTTTCACTCCCAAATAGATGGATAAAAGAGAATGGAATTAGGCCAGGAGACGTTGTATTTATAGTGCCGGATAAGGATGGAGCTTTAAGAATAATGCCGAGAGAGCGTCTCCGCCAGGAAGAAACTGAAGAGGAATATATGATTAATGCTGACGCGTGCACAGATCCCGGTCTTCTTGAAAGATTGATTGTCGGCGCTTACCTCCTTGGAAAAAGTCTCATCAGAATAATATCAGCAAACAGGATAGAGAAGAATCATATGGATGAGATTAGAAGAATTGTACGGAAGCTCGTTGGTTTAGGCATACTGGAGGAGACTGAAAACAATGTACTTTTACACTGTTCGTTAGATTTAACCAAGTTTAAATTTGACATGCTGATTAGACGATTAGCCCTTCTAGTATTAACAGTATTCTCCGAAGCTTTACAAGCTCTTCTTGAAAATAACGATAAATTGGCTCAGGAAGCAATCGAGAGAGAGAATGATGTAGACATGATTTACTACCTAGCTACACGTTTGCTTCTATTCGCCCAAGAGAAAGAAGGAGTACGTGAGCAAGTAGGTTTAACGGATGTTGTTTTTCTGCCAGCCGCAAGGTCGATATTACAGTCTTTGGAACTTATAGGAGATATCTCCGAAGACATCGCAAAGAAAGTAATAGCACTAAAAGAGCATAGAGAGATGCTCAGTGAAGAGGAAATAAGGAAAATATATGAAATTGGTGAGAAGGCGCAGGAAATTGTAAGAGCGTCCATCGAGTGCATTTTCACAAAAGACGTTAAGCTGGCTAACAAAGTGCTTAATATGAAAAGATCCCTTAAGAACGATTTAGAAAAACTCTTCTATGAATTCCCTAAAGTACCCTATTTGAGAACTCTTGTCTCATGCATAAGCAATATAGTACATATTGGATCAATGAGTGCCGAGATAGCTATAAATAAAGCATTACGAGAGCATAGCGATTCCCTCATAGATATACTCGAAATAGTTAAGCACACGCGGACAAAGTAACCAAAAAGATACTTCTATCTTATAATTCTCTATCAAATCATAACCTGATTCATAGTTAATTTTATGGGGAAACCTTAGATCCTTTTTCTGTTTAAGCCGCTATGTTGGCACCAGTTTGGCCTAATGGAAAATCTTATACTTAATATGAGCAAAATTTGGTTTGCGTATAATTCTTTTGGCATATTCACTGTTTTAATAAATTTGTGTCGAAGATATATTGGGGAACCATCAAGGATGTTTCTTTAATCGCTTCTTGCCTTTACAGTTCCATTATTCTTATGAAGTAATCTTTCTTTTTTCTTCATGAAGTTTCGATTAAATGTTTTCTCTTTACCTTGAGCTGGTCTCTGTGAGGAATGTTATGGGGAGCTTCCTTAGTTCCTCCATCTTGCTAAGCATCTCCTTCTCTGGTTTTAGGAAGAGCGCTTTTGCCTTAAGATTTATTGCAGCAGCTATTACATAGCAGCCTGACAAAGATACTCCAAGCTTTTTCTTGATCTCTCCAGCTTCAACTGTCATGTCTGGCGTTATCTTCACTATCTCAACTCTCACAGTAAGCCATTCGACGAGGTTTAACGCCTCCTCATTGGGATTCTCGACACCAGCTAACTCATAGATTCTGGACGCCACATATATGATCTCTGAGACTGTGATAGGCGTAATGTATAGCTCTACCACATTAGCTAACGCGCCATCAAGCATCTTCTCAACGGCTCCCCTATGAGGCGAACTTCTCACAACATATTCTACTAGAACCCCAGCATCAACCACGTACTTCTCTAAGGATTCTCTTAAACCTCTCCTCCTCAAGCCCCCTCTCCTCGCCGAGCAGCTCCTCAACGATTTGGGGGTCTATATCGACGACCCTCGGTTTAAGCGGCCTTATCACTATCTCACCCTCCCTAGCTTCAGCAGACACCTCACCCTCACCTATACCAGCAGTCTCTCTTAAGGGCTTCGGCAGTATCAGCACACCTTTCTTCCTAACTTTCAGTACAACTTTAACCATATTTTCACCAATAATGCTATGGTTAACTAACTTATAAAGTTTAACTTATAAGAATTTTCACAAACTCATTTTAGATAAACTTTATATCTTTTGTCTTCAAGGTACTGCTCTTAATGTGAGCATAACTAGTTCATCTAATATTAAGAGTTTGTCACGCTCTGGCTTTACATTAAATTTGTGAAGAAGGCATCCTTTTCATAACTATTCAGAAAGACGAAATAAGCCTAAAATGTTAGGGTGAAGTTGCGGGGGGTTCGTCTATGGTGCGGGGGACGGGGTTCGAACCCAAGGAAGGCTGGAGACATCTCCCGCAAAATCCCCTCTTTCTTTTTTATTCCTGAATATTATCCTTATTTTTGTTTATCTGCAACTAACAGAAAGACGAACGAGGTTTGACATGTCAACTTTTATTTTAACGATTCTTTTACATAGCTCACGTTATTCATAAGAGTATATCCCACTGGTTTACTTATGACCCCATTTACGCCATTAACTGCAATTATTCTTTCCTTTTCTTACCAGTTGAATTTAACGGTGTTAACGGGGAGTCTAAAGAAGGACGCTGACAAAGAAGTGATCGACGAGGGTATTGTTCCCTACGAGTGCACGTCCAAGTCCATAATTTGGGATGGAGGTTTAACATCCATGTTTAGCAACTTCGAGACCACAAGAATAGTGTTCATATTCGACAGCTGCTACGCGGGTGGTATGATAGACTTAAGGATAATAGCGATGGCATGCACGGAATCTGGGGTTGCCTACGAAAGTAACTATTTTAAAAACGGGGTCTTCACATACTACTTTGTTGATGAGGGGATAATTCAAGGCGAGGTAGATAAGTACGACCATGACGGAGACGGTACAATGGGAGAGAACTCTGACATCGTTGTCGAGAAGGCCTTCGACTACGCTAAAGCCAAAATTCCAGAGGTTGCTCCTCAGACGCCCACGATAAGCGACTCGTTCAAGAACGACCTACTCCTATAATTCTAAACTATACCCCCTCTTTTTTGTCTTATCAAGTTGTTACAAAGCTGGATGGGAGTTCAAATTCTGTAGTGGACATGCTTCTGCCAGTTCCTTTCTTTAGCCTGTCTTTCCTTTTTAAATTTTCTGATTTTGCAACAGCCCATCTTATATATACATACAATAAATAGGATACGAGGGACCACAATGAACGGAGCAGAACAGCGGCGCCCCTACGTGTGGGCGCTTTGGGCTGAGACGCGAGAAGAGGGAGATTTGGGTCAGCCTCTATAGCGCTTTCTTCTTTTGATGAGGGTAGCTATAATGGCTAAGATGGCGACTGTTACCATGACAGTTCCAACGTATGGTAGCCAAGCTTCGATTAGCGATGGCGCTGCGATCACCTCTTGCTTTACAGCTACGTACGCCGGGCTGAGTGCAGATTGGGAGCCCGCCCTAAACCCTAACGTAACCTTGCCAGCCTCAGTAGCTTCGACGATTACTAGAGTAAGTTGTTCAGCCACTTTCGTTATGTTAATTTCAGCCGAGCCTCCGAGTACCTCAACTTTAACATCATCGCTTGTGGGATGAGCTATAAGAACGCAAACTTACTAAAGTTTCCATATGCTTCAGCAAATATAAAAACACCTTGCATCGAGTAGACGTTTTCAGGGGTTCTATAGAGCGCAAAATCAGCAACAAATGGTTGATTAGATGCCGAGCTTGGTGTACATAAAAAAAGAGGTTGATGGGAGCATAAGTTTTTCTTGGCGTGGTTTCTTGGCTAGGGGTAGGGTTAATAGGGATTGTTGGGAAGTTGCCTTCTATCCAGATGGGCTTTCCCTATCCGAGTTGATTAAGGAGCCTAATCCTTCAATAGATAGCGCTACAGCCTCGTTTCTGAGGACAACTAATTTTGTTAGGGCTTAGAAGTATTCGTATGGTAGGTGCTCCCATTGCCATGGGAATACGACGTATAGGTTTTACCAGCCCCATTTACCTTTTGCTCGCGCTATCTTCCTTTCCCAGAAGTCTCCTGCCTGTTCAAGGTCCATTGTGAAATGGAGTTAGCATTTTTTCCATCGAATAGTTAGGGTGGGTACCCATAGAAACGGAAATTTTAGGAGTAGGATCAAGGAACATTTTCTTTTGAATCAAACATGGATGGATTTCGATAGGAATAAACCGAAACCCTCTGATAGAAGTATTTTTAGGAAAAAATATTGGACAAGCATTGCCAAATAGGGATAGGGATGAATATTTAAAAATTTGGGAAATAGACCTTATGACAAGAGAGAACAAAATAAAGTATGGCGCATTAAGAGATATTGAAAAAGAGAAGAAAATAGAGGAAGCAATCACAAAAATTCTAAGAGAGAACTTCTTTTTTAGGTTTATTGTTTTAGACCCTAAAATTGAGAGGATAGGGAGTAAGGGGCTAGAGAGTTCTTTAATTGGAACCTTAGCGAATTGCAAGTTTTGCAAATCCTCTACAAATTGGTTAGGAAATTACTCCCCGGTGCAGAAAATAAGAGAAAGCGGACTCTGGTTAGTTCAGCACATCAAATCAAGACCAATAAATGAAGGGGAGAAGGAGGTAATCCCAACGCTATAGAAGAAACTAAGAGATGGCTTAAAAATAAGGTAGGTTCGATGCTTACTATATCAGTTTAAAAATAAGGTGGTGGTTAGCCTAGTGGATCAGTACGAGAGTGGGAAATTTTCATAAGCAAATTGAAGACAATCTTATCTTTGGGGTTTGTGGGCTTGAGGGCTGATTTTCTCCGTAAGTCTGTTCAGCGCCACTTTAAGAGCCAGGGCTGTGAGACGTTCTTCCCTAAAGGTGGCATCCACGTCGGAAACGGCATGATTGACGGAGAAGTCTATGAGCGCGGCTTCAGGATAGCGGTTGAGCTTAAGAGCGACAACGATGACATCCTACGCGGATTAGGCCAGCTCTTAGAGGCTCTGGCGCACGGATATGATGAGGCGCTGCTCGTAACAAGTAGCATGCGCGCCGAACGCCTAGACATAAAAGTCTTTGAAGCCAGCGGAATTGGATTAGCGTCTGTAAATAGCAAGGGAGAACTAAAAATAATAGTGGAACCAAAGATAGTCAAGTTCTAAATTTAGAGAGTTTCAAGAACGCCTTTTATGTCGCTTAAAACGCGCTTAAATGCCATTTTATCCTCTTCCTCCAGCCTATTCCAGAACCTGTTTCTTCCGCTTGGATGTGGGGCAACCGCTAGGCTGAAGATTGCTGAGCCCTCATAAAAGTAGGTTTGTACATCCACACTTCAACGCTTCCTTTTACAGAGACACTAGAGTGGACTAATGTACTTCTGCACCATGCTCATTAAGCGCCTTTCCAATTTCATCCAGTAGGGTGGCGAGGGCGGCAACAGATTTCTTAGCCTCAGCTACAGTCTCCGCTTCGATAGCCCTAACACCTTGCGGTAGGACTTTCTGAGCCTTACTGATCTTATCCCTCCCAACAACCAGGAACTTGACTCCGGCGTTCATTAGGCTGAGCTTAAATAATGCTTCCTTTAGGTTTCCCATCAAGACCACTTCGAAGGCAGCTGCGATAGCTCCATCCTTAATATAAGTTACGTCTAGCTTTAAGTCGCCGACGATTTTATGCTCAAGGGAGACTTCGTAACCCTTAACTCTTCCTATCTCAGCTAAGATTGAACATATTTCATCATGCTCGCCTACGTCGCCTTTAGCACGAAAAACCCTATCCACAAGTATTTTAACTTCATTCATAATAGTGTC
>JAWAZE010000022.1:0-19139 GCA_038817885.1 Bathyarchaeia archaeon | reverse complement strand
TCCTCTTTACAAGCGTCTGGAAGAATCTTCCTCAAGTCACTTGTAACGTGAACCCTTATGGGGATAACATCGCTTTCTATTTGATCCTTCAGCATACCGTAAGTCAAAGCCCTCAAAGCACTATTCCTAAGCCCAGACTGAAAGAGGCAGAGGATTATCGCCCTCCACTTCAAGTCGCAAACAGAAGCCATCTTATACACTTCCTCCTTAGTCGGCACATACTCAGGCCTCTTCATGGCTTTGTAGGAAGCATCGAGATCAAGCTCCTCAACCTTAAACTTGTTAGCCTTTAAAAAGCTCCGCAGAGCCTTCATAGCATTCAAAGCCGTACTCTTCTTACCCTCATCACTCCACTTGTCACAGAAAGCCTGAACCATCTCAACAATCTCATCCTTAGGCAACTTAATGAAATCATCCGGGGAAAGATTCACAAACTGAACAAACCAGGCTAAAAGCTTAAAGTAAGCCTTCATCGTTGAGAAAGAGCCCTTACGCTGCAAGCTCCTTAACCAACGTTGAACGCTAACATACTCAGAATTCTTCCATTCTTCATCTAGCTTAAGTATCTCCTCAAAGAACATCTACCATCAGGATAACTAAAAATGAAGTCTTGTATTTAAATGTTACCCACCTTAGGGGGCTGGTGTGCTGGCCGTAACCCGCCTTCTGTTCTAGGCGGCATCCAGCTAAACGGGCTACCCGCGCCTCACACAGCACTCATAGGCGCCTACTTGCCCTTTCACCCCGCGGGACGGCCGTTTCACCGCTTCCACCAAGCCTACTCGGCGACTTAGCACGCCTCAACGTCACAGGCCTGGTGGACGTTCCGTTTCTGTTCCGGAGCCGGGGCTCTCGCCCCACGCCTTGCGGCGTCGCGGGCTGTGTGGTGGACGGAGTTTCCTCAGGCCTTTGAATCGGCCCGGAAGCCGCCCGCCAGCTCACCAGCCCCATGAATGCATAAACTTTTTATTCTTAGATAAGTGTTTCGGCTAGTATGCTGCTATGGTGTACCTTGTGCCCTCCCGTATGAACTTGCTCAGCGAGCTTGATGATCCGCATACTGGGCATTTTGGTTGGGAGCCTTGGAGTGTTCTTCGGCAGTTGCTGCAGTAGGTTAGGGCTATATCGAAGGCGTATAATGGAATCTTAAATCTGCCAACTATCTTCTTTGTGATTGAGAGCAATTCATCTGGGCTGCCTTCGCTTATAGGTATCTTAATAAGGCCGCTTTTCGAGAGGTATTGGTGGATCCTCTCGTATATACTGAGGCGCTTCTCTAAAGGTAGGTTGGCGCTGTCAAGCGCGCCATTTATGTCGCTGTAGTATGGCTTGTCCTTACCCCCACTAATGCATACTTCAGATAATCCGTAGCGCTCTATGTCTAGTGTAGCCATCCTCCTAGAGGCTTCAAGGCTCGGCGTATGGGATAGGGCGCAGCGCATCTCCTTCACAGTAGAGTATTCACCAAGCACCTTTAAGGAGTACGAAAGGGCTTCTTCAATGAATGTTAGAGGTTTATCTCCGCTGTAAACTGGGCTCTTAGTCATGAACAGGGCGATCTCATTAAGGCCGACGAGACTTACGAGGAAGAGGAGGTTCTCTAACCTACAATATGGATCTCTTCTACTACCGTATGAGAGGAATGGAAGCAAGCCTTCGTTTACGCGCTGCTTTATCATCAAATACTTTATCTCAAGGGCCCTGAGAGCCTTCTCCATGAAATCATAGAGGTTTTCGAGAAAGGCTTTTCTATCTCCCTTAGTCTCGTAAAGAGCTCTTGGCAAATTAATAGTAACGCTTCCAGCGCACCCAACCCTAATTATATCTAGCTCCCAATCCCTCCTCCAGTCATCTATAAACATGTGCCCAACCGCCAGGTAGGAGGACCTTTCAACCTCCTCGGAGAAAATGTTTGCAAAGTATGGAAGCCCCTTCACCGCGAGCTTATGTGCCCCATAAAGAAGCTCATTCATCTCACCAGCGCTCAGCGCTCTTGGATTAACCTTAATTACTAGGCTTGGGTTAAAGATGGGTTTAGCATCGCATAATTCACTAAAAGCCTCGATCAGCAGTAGGGCTAAAACTTGGCTCTCTTCAACAAAGTCTTCATACGTCCCAAATATTTTTCCTTCCGGACCAATAGATTTATTATTAAGCAGGAATTTCGGGGCTTCCAGGATTATACCAAGAGAGACCCCAGTGGGCACGGTTAAATTGATCGATAGCAGGAAGCTTTTAAGGAGATCTTTAATCTCTTCGCTTGACAAACCCTTTATGAAGGGCGCCAAAAATATATTGAGAAAATCTATGCCCTGCTCACAAGATATTTCTGTAGAAGCTATATTTAGGACGTTCAATATTAGATTTAGTGCTTCTCTGAAACCTTTAGGTGGTTGAACTATCGCATAACCGGAGGATTGCTCCTTAAAGATTAGACCATTCTTAAAGAAGAACCTTACATCATGCATAAAGCTGCTTATCTTAAGGATCCAAGATGCAAGCTCATCTAGGTTTAGGGAGCCCGATAAATGTGAGTCGGCCACATCTCTCGGGAGAATATTTAGGAGGGTATATTCTTCCATTACACGTTTTCCAGCAGCCATTATTATCGCTTCGACATCAGAGGAGGATGCGCCCATAGACTTTATTAATTGCGTGACATCATATACTGGCAGGCCTAATCGTGTCAGCTTATGGCGGTATTCTTCTAGACCCCGCTCAATCAATATTGCATTAACGAATTCCCTTATCAGCGGCGCTGTTAAATACTTTGTATCCAGCTTTGATAGCCTCTCCTCAGTCTCACGAGATATCTTCTGGGCCAAGTCTAGTGGGACGTTAGCTTCTCTAACAAGAGAATCTACGATTCTATTCCTGTCAAAATATTCTATCGCTAGGCGCGACGACCTCACAAGCATCCTCTTTTTAGAAGCGCTCTCCTCAAGGCGCATGGAGAAGTCTACAATCGATTTACCTAGATCTGTTAGAGCGTACTTCTTGGTTTCCGGCTCCGGCTCTATTAAATCCATGTTTAATAGGACTTTAAGGTGATATGCGAACCTGCCGGCATCTTTACTTGGGCTCATCCTCAAATTATTCATTATCTCCGTATATGAGAGAGGGCCCCTGTCGAACAGCAACCTAAGTATATTTAACCTCACGCCTGATGATACTGCCCTAAGTACCCTCTCACTTAACTTTTTCTTCGAGGACAAAACTACGCACGACCCATCTAACAAATATGCTTTAAGCAAAATTTAAAATTTAGATTAGCTGAACTTGCTGTTAAAAGCCTTTCCTCAGACTTTTACAGCCTCTATTAAGGCAATAACCTCGAAGAATAAATTTACTTTTCCGGCCACCTTGACCTTAAAGCCGCTCTCTTTGAGGAGCGAGATGGTCTTTTCTACGTCTGAAAGGGACGACTGCACCATTAGAAGTCTTCCTCCACGCTTTAAGTATCTAGGGAGGACCCTTAGAAAATCATTTATCACGCTTCTTCCATCTACGCCGCCAGCCCAAGCGTACTCGAACCACGCTTTAGGCTTTTCATCTGGGAGGTATGGCGGATTAAATGTTACCAGTGTGAAGCATAAACCCATCCTCAATGGATCAAACAAGTTTCCACATATGAAGTCGATTTTATCGAGGACATTATTCCTCTTAGCATTTTCCTTAGCACACTTAACCGCATATGGGTTCACATCAACCGCCACGACGTATGATGCCTTAAGCGCTGAAAGGATCGCTAGGATACCGCAGCCGGTCCCCATATCTAGGACAACATCGCCCTCACGGACATTTAAATTGTCGACCAAAAGAAAAGTGTCCTCGGCGGGCTCATAAACACCATCAAAAACACAAAACCTTAAACCATCATAAATAACCTCCCTAAAACCCCCAGCCACCAGCAAACACCACAATACAAATAACCAACCACAACAAAATTAAAGTTTTTATCGCCCAAAACGTTAATAAAATATGCTGAAGAGAAACTCTGATGAAGAAAGCGGGTATTACTGAGAAGAGACCTTAATGATGAAAACCCACGCGGGGCTGTGGGCTAGCTTGGCCTAGGCTGCGGGCCTCGGGCGCCCGTGACCCAGGTTCAAATCCTGGCAGCCCCACCAAGATTATTATCGCTCTTTAAAAATTCTTGGAACTCAATCTGCTTCCCTCTTTAAATAAAATTAGACCGTTCTGTTTTCTGAGCTATCTTTTGCTTTAATGAAAAGTCTTATATATAATACGCATCATTTAATGATGGTTTATGAAGGAAAAAGCAAATATTAGGATACTGTTCTCTATTTTGCTGCTGGTCTCACTGCTTTCTCTAGTGACCTTTTCAGCAACCGTATATGCGAGTTCAATAGGCCCCCTGAAGGCTATGAAGGTAATGCTAATAGTATAAATGTTTTGCAGTTGTAAGGTGCGCAGGGAAAGGATAAGCTAATAATTATGGATGTTAATCCTTGGGACACTACCTCTCTTGAGGATGCCCTTAGCTATTTAGGTTACTCATATGACATTGTGGGTAGCAGCGATCTTCCAAACGTCAACTTGAAAGATTATAAGGTTGTTATAATCGCTTCAGATCAGCCTGACTCTTTTTATGATAACATGGTTGCCAATAAGATGCTGCTTGAGGAATATGTGAGCGGTGGTGGGATACTTGTAGCCCACATGTGCGATATGGGTTGGTCAGATGGCTTTTGGGAAGGAGCCTTTCCTTCCATGCGCACCAAACCTAAGCCACGAAACCGAATATATGGAGGACTTATCGATCGTTGATCCAACTCACCCAATAATTAGTGGCCCACATGGAACATTGACAAACGATAATATAGATAACTGGTACTATAGCTCGCATGGATATTTCACAAGTCTGCCGGCCAATGCAAAAATATTGATCGGAGCGGCGGACAATCCGACTGGTAAACCAGTTTACGTTTGGTGGACTTGTGGGCGGGGTGCTGTCTTCGCAACCATGATGACTGTTGAATGGGCCTACTACTATCATGGCTTCAAAATATTATTGCTGAATGAGATAACGCACGCGCAGACTTTTAAACCTCCTCCAGTAGGTGGAATTATAGTATCGTCAATCGAGGAGCCCGCACAAACAACATTAACATCGTATACATTACAAGGTTTAATCGCAGCCGTAACCACCTTAACCGCTACAACAATACTCCTCGCCATAAAAAGAAGGCATAAAGTCGGCAAAAGCTAACGCTTAATAACAATTTATTCAATAAAATCCAAAGTTTTATTTTTTGTTTGTGGATCATGACTAGCGGTTGTATTTTCGTGGGATGGCGCTGCGCTTTAGTTTTTACAAGTATTCGGTATATCACGTATAATAGCTGTCTGCCTGCTTTACGAGACTCATGTAATGTTTTGCGCCTATTCTCTGTGGAGCACGGCCCTCAATAAAATCGGCAACTGATTCAGAACCCCAAGCTCAACCACCTTGTTAAAGGAGAATTTCCGCAGAAAATACCGAACATCTTTGCAGCAATTTCGTTTCTTGGCGCAATAAATAATATACTAGTGATTCTAAGGCATCTCCCCCAAGGCTAATAATACCAAACATACTAAAAATGCTTTAGTTTGCTTCCCCATCCTTTTTTCATCCCCCATTTTCTCTGAGCGCCGCAAACCAAGAAGGAGATATTAGAGTAGGTAGGCTCGATTTCGGCTACAATAAACTTTGCCTTAGACGCCTATTCCGGATAATTGTTTCATTGGCCGCTTTAGGCTCTTTTAGAAAAAATAGCGTAAATAATGCGAACAAAACTCATAATAAGCGATTATTTATGGATTTCCTCTGGAATTACGAGTTTATGTTCTGTTATGATTAGCGGTTTAACTCCGTAGACTTCTTGAATATGTTCTGGCGTTAATACTTCCCCCGGCTTCCCAGCGGCAAAGACCTTTCCACAATTCAGCATCAGAATTTTATCAGATATTCTATAGGCAAATGTTAAATCATGCGTGGCCAATATGATTATCATGCCTTTAGCCCGCAGATCCCTTATAATTCTCTGAATTTCAAGCTGATATTTCATGTCTAGATTGCTTGTGGGTTCATCGAGCAAAAGCACCTCGGGCTCCCCCGCAAGTGCCCTCGCAATGATTACCCTTTGAAGCTCCCCGCCACTAAGCTCCTCTAAGGTTCTCTCTGTCAAGTCTATGGCTCCAACAGCCCTCAGCGCCTCAAATACCTTCTCCTCATCAACCTTAGAGGGCATAAAACTTATGTATGCCCTCCTACCAGTCATCACAAACTCATACACAGTTAACATTCCAGCCACATGAAGTCTCTGTAGAACAAAACCCACTCTCCTCGCAACCTCACGTGGAGAGAGGCTGTCCAAATGCTCTTGATCCAAGTACACAGCCCCATATTTCGGCTTTAAAACCCCATTAATCACTTTTAGGAGGGTGCTCTTGCCAGCGCCGTTAGGTCCAACTATTGAGAGAATCTCGCCGTTTTTTATGGACAAGGAGACCCCATCTAAAGCCCTAACACAACCATAATACACCTTCACATCTTTAACCTCAATTTCTACCACCATACCTTCCGCCACCCCTAACCAGCAGATAGACCAGCAGGGAAACACCGATCATGGACGTCATTATTCCAACCGGAATTATCGTCGGGGCAATAATCGCCCTGCCCACAGCGTCAGAAAGCGCTAATATCAACGAGCCCATAACCATAGATGCTGGCATAAGATATTTATGGCCCCCACCAACCAGCAGCCTAGCCGCGTGGGGCGCAATAAGACAGACAAAGCCTATAACGCCAACAAAAGATGTTGCAAGGGCTGTCCCAAGAGCCGCAACGATAGTTGTCTCCAACCTTATCTTTTCTGGACGAGTCCCGGACGACCTAGCCAAGTCATCCCCACTTAAAATCAAATCGTAATCAAAACTCCGATAAATAAAGTAGGGTATAACAATAATTATTGAGATAAAGGCTACAAGATAAAACTCAGCCCAAGCAATCCTACCGAGGTCACCGAAAGCCCAGAAAACAACGGTAGAGACCATTATCTCATTCAGATAAAGATACTGAAGCAGGTACAAGGCGGCTTGATAAGCAAATGAGATGGCTATTGACGAGAGGACTAGGGCTCCTGCGCTAAGCCCAGCCCTATAGGCCAATATTAAAACTATAGCAACCTGAATTAACGAGAAGATGAAGGCGAAGAATGAAACAATGAAGGGATTGTAGATATATATTTGAAAACGCTGAGCCACGCCGCCCTGCAGAATTAGGAGAGCAAAAGCCACTCCTAGAGAGGCCGCGTGAGAAAGCCCAAAAGTGAATGGCGAGGCTAAAGGATTCCTCATGGATGCCTGTATAGCCGCCCCAGAGCCCCCTAAAACTGCCCCCACAACTATGGCGGCTAAAACCCTCTTGAGCCTCAGATCCCAGATAACCGTTGAGAGAGGACTATTGTCAGGCATAAAAAGCACACGTAGAATATCCAGCAACGAAGCCTTATACCAGCCCAAAGAAATAGACACGGGAACTAAAAAGAAGGTTAAAAGAAGAAGGGAGATTAGGATCAGACGCCTTCTTCGGATCAAGCTCCTCATCATTTCTAGGGCACCCTAAACATGTCTGCTAGACATATGAAGCCGCCATAAGCATCTACATACATCCGGTAAAGAGGCTTCCCGAGGAAGACGGTGAAGATATCATCTGCCTTCGCCGTAGGATCAACATCGCTGAACCTCTCCGAATATAGAATCTTTCCCATCCAGTAGGCGTCGGCCAAGGCGACAGATATGTTCGTATGATAATAATTGTATGGCAGGGTTCCATACACCTTTCCCTCCCTAAAAGCATCCAGTCGCATATACTTGCCCGGATCCTTATCAAAATCCTGCTTAACGGTAGCCAAGTTATTCTCATCTACAAAGATTATTTCAGGCTGCTCAGCTATTATAGTCTCAAAGTCCCAGAATAGGACACCGGTCCCAGTAGAATACTTATCCGCAACCGATGGAGTGTTCAAGAGAACCAATGGCGGAAATTGCGTCTGAGTTGTGGTAAATGGCTGGGCGCCCTTATAGGAGATTGCGCCAACATAAACTTTAGGTCTCTGAGCGATGTCCCTCGTTCGCTGATCAAGCTCTTCATAAACACTCTTTATAAACTTAGTTAGTTGTTCAGCCCTCTCCTCACGGTTCAGAACTTTTCCAAGAACCCTCATCGCGTATGTAAAGCCTTCCACGTCAAGTTGCCCAGCTGGGCCATAATCCATAACAATGACAGTTGCCCTCGTCTCGCTCTGCAATCTATCTGGATCATAAAAGTCGCGATATGTCCTCGACATTATTATCAAGTCCGGCTTCACAGCAATTATTAATTCTGGTGCCGGAGACTTACCAGGACCGCCCGGACCGACCACTGGCAGGCTCCTGAAATATTCTCCGTAAGCCATTGCATAATCCCTTCCAGTAAAGCCCCACTTTGTCTCGCATTCCTCAACGCCCACAAGCATATCAACCGCATTCAAGTAGCATACAAGCCTAAGCGTTCCAGGTCCTATCGCCACTACCCGATTAATTTTCTCTGGAAGCGTGACGTTACGCCCAACAATATCCACAACGTATTTTATGGACTTTTCAGGAGTCTCGCCTTCCACGGGCGGTGCAGTGCTCTCCTCTTTTGGAGCGGATATTTCCTCTTGAGGGTTATAGGGGTGCGCTGCCGTCACAAAAAATGCTGCAATAACCGCGACCACGATTATAAGCGCTACTATGATTACTGCTTGAATCTTAGATAAACCATTTTTATTCATCCCATTCACTTCCTTTTTAATGGGATTTTGAAGTTTGGAACTATGCCCCTCCCAACAACAGCCTCGCACTCTCCAAGGCAGCCTAAACAGACAGTTTTACCGTTAACCGTGTGGGCTCTGGTCTTCATGGTTAGCTCGCCGCATACCTCGCACTTAACGCTCTCGAATATCGGCGCCCTCTCGATTTCTGAGACCATAACCTCCTCAACCTTAAATACTTCTTCGGAAATATTCATCATAGAGAAACCTATTTCAGACCACATCTTATGCAGCCTCTCGCTATCCTCTCTGCTTCCCTCTCTCCTCACAACAACCTTCTCGAAGAGCTTCATAGCCTCACGGCTGAAGTATCTTTCCCTAATTTTCTCTGAGTCAACATAGACTCTGATGCCCCTCCATTCACCTCTCCTAACCAATGTGACGGCATTCTTCCCAACATCTAGGTAAACTAGGCTATTGTTTCCAAGAGTGCATCCGGTTGCAACCTGAACGCCATCAGCAAAGCAATTGTTGCATTCGATTATCGCTAGAATTTCCTCGCCGATGGTCTCCTCAACACCAGCCTTTCTAACACCAAGCCTCTGCATAGCGATCTCAGAAGCCCTTAAACCCAAAATTAGGAAAGGACATATATGGCTGTGAAGCTCCTCAGCCTTTTTAACCAAGGTGTAATCGACCATTATCCTCGCCGTATTACTTTTTTCTTAAAAAATAACACTAGACCCTAATAAATCTTTCCATTAGTGAACTGAACGGGATCATAAGGGCGATAAATGAAGATTGATTTGATGAAACAATAAAATAGTCACTTTGGGTTGTTAAGGATGAAGACACGTAGATTTTTTTATCACTGATGAGGAGATAAGGTATAGGGAGAGGCATCAGAGAACTCTACGCGCTGAGGAACGCCCTCGTCGACGCTGCCGTAATTTTAGAGGATGATTGTTTGGTTCTCGTAGAAATTAAGTATGCCCTAGACTGGAGGAACAGCTGTAATGCACGAATAGAAATTCAGAGATTCTTGGTGGAGAAAATTCATGAGAAAATTTTTGAGGGTAGGAGGCCTGAGCGGGCGCTAATTGTTTTTGAGCATTTTGGCCGCGGCTGGGACAGGAAAAAGATGGGGCATAAATATGAGGACGGGTGGACTCTATTCTATGAGGAGGAGAAAACCCTTAGGAGAAAGATTCTAGAGATACCCGTCGACATAGTCCAATTAACTGAGCGCGGACTATACAACCCACTACCTAAACAGTCTGGAAATAAATTTTAGGATCAAGGTGCGAAAGAGCGGCCAATGAAACAATTATTTTAAACAATAGTGTCTGAAACAAAGTTTGTTATAACCAAAATTGAATATTCCTATTCCTTCTTGATCTCCACTAAAGAATTCTGGTGACGGATGCGGCCGCTGTGACGAGGGTTAGAATTGTCGGGAATAATCTGACTATTACTCAACTTGAATATTCTTTTGCTTTCATCCGCTTCCTTAATGCTGGGCTGAGCTTTCCAGGAGTGGCTTTATTCTCTCAGATATCTCCCTTGATATTGGGATTATTGCGTTCTCGGAAGCCGCTAGAGCATAGTCCATTTGATTCACCACTATTTCAAAGAGAAAAATAAGATATGGTGAGTTGAGGAGTTTGTTGAGTTTAGAAACGAGCCATTTGATGTAGAATTCATTTACAGAGAATGTATTCAGCCAGTGGATAAATATCGAATATATGAGGCACTCTATCAACTCGAGCTTGAGGGTAAGATTCTAAGGCTCTCCGATGGACGCTATCTTGCGACGAGAACGGCTCTTAGGAGATGGCTGAAGTATCATCTTATCAAGATCCAGATACCCGTGGAAATAGCTGCTGAAGCGAAAGAAGCTGTGTTCATTGCCCCCGAAGCATGGAGGACATTAGACTCATTTATCTCAGAAGCCATAGAAGAATACATTAGAAAAAATCTTGGGGTCTGGGCAGAAAAACAGTAGAGGAGAGAAATAGATCCAAACATTGATACTAAATATCTCTTGAGGCAGATATGCCAATCCATCTGAAGTTTCTAGATAGAATTAAAGTAAAATTAAAGATTAACGCCTTTAAAGCTTCTGGGTGGCGGTGCCAATGAAAGCTGTTGTTATTAGGAGGATAGCGCCTATGGAAGAGAGCCCTCTAAGCTATGAGAATCTTCCAGCGCCGGAGCCAAAGGGGAAGGATATCTTAATTAGAGTTCATGCCTGGGAATATGCCGGACCAGTGCCCATAAAATTTTCGCAGGGAGATTTAGTGTTGGTGACCGCGTGGATTTACTCTTCATGTGGGGTATGCCGCTTCTGCAGGAGGGGTCTAGAGAACCTCTGTGAAAATTTTATGGGCACTGGATGCGATGTGGATGGAGGATACGCAGAATATATTGTTGCTAACGAGGATTACGCCTCTAAAATCCCGGCTATCTTCTCGGATGTTGAGGCTGCACCCCTACTCTGCGCTGGGGTAATTGGGTACAGGGCGCTTAAGCTAACTGGTATAGAGGATGGAGATGTCATAGGGCTTTATGGATTCGGATCCTCAGCCCACATAGTCTTCCAGCTCGTAAGATATCTTTACCCGAATAGCAAAATATTTGTTTTTACTAAGAGGCGTGGGGATCCTCCCAGCTAGCAGCTAAGATGGGCGCCGACTGGATTGGCGAGACTGGAGAGAAGCCGCCGCTAAAGCTTAACTGTGCTATAGATATAACGCCAACTGGCATACCCGAAAGAGAGGCGCTAAGGAACTTAGAAAAGGGCGGAAGGCTCGTAATGAACCTTATAAGGAAAGAAACCCCTATAACAGATCTTGATTACACGTTACACCTCTGGTGGGAAAAGGAGATAAAGTAGGTCGTAAATATAGCTAGAAAGGATGTAGCCGAGTTCTTGGAGGTAGCCGCAAAGATTCCGATAAAGCCTGAGGTCGTGGAATTTAGGATTGACGGAGGCGAATGAGACCCTAAAGATGCTTAAATACGGAGCATATAGGGGGAAGCGGGGTTCTGGCAATAGAATAATAACATAGTTGTTGCGCCAGATGCTGGCTGATAGTAAAGATTTATTTAAATAAGGTTAGTCCCTTAGAATTTGTCTCACAATGCTATCCATGATCCTTTTTCTCTTCAGCTCCCATTTTAGCTTTGAAGAAAGCGTCTAGGTATTCGTGAAAGAAGAACCAGACTGCGAAGGCGCCTATCGCCACACCAACCCCAATAGATAATCCTATCGCTAGGGCTCTTTTCATCTCGTCACTGAGAGCGGTTATATCGATTAACATCGCGGTAACCAAGAGCATTACTATTACCAGCGGGTATACTCTAATTCGCGGGTCAACTTTAACTCTTATAATAACCGCATTAAAAATAGCAAAAATAACTAAGGTTATGACTATTATACTTATTATCCGCGCGCCGTAGTATATTCCATCATTAACCAATTGGATATAGCGTGGCTCGAGAAAGAGGCTTACTATTGTATAGAATGCGACTAAAACTATGCCTATATCGGCGAGAAGTATTATGAATTTCTCCAGAGAGAAGGGAAGTAAGAAGCCTGAAAACCTGGTAAAGACCTCATCTACCCTCGCGATCTTCAGGGCTTTCCCCAGAAAAGCGTTTAATGCCCTGACTACTACAAATGCTATGATGAAGATTATTAACGTGGTGAGTATTTTTGGTAGTGTGCGGATGATCTCTGAGAACACCTGGGCAACTATTTCCCCAAATAATCTTAGAAGATCTTCCTGAAGCAAGCTCTCCCCTCATCCCAAGCTCATAAGCAGCCACAATAAATAATATATCAAGTATAGCGTTATAATTGATAATAGTAACGCTAGGAATCTAAGAGATATCATTATCGTCTCTTTTGAGAACTCAACCCCCATCTGATACCCCATTAAACTATTACTATATAGTATCTCTGAGTATGTTCTGGCAATCTCCTCTGGAATTATGGCTGTTTCAGGTATTACAAATAGCACTAGAAGCGCGGCTAAAAGCTTGGCTATTAAGGCTGCTAGGAAGACCGCGATAAAGTCTTCCTTAATAAATAATCCTACGAGTGATGCAACCATCTGCGCGCAATTGTTGAAGAGAACAAGGAGTATACTTGATCTCACAGCCCCGAACCATCTATTATATCTAGCAAATAGAAATGCTGTGATGAAGCTCGATCCAGTATATGTGAAAGATGTGTATATGCTTATGGTTGTGTGAGCGATCGGCCATGGCGTAACGAGTATAAATATTGGCCCAAAAGCGTTTGCCATAAGGCTGACCCGGAGGGCCTTGAATGTCCTCTTCCTCCAGAAGAGGGATGCAATAGTGTTTGATATTGTTCCAGCAAGGCTAATCAGGGACGCCATATAATCTGCTCCGCCCAGACGCCTTATTATATATGGTGCCCACGCGACCCCCAAAATGTTGCTTCCAGACAGAAAGATTATCGAGAATAGCGATGAGGAGAAGATCTTCTCCGGCTCCTCAACAACTCTCGGGAAACCCCTTCCCTCTAAGTGCGAAAGGTTCAATGTGCTTATGATCAATGTTGAAATTAGGCCGATTAGGGAGCCCATCGTGAAAATATACTTGAATTTATCTTCGGGCGGAAGGAGGGCGAGCAAGAGCGTTCCAGCAAAGAAGCCTATTATGCTCGATATTCCGCTCGCAGCAGCCCTCTTAGCAGTGACATCTCTTATCATGTCCTCTGTAAGTGATCCATAGGCTATATATGAGATAAATGTGCTGATGAAGAATGAGGAGACCAGTTGAATAGAGTATAAGGAGAGTATTACCGGTAAACTCCGAGTTAATGGGATCAGCAGCCACATAATCCTTTCTGATGCGTGGAAGACTATCAGCTTAGGCTTCACCCTTCTAGTTAAGAATTGAGGATGCTTGTATATAAGGAAGCCAAAAACAATCGATGCTAATGCCGATGAAAACATGACGAGAGAGATGCTATTAATATTGTATCCAATTGAAGCTAGATATATTACAAAGAGACCCCTCGTCAACGAAACATATGCCCCAGCAAGAAGAATCTCCAGAGTTAATACCCAAACTATCTTCCAAGAAGTTTTAGGGTTTACCGCCATGGCAACCACTCAGAATCAATTCAGATTCAAACTAGTTATGCCCACTTTTATCCATTAGAAGCGACTGTTATATATATTTCAAAAACACCCTTAATAATGCTTTTTAGCGGTCTCTGTTACCATTCTCAATCACATGACGCTAGCATATTATTATTGCGACTTCCACCCTAATTTTAGCGAAAAACACCTATTAAGAAAAACTACCTGGCAAGATATAATAACTTTAATAAATTTTTGGCATGGTAATTCTATATATTTATTTTAGGGTAAATATTTATTTAGGGTAAGATCGATGGAGGGATGAAAACCTATTTGCAGCCAGGCGATCTTGTGGTGAAGGGTGAGAATGCCTTAAAGATTGCTGAGCTCTTGACCTCAACAAGCCTAAAAATACTACAGATACTTTCTAAGGAGAAATTAGATGTTTCCTCGGTTGCTGAGAGATTAGGCTTAAGTGAGGCTTATGTGAGTGAGCAGATACAACTTTTAGAGGAGGCTGGCTTAATTAAAGCAAATTATAAAAGGGGTAAAAGGGGCGTGAGAAAAATCTGCGAACCAGCGGTTTCGAGGATAATAATAGAAATTAATCCATAATAAGTATTCTCTTATTTAAAGGGTGATATTGGGGAAAAGAAAATATATTTTCGGTGAACGAGGATTTTTATTGCCCTCAAGAATCATTTCTCCACCTTAACACTTTTCCAAGAGATCCATATGCGTGACATAACGTTTAAGTTTGTTAAGGATGCTATTAGGGCGAGTGTTATAAAAGCTTGGCCTAGGATCCCTCCAACCATTATTATGAAGAGTCGGACATCCCTATTTGCGGCGTATCCTGTGAAGCCTCTATTAAACGCTAATCCCAAATCTGCCCTTGCACGCACCCTACTATAGCTTACGAGCAAAGAGCCAAGTAATGCTGCAAACGCCACAATAATACATGCAATATCATAGCATTTGGTGGTTGCGATGAGATAGGTCATACCCATTAAAATCGCTGCGTCACCGTAGCGGTCTAGCATGGCGTCTAGGAAACCGCCGAAGGGTGAAACTCTATTAGTGAGAACGGCCAGATCCCCGTCCACTCCATCCAAGATAGATGCTATTTGGGCTAGAACGCCGCCAAGCATCATATGGTTTAGCGAGAATGCTATTCCGGAGAATACTGCCGTCAAGAAGCTTATGAATGTTATGTGGTTAGGTGAGATACATGTATGCTTTGCTAGGAATTCCGCTATGGGGCGGGAGACTCTTCGATTAATATATTGTGAGACTATCCCGTCCCACTCTCTCGGCATCCATTCTCCCCAGAAAAGTATTTATGAACTCAATATCCTGGGGTGTATCTATATCGAACCATAAATGCCCGGAGATATCGAACCCATAAACTGGCTTCACCCTCCGCGTCAAATATTTTATGCAGTCTGTTATTGATACGCTGGGCTTTTCCACCTCTAGTGTGTGGATCGCCCCAAAAATACTATTGTCAAGCATGAAGAGACCGGCGTCGACAGCATTCCATACATGTATATCTTTTCCAATATCAATTATACGATTATCCCAGTCAACTAAAACCTTGGTTGCATCCTTGATTTGAGGTGGGTGGCGAGGGCTCCTATCGATACATAGGAAGATGCGATCTCCCCCTTCCTTAAGGATAGATTCTATTATTCCATCCTCAAAGTAATGGTCTCCCATCAAAAGTAGAAAACGCCGTTCGCTACGTAGTTCTCCTTCGGCCTCTTTCAAGGAGACTGCATTCTCAAGAGTATAGTTTTGATTATAGCAATAAGTAATCCTCACACCTAAACTTCTTCCATCGCCCAGATACCTTTTAATCTGATCCCCTAGATATCCAATAACTATAATTATATCTTTTATTCCCGCCCTCTTGAGAACCCGGATTGTATTCTCTATTAGGGGCTTTCCAAGAACTTTGACTAATGATTTTGGGATGCTTTCTGAGTATGGATGGAGGCGAGTCCCCCTTCCAGCCGCCAATATTACCGCGCGCACCTCTTAACGCTCCCTCCTCCCCTCTATAAACTCCTCAACCCATTGTCTCGCTACCGCGTCCTGAACCTGGACTGGTGGATGCTTAAATGCATAAGCAGATATGCTTATTAATGGGCCAGATATACCCCTATCCAAGGCTATTTTAACCGCCCTTATCACGTCTATAACAACGCCCGCACTATTCGGGGAGTCCTCAACCTCAAGCCTCAGCATCAATGTTACAGGTTGATTCCCAAACTTCCTGCCTTTAACATAGATGTAGCATACCTTTTTGTCCCTAAGGAATGGTATGTAATCTGACGGGCCAATTTTAGTCGGCACATCATATGGGACAAGACTTGTTACAGCCTCAGTCTTACTTATCCTCTTAGTCTTTAATCTCTCCTCAAGGGTCATATTTAGGAAATCGGTGTTTCCGCCAATGTTAAGCTGATAGGTTTCATCGATCACAACACCCCTCTCAACAAATAGGTTAACGAGAGCTCTATGTAGGATTGTCGCCCCCAGCTGGCTTTTAATATCATCGCCAGCGACTGGTAAGCCAGCTGCTTCAAATTTAGCAGCCCAAACCTTATCGCTTGCAATGAACTCCGGAATACAATTGACGAATGCGCACCCAGCTTTAAGCGCAGCCTCAGCATAATAGCGTGTAGCGTGGTAGCTGCCGACTGGGAGGAAGTTTACTAGCATATTTGCATCAACTTCTCTCAGCACTGAGGCGACGTCCACAGGTTCAAGGTTCTCCTCAGAATAAACTTTGAATGCCTCCAGCATATGTGGGGAGGCGCCATCAAGGATTGGGCCCGGGAGAACCTTAACGCCCAATTTAGGCATTGATTCAACGAACCTTGCGCAGCAGTTTGGCTCAGCAAATATCGCCTCGCTCAAATCTCTTCCAATCTTTAGTCGGTTAATGTCGAAGGCTGCCACAAACTTTATGTCTCTAATATGATAGCCGCCGAAATTTACATGCATAAGCCCTGGAACGATCTCACCATCCTTAGCGTCCTTATAGTATTCTACGCCCTGAACTAGCGCTGAAGCACAATTGCCAATACCAGCTAAAGCGACCCTAATGACCATTTCCGCAAACACTCCTAAATTATACTGACAATGTATAGGTAAATGATAATACTTATAGGTTTAAAGAAAAATAAAAACTTTTAGGAAGAATAAACTTTCCTAAAAAAGGATGATTTAGCAAGAAAAGCAAAAAATTTAAAATTTAGAATCATTAATTAAGGCTTCTAAAAAGTACTTCAGGTTTAAGAGCGAAGAAATTATCACTTTAAATGATGATGGGGATACACTTTACGCTATGAATGACTATTCTCAGTCCTATGATGGAGGTTTTATGCTCCTTCGTAGGGATGTCAAATAGTAATGTTAATTGAGTTTTTTATGGCTTGAGGAACTTATGGGTAAAGTTAAGAGTAGCATTTATATTGATGAGGATCTATGGAGGGAGCTTAAGAAGCGTGCTGTGGAAGTAGGTCTAGAGATTGGTAGGCTGCTAGAAGAGATGATCTTATGATCGGCATTGAGAAAGAATTACTGGAGATAGGCGGCGATTTAAGCTATATAGAGATAGATTTTGAGCCCGTAAAACCTATAGAGGGATTAGTTAGCACCTTGATAAGGGACCTCAGGGATGAGCGGGAAAATAGCCTATTTAGACACCTTAAATGGGGAAAGGGCTTGCATCCGTGATGCAGGAGCCATCCCAGGCGCCAGTCTCTAAGGTTCATCTTCAACTCTAATCTTCTTATTTGCTCCAGCTCACCTAGCAGCCCTCTAAGACTCACTCATATCGGAGCATGCTCAAGAGAACTCTCCCATCAACCTCAATAACCTCCTTGCCGCACCTGCTTATGCTGAGCAAGTGATTAAGGTTCCATGGTAAAGTATATCCTTACATTTTTCGTATTCCATTGTCGCTCTATGTCGTCTTAGGTCACAGAGAAATCCCTGTAATCTAAATTTGCCGATTCATGCACTCCAAGCAATTTTATTATGACCCTGAGACTTCATTTGGATCGAAGGCTTTTTTGATTTTAGTTGCCCAGATATGGTAATTACTATAAAGGGGTCCAAGTTTTTCTATCCCGGGGCCTGTCCTTGGAGGCATATGAGTGTGATATCCATACTTTATTTGTGTTTCCAAAGATTTGTTTATGACATGTATTGGTATCTTTTGTGATTCGGGCAAATTTCGGTCGTAGAAGATTATTAGCTCGATGTGAGCTAGATGACCATACTCCATAGGTACAATCTGAAAATTATCGGGAGCTTTTAAAATCAGACCTTTCGCTATGAAGTCGTTTAAAAACTCCGGAATTTTCTTAGCTGCTTCAAACATGTGAGAAACCGAGTCGGCGCTAAGCATAAGTGGCATCCAGCCACCCCCTAAGCGAGCAGTTCTTTGCACAAAACTATTTAAAAAGAAAAAGTCTACACTTTCCTGCCACTTAAGCCTGAGAGATTCATCGATTGGCTCACCTCCTGTCTCTTTTATAATATCCATTAATACCCTCTCCTCATAGCTCATCTCCTCAGGCGACCAAGTTGCAAGATAAATCCAGAGAGCGAGAGCCATTTCTTTCTGTAATAGACCACTATTCCATAACTCCCAGAACTCATTAGCAGATTCAGTCATTAGCAAACCAGCAGTAGCATAAAAGAACTTGAGGACTGCAAAGCCTATTTCCGCCCTTCCTATTTCTATTACTGCGTCACGAACATTATCTAGGCTAGGGAACTTGAATATAAATGTCTTAAAGCAACCTGGGATACGGGCACAATCCTGTATACGTACCCTATATGATGGGCTACGCCCTTCGAAAGGTATTTCTTCTGCGCATTTCCAAGCGTCAAGTCCGATAGCAACCTTCGTAACTACCCCAAGCCTTCCTCCCCAACCTACATAACCTTTCAATAGTCCTCTAAGACTTGGCCCGGGGCCATCAGGACAAAACCACCCAGCGCCATACCCTAACGACCCAACCTTTAAGACTTCTCCGGTAGGCAACACCCATTCGGCCCCCAGCAGGTATCTATTAGTTCGCGATGAGCTCCACTGCATCATGTGATCACCACTAAAGCAGGCAAAACTAGTCAAAACGGAGCATGCTGGTCCAGCACAAACAACAGGGTAGCTTAACCCCCTTTTCATAAGTTCAGT
>JAWAZE010000021.1:0-23548 GCA_038817885.1 Bathyarchaeia archaeon | reverse complement strand
TATCAAACACAAACGTACTAACACCAGACGACCTAGAAACACTCGACCCATACACAGGATCATGGCAGAACAGAGCACTCCTATGCAAAATCTACAGAGCAGTGGGCTTTACACCATTCATGCAATACCCGGCCAAGCGATAAAATTAAAATGTTTTCCTCCTTTTTAACTTGGGAAGCTTATGGTCCGCGTAGTGAGGACTGTATGCGGAGGATGCATGTGTGAATGCGGGGTTCTCGTTCACGTTGATGATGAGAATAAAATTTGTAGAATAGAGGGTGATCCGAAGCACCCGCTTAACGAGGGATATATGTGTCCAAAGGGTCTATCATTTCTGCAAACGGTCTATCATCCTGGGAGACTTAAGTATCCGCTTAAGAGGGTTGGGGAGAGGGGAGAAGGTAAATGGAAGCGGGTTTCGTGGGATGAAGTCCTAAACGAGATAAGTAGTGAGATTTTAAAGATTAGAGATAAATATGGTCCGGAAGCAATAGCGATCTCATATGGGACCTATCCTAAGCGCGTGGCTATTGGTCTCAGCATTTTCTTAGCATCGCTCGGCTCACCAAACCAGCTCATTGGAAACTGCCATTACTGCTATACGCCGCATGCAATAGCCGATTTACTCACGTGTGGAGAAATATATACGTGTGAGCTCGGCGTTCCGGACTATAGGAAGAGTAAATGTGTAGTTCTCTGGGGATATAACCCCCTCCATACGTACCCGCCAATAGCTAAAAGGATTCTTGAGGCGAAGGGTAAAGGAGCGAAACTCATAGTTGTGGATCCACGTTATACGGAGCTTGCATCAATAGCCGATTTATGGCTGCAGGTTAGACCCGGAACAGACTGCGCATTAGCGCTTGGAATTATTAACGTTATAATCAATAAAAGGCTTTATGACTCAGAATTTGTGGATAAGTGGTGTTATGGCTTCGAAGAGTTATGCAGGGGGGTGCAGAAATATCCCCCGGAAAGGGTTGAGGAGATAACTTGGGTTCCAAGGGAGAAGATTGTGGAGGCGGCCGAGCTCTACGCCACATTAAAGCCGGCTTCCCTTCAATCCCATCTAGGAGTCTCGATGAGCTTTAATTCCGTGCATGCGAGTAGAGCGCTGTCAATTCTAGTGGCGATAACCGGTAACCTGGATGTGAAGGGCGGGATTGAATTCCCAAGCTATCCAATAAGGCTCACGTACATGAATATGAAGAAGATGCTTCGCCTAAGTAGGGGGGTGGAAAAGAAAACAATAGGGTCGGACAAATATCCACTACTTGCAGGCCCGGATTCCTTTAGGTGTCTCCCGCATCCGCCAAGCGTCTTTAAAGCCATGTTGACTGGTAAGCCCTATCCGATTAAGGCGCTTATATGCACCTCAAACTTAGTCGTCAGCTTTGAGGATAGTAGAAAAGTTGTGGAGGCCCTTAAGAGATTGGATCTGCTTGTTGTAATGGATTTCTTCATGACGCCGACTGCGGAGCTGGCTGATTATGTTCTACCCTCAGCCACATATTTAGAGTGCGATGATATATGCGATGCCTTCTGTTACACAAATTTCATAGCGGCCCGGCAAAAGGTTATAGAGCCACTCTACGAATGTAGGGACGATAATGAAGTGCTTTTTGAGCTCTTAAGAAGGATGGGGATTAAACAACCCTTTCCTGTATCGACGTATAGGGAATTTTTAGATTATAGGCTTAAGGAGCTGGGCATAACCTTCGAAGAATTCAAGAAGATTGGATATATTTCCTCAGATTCTGTTGAAAGGAGGTATGAGAGAGGCCTCCTAAGGGATGATGGGAAACCAGGCTTTAAAACGCCGACGGGTAAATGTGAGCTATATTCAACGATACTTGAAAGATACGGGTATAACCCTCTGCCAGAATATGTTGAGCCGCCGGAGAGCCCGTACTCCACACCTGATTTAGCTGAAAAGTATCCGCTGATCCTCATAACGGGCGCAAGGCATATATCCTCTTACCAAACCATGGGGCATAATATACCATACTTACGCGAGATTCTCCCCCACCCCCTAATTGAGATGCATCCGGAGACCGCTGAGAGACTTGGTATTAGGGATGGGGATTGGGTCTTTGTTGAGACGCCTTACAGTGAGCATCGTGTAAAAATGAAGGCTAAACTCGCATATAGTGTTCATTCAAGGGTCGTTTCAGCCCAAGCATTATGGTGGTATCCAGAGGGGGAAACTTTTGAGGACAGAACCTTTAAATCCAATATAAATGTAATAATACCACTGGAGCCTCCCTATGGGTATGAATCTATCGTCGGAACCACTGTTATGAGGGGTAGGCTCTGTAGGGTCCATAAGGCGGAGGATGGGCATAGATGCTGATATCAACACCGAGTCTCTGTATTGGATGCCGCTCATGCGAGGTAGCCTGCAAACAACTCCATAATTTACCGCCCGGCGTCTTCAGAGTTAAAGTTGAGGAGATGGGACCAAAATACAATGCGAATGGAAAAATTATAATGAGGTTCAGGGTTGTGAGGTGCACGCAATGTGAAAAACCTCAATGTGTAGATGCTTGTCCTAACGGGGCCTTAATGAAGCGTGGGGATGGTATTGTGGTTGTGGATAAATCTTTATGCGCCGGATGTAAAATCTGCATAGATGCATGTCCAATAAATGCCATATGGTTTAATCCGGAAACTAGAAAGATTGAAAAATGTGATATGTGTGCGGATAAAGGTTTAGATGAACCCTTTTGTATAAAGCATTGTATGACCAAAGCTTTACGGAATAGCATCAGCAATCGCATCTCATGGATTCCATGGTGAAATTCCTAAACCTTCTGGCTACGAGACTTTAGGCTAATTTCCCTTTTTGTCGGTAGCAGAAAGAGTATTGAGAGTAATGAGGCTGCCACCGCCATTAGGAATGAAGTTTTAAATGTTTCGGTTAAATCAGCCATCCAGCCAGCAACCGGTGGTGAGCTCATGCATCCTATGCCAAGAAATACTGTAAGTAACCCTAGTACCACTCCAGCATTTTCTACTGAAAAGATGTCGGAGGCATACGCCATATAAAGCGGCCAGACAGAGCCATAGCCAACTCCATAAATAACGGTTGAGAGGATAATCGAAGTAAGTTCTAGGCTTGGAAAATTGCTGGCGAGGATCATTCCGGACATCCCTATTATTGAAATTGTGCCGCTTAGTATAATTACCTTAAATCTTCCAGCCCTCTCGGAGAATGACGCTAAGACTAGTTTTCCAGGTATTGCTCCAATGGCGATCATGCTCACAAGGGCCGCGGCTATATTATATGGGAGAAGGATCTCCTGATAGGCGTACGTTGTGAGGAAGGTGAATGGAATCATTACGTAAAAGCCAACGAACATATATGATATGCTCAGCATCCATAACCTAAAATCCCTAACAATCTTTATTAAATGTTTGAAAAACTTCTCATCACTCCTCTTCCCCCTCTGGGCGGTATCCTCTGGGTAGCTCCTCAATAGCAGCCAAGCTAGCGGGGATAGCAGGAAGCTGGCGAAGCTAAAAACCTGCCATCCGAGTCTCCAGTCCCTCATCTTTACTAAGACTGGCATGATAACGCCGCTTAAAGCGAAGCCGAGCGAAGCGCCAATATCAATTACTGCCACTGAGAGAGCCCTCCTCTTAAACCACCTTTGAACTATAAGGACTATGGGAACCCAGCATGCAGCGCACCCAACTCCCGCTAAGAAGAATGAGAACGCCGCCTCAATTAATCCATTAGATAAGCTCATAAAAAGGACGCCTAAACCCAGTATAAGCAGGAATATTGAGACCACTTTTCTAGTATCGAATTTATCTATGCTTGCGCCGAGTATAAATGAGAATAGGGTATATCCGATGAAATAAGAAGTATATATGACGCCGGCCTCAAGTTTTGAGATGTTAAATGAGATCAGCATTTCGGGGAGCAGAATGCCATAGCTGTATCTAACGGAGTAGTGAACAAAGACTATGCATAACCCAAGCGCTAGGATTATCGCGCCCCTACCAACATGAAAGTCTTTTAGGATCATATCCAAGCTTCTCTTCATCAACCTTAAACCAGTAATGTATAATTATTTACTTAATAAACTTATAACTCATGGAGGGATGAATTGAGAGGGTCAATATTTCCGGCAAAATGATATGGCATCATTTGAAATTTAATGAGAGGTTTAAGTCCCGCTCAAATGTGAACACAAAATTAAATTTGAACACAACAAACCCCGTTTTTAGAGTCGCCGAGGAATAAAGGCTGGGAAGTATAATTTAGGCAATAGGGATGGAAACTTCAAGTTTTACTCTCAAATACTGATAGTTTGTCTTAAATATTCAAACATGACTAAATTAAATTGGAGTGATTTAGATGGCTGAAACTTATTCTAGCCTTTTAAAATGGTTAAACATTGTAGCCTTTGTTATTACGGTTATTGTGAATGGGTTGGCAGGTAGCACAACAATTATTGGCGGTAAAAATACTGCTCAAATTTCTGATGCAAATCCCACTTTGATAACTCCAGCGGGCTACGTTTTCTCTATATGGGGAATAATTTACATACTGCTTGCAATCTTCGTTTTTTATCAAGCGTTGCCAAGCCCGCAAGCAAAAGAATTTAGGGAAAAATTGGCTATCTGTTTATAGCAAGCAGCATATTAAATGTTGTTTGGCTTTTTCTCTGGCAGTTTGAATATCTTGTTTTTTAGTTTTTGGTATGGTTCTGCTTCTGGCCACCTTAATAGCGATTTATCTCCGCCTAGAAGTCGGAAAGTCCGCAGTTTCACTACGTGAAAAAATAGCGTTTCATGCACCTTTCAGCGTCTATCTCGGATGGATCACTATTGCTTCCATAGCAAACGTTGCTGCTGCATTAGTTTCGCTTAACTAAGGGCTTTCTTGATGGTTATCATCGTCCTAGTAATTAGGACGATGATATGTGCTTACGCGATTACCATTGTTCCAAGATCCAATTAGCAACGGATATGGAATTACCGGATAAGACATGCCGTCAAAATTATTAATCAATCCTATCCAATATTTAATGCCATTAATGTCTAATGTTAAATTAAAGGAGAGGCAGTAAACCCAACGAACCTAATACCGTTGAGTATAGTTTCGCCGCCACCCTTGGGCGCAACAACATACAGAAAATATTTTCTAAGGTTTCTCGATAACCCAGCCCTACCCTTAAATAAATAATGCAGCCAGACTAAATGAAGGGCTTCTCAGACCGCAGGACAAGCCCCTTCCTCCAAAGCCTATATAAGCAGTCCTCAGCAGTCCGACCAACCAAACCCCAAACACCAACAATAAATAATGCAGCCACCAGATATTTAAGTGTGGTTTCAAACCGAAAAGAAAAAAGAAACCAATGCAAAAATCAAGCAAGAATTAAGCTCGCTCCTTGCTCAAAAACAGCCAAAAAACAAGCAAAATATATGGCGCCGGGGGTGGGATTTGAACCCACGCGGCCCATAGAGGGCCACAGGCTCTCTAGTGTTAGTCTCCAGGCTTAGGCCCGTTAATTTAACTTGTGGTCTGCTCCCTACCGGATTCCCCACCATTATTTTATGGCTCTAGGAGACCCCGGCTCAATATCTCTTAAGATTATTTTTATCCTTTATCCGCTATTTAAGTTGTTTGACGCTATTTCCATATCTTTGGGTATGTTCCTCTAGGCATTAGAACCCTCTCGGTCTTAACCATTATTCCATGGGTGGCTTTAAGAATCTCTTCTGTGCTTGCTACCGCTCTCCCTAGGGCTACTGTCTCACTCTTTAGTGTCATTATGGCAACAGTATCCATTGGTTTTATGCCTGATTCAATATACGCTATTCCCGGGGCGGTTAAATGTGCGCCGTGGCAGATAGCGTCTACGGCGGTGTCCTTGATAAAGACTTTAGGGAGAAATTCGAGGGCCTTCTCCATAGGCATAATGATTCTCTTGAGGAATCTAATATCTTTTGTCTCTCGCCATTTGCTATAAAGATATAGCAAATCATGCAGCGTGACGCTTCCAGAATCCTCGGTGAAGGGGCCGGCCCTGATTCTACGTAGTTCCTGCATGTGTGCACCGCAGCCTAAGGCCTTGCCCATATCGTGAATAAGCTTTCTAATGTATGTCCCGGCCTCGCACCCAACCTTAAACAAGATATCCTTGCCATCAATCTCCAATATTTCAAGGTAATAGATTGTCCTGACCCTTAAATTTCTTTTAACGGAGGCTCTGAAGGGTGGTCTTTGATAAATTTTGCCTTGAAACTCGCTGAAGACCTCTATAATCCTCTTTTCAGGAATATCTCCATGCAGTCTCATCACACCAACATATTCTTTACCAGCTTTCAGTAGAGCATGAATAACTTTAGTTGCTTCTTCAAGGGCAATCGGTAAGACGCCGGTCACTTTGGGATTTCCACGCCGCAAATTAAACCGGCTCTAGGGTCCCTCCGTGACCAGCATGCTCAATACCGAGTATGCGCTTAACCCATGCTGTGACCTCATGGCTTGATGGGCCGGGAGGCTTATCAAGATTTATCACACCAAACTTTATTATGTCGGGATACGGCCGCTCCTCGGGTTTATGGCCATATTTTGAGTCCGTTTCATCCTCAGACTTCACTAGAAGCTCCCTTTTAATATTCCATGGCGCCCTAATCTCCTGCATTTTTGATTGTCCCCAAATTGTCAAGCTATGGTTTCCCTTGTATATATTTTTCAAGTAGGCCTGCTTCTACGATAGCCTTGTAGACCTCCTCGTCAGCCGCCCCTCTCCTTATTTTAATGAGGTCCTCTGTGGGTTTAAGATGGTTTATATTTACCCTCCTTCTCCTAACACCCGTAATATTCTTTGGCCCTGTTATCAGCGCATAGTTTCTGTCTATAATATCTAATACTATACAACGCCTACCAGCCTCTCTCCCCCTAATCTTTACACAGATTCTACCAACCTCTATTGCTGGCACAAGCACCACCCCTTTTCTTCTTTGTTCTTCTTTAAGACTACCTTATATTTGTTTACATTTTAGCTCGTTGTTCTAGCCGGCTTCTCCATCAATGTTCTCTTCTCTCCGATTGCTCCATCCTTGAAATGCGGCTTCCTTAGCACAGAGTCATTCTCCTTTTCTATCTCCCTAGCTTCGTCAGCTAGTCTCGCGGCGCCCCTCATAAGCTCATGCGCTGTGGCAACCAATGGGATATAGAGCTCCGGATCATATATTTTAAAGCAAGCCTCAATGGTTATTGCTGAAACCTGCTTAGCCATCTCGTAGGCAGCCATAGCCTTCGCCCTAGCATATGGATTCAAAAAGCCGGATCTCTCAGCGATCACTTTACTATCTATCACTAGTCTTGGTAAATTAGGTTTTTCTCCGAACTTAATTGCGCTGATCACCCCGTCAATTTCCTCAACTATAATGTTGAGTGCTCCGGTTATGGCTAAGACTTTAATTACATCAGAATTGTATAGGGCCATTTCTGATGGGTCTAGAAATTCCCTTCTGGCGCCTATCATTGAATCTGCCTCAACAATTATATATCCAAAGTCGGCTTCCTCGAGCTCCTTAATGATCCTCTTTGCCGGGGTATCTGAGATAACTATTACTGGTTTACCCGCCTCCCTGAGTATCTTGCGTGCCTCGGTTGGGCCGGATGTTGTTTGGGCCGGCCCAATAAGTATTATGAGATCGGGAGCCTGCTTTAAAATTTCGTTGGCGCACTCGACGCATTCCTCAACGGTGACCTTCGCTCCAGAACCAATAACTCTTACACTGATATCCTCTCTGTCGGCCCTCTCATCTAAAAGAAACTCTAATAGTGGTAGTGAGCCTAAACAGCCAGCCTTTAACACGCCGACTCTGACAACTCTGTTCATATCTCCCCTCACCATAAGCCTTTTGTTATCTCACCTTAGGGAATAGTAAAAATATTTTTAAATTTAAGTCAACTTTGTCTCCCAAAAATTAGGGGGGAAGGAAGTTTAGGTTATTTAAGTCCCCTAGTCTGCCGCTACTTCCTGAATTTTTGTAATTTTCTCAAAAGTTCCAGATCTCCCTCATAATCTCCGGCGCACGTTGCGATAATTCCATCGACAATTCCATCAAGTTTCGCCGCAACCTCTTCAACGCGATCCATCGTCGTAGTGATCGGCCACCCTATTAGCTTCACAATCTCAACGTTTCTGGGAGTGCCAACTAAGAAGTATGAGTATATTGGTTTATTTAGTTTCCTGCACTCCTCTGATATTTTTTCAAGCATTGGAATATTTTTCTCCTCCAACCTCATGAAGAAAATGAAGTCCCATGGGGATTTAATTCTCTCAACAACTTCGTCTACCGAGCGGCGGGCTGTTAAGAGACAGCCTAACTTCAAGTTTTTTATTTTGACGGTTGTGCGGAGGAAATCGCGTGCCTCCTCAGAGGACTTAAGCATCTTTATGGGCTCGCCATACCGAGGTATATCGCCCATGGTGATAACTAACCCATCTAAGCCAACGGACTCGGCTGCTAATGCTAAGCCACCGACTTCTACAGGCCCCTTATAATGCAGTACGAAGATTGGTATAACTATCTTGCCCGGGTACTTAGCCTTTAAAACACAGCCAACAGCGGTTCCACTTGGTGCGGGCCTCCCAGCGGCGCTGTCAGTTACATTCCACCCATCAACAAGGTCCTTTGTTTCTTCTGCAAGCTTCAAAAACTTTTTTGTTGGAACAAATTCATGCAATATTTTCATAAAGCTCTCCCCAACCTCATACTTTATGACAGAATAACAGTTTTCAATTAATAAGTATTATCATCTTTAAAGTTTTTCGGTGATCCTAAAGCAGAAATTAAAAGAGTGAGGGTAGATTTTTAAGATATGAGGTTTCTTTTGCTATTTCTTTTTCATTAAATACTCATGAATCGATTTGGCGGCTTTTCTTCCGGCCCCCATGGCGCTTATAACCGTCGCCTCTCCAGTAACTATATCTCCGCCCGCATATACTCCCTCAATACTTGTCCGCATATTTTCATCAACAATTATCGTTCCATCCTCAGCAACCTTAAGCCCGGGCGTAGTCTGCTGTATAAGAGGATTAGGTCTTCGGCCAATAGCAACTATTACCGTATCAATATCCATTGTGAAGTTTGAGCCCGCTATTGGAACTGGCCTACGTCTTCCAGTCTCATCCGGTTCGCTGAGCTGCATTCTTATACACTCCATCTTCTTCACCCATCCCCTCTCATCACCATAATATGCTACTGGAAGAGTGAGAATGTCGAAGAGCACGCCCTCCTCCTCAGCGTTCTCTATTTCCTCCTTTCTGGCAGGCATCTCAGCTCTCGACCGCCTATAAACTATATGAACCTCCTTAGCGCCGAGCCTTAGAGAGCATCTGGCCGCATCCATAGCCACATTCCCGGCACCGATAACCGCCACCTTACCACCAACCTTTATTGGAGTATCCCACTTCGGGAACAAGTATGACTTCATTAGATTGACGCGTATAAGGAACTCATTCGCACTATATATTCCACTGAGAATTTCTCCCGGTATGCCCATGAAGATCGGGGGGCCAGCCCCTGTGCCAATAAAGACTGTGTCGAACCCCTCCTCATTCAGCAATTCTGGGATTGTATAGAGTCTACCAATCAAAGAGTCTGTCTTTATTGTTACCCCGAGCTTCCTGATATAGTCAACCTCCGCTTGGACAATACTTTTAGGAAGCCTAAATTCTGGGATACCGTACATTAAGACCCCACCGGGCTCATGTAGCGCCTCAAAGACCACAACTTCATGGCCGAGTTTAGCGAGGTCCCCCGCCAAGGTTAGCCCTGCTGGCCCAGAGCCTATAACTGCTACACGCTTACCAGTGGATGGCATCTTCTCCGGGATCTCGACCCCATGCCTTCTTTCCCAGTCGGCTAAAAATCTCTCTAGCCTGCCAATTTGAACGGGGTCTCCCTTCTTGCCGAGCACGCAATCATTTTGGCATTGATCTTCCTGTGGGCATACTCTGCCGCAGACCGCGGGTAGACTGTTCTTCTCCTTAATTTTCATTATAGCCTCCCTAAACTTGCCTTCTCTGAGGAGTTTGATGAAGGCTGGTATATCTATTTCAACTGGGCATCCCTTGACGCACTGTGGATTAGCGCACTGTAGGCACCTTTCGGCCTCCATGAGGGCCTGCTCTTCAGCGTACCCTAGTGCAACCTCATCAAAGTTGCGTATCCTTTCATGGGGTGGCTGCTTTGGCATCGGGACGGCCTTAAATCGATCTACTTTACTCATGTTAATTCACCCCAACCTTCTCAAAAATCTCAAGGGCTCTTCTCTCCTCTTCAAGAAACGCTCTCTGCCTCCTTATTAGCTCCGCGAAATCTACTTCATGGGCATCAAATTCCGGACCATCTACACATGTAAATCTTGTTTTACCGCCAACTATTACTCTGCATGCGCCGCACATCCCCATCCCATCAACCATTATCGGGTTTAAGCTCACAATAGTCTTAATTTTGTATGGTCTAGTTACTTCGGCCACAGCCCTCATCATTAGAGCTGGCCCAACTGCATAAACCATGTCAAACTTATATCCCTTCAGCAGTAGGTTCTTGAGAACGTCGCTTACAAAGCCCTTATATCCTCTTGTCCCATCATCCGTAGAAATGTGAATTTCATCGGAGTATCTCCTCATCTCCTCCTCAAAGATTAGCAAGTTAGCCGACCTCGCCCCTATTATGGAAACAATCTTATTTCCAGCCTCTTTAAGAGCTCTGGCTATTGGGTAAGCGGCGGCTATACCGACTCCACCGCCCACGACGCATACAGATCCATAGTTCTTAACCTCCGTTGGATTTCCAAGAGGCCCTAACAAATTTAATATCACATCACCATTGTTTAACCTTCCAAGCTTTTTGGTAGTAACCCCAACCTCTAAGAAGACCAGTGTTATTGTTCCCTCCTTTGGGTCCCAGTCGGCTAAGGTTAGCGGGATGCGTTCGCCAGTAGCCTCCACCCTCACGATGACGAATTGACCAGCCTTAGCTCTTTTGGCAACCTCAGGGGCAAGGACATTGATAAGTTTAATACCAGGCGCGAGCTCCACCTTATTAGTTATCTTATACATTTCCGTGGGCCTTCTTTGAGTTTAAATTTTTTTGAAATATATAATTCTCTCAAATTTAACTCTTACGTTTAAATAACTTCATAACGCTGAAAACTTTAATTTTAATGAAAAGGAGAGATATTACCGCTCCAATCCCGAGGAGCCATGTATGGAGTTAATAGACACACATGCCCATTTGGAGAGCGTTACAGACCTAAAAGGTGCTATTAAAAGAGCGGTTAAAGCTGGAGTTGTAGCGATAATCGCTGTGGGCTCCGATTACGAATCTAACATGTGGGTTTTAAATGAGAGCAAAAAGTATGAAACTAGGGAGCTGAAGATTTACCCCGCTTTAGGTCTCCACCCATGGGGCTTAGACGTATCAAAAGTTGATGAGACAATTAATTTAATCGAGAAGAATATAAATAATATCATCGCCCTGGGCGAGGTTGGTTTAGACTACTGGTATAGGGAAGCAAGAAAGAACGATGAGCTTAAGGAGATCCAGAGGAAAATTTTTTGGAGAATACTTGATTTAGCAAGGAGAAATGATAAGCCCGTATCTATCCATAATAGGGGGGCTTGGGTGGATTGCATCAACATGAGCATTGAGGTGGGGGTTAAGAAAGCGGTCTTCCACTGGTTCAGCGGGCCGCCTGAGGCCCTCAAGAAGCTGCTTGACCATGGATACTACATTTCCGCCACGCCCGCAGCTACCTATAGTAAGGAGCATAGAAAGGTTATTGAGAAGACGCCCCTGGAAAACATAGTTCTAGAGACAGATACTCCAGTAATTTATGCTGGCGAAGTCTCCGAGCCAGCCCATATAATCAAGGCCTTAAATGCTGTAGCTGAGCTAAAGGGGGAGGACATAGAAACCGTAGCGGAGAGAACGACGGAGAATGCCAGAAAAATATTCGGTATTAAATGAACAGTTCCTTCTTTCTGTAGACTAAGCATTTTACTTCGAGAACATCTTTCTTTTAACTTTCCGGGTAAAATCTTGTCAATAGATGGCTAATGTATTTCTTAACGCTTATGTTTAAATTTCCCCCTTAAGTTAGGCAGATCTTCAGTTAATATTAAAAGATTAAAAATTAGTATTAACGCTGAAAGGATTTCTCCTGTATCTCTGATAATTGTTGAGGGGCACCTAATCACACGGAAGATTTATTCTCCACAAAAGTCCTTTGAGTGAACCCCATCCCCTTAATTTATTACCTTAAAAATGAAGAGCCTTAGGAGACAACTTTAAACCCTTTATCAGGAGTACCCCGGAGTAATGTTTATAGGAGATTTCATAGTCCGTAACCTCTATCCTTTTCTTGAAGATCGGCCCATCGAGTACGGTTGTTTCTATTTCGCCGCCCTCGCCAGCCGCATCAAAACCATATTTCTTACCTAGGTCTAAGAGTTCCTTAGCCAAGTCTACAGTTATGATTTTTCCGAGGAATCTTTCGCTTAGGGGGTATGCGAAAACCCCTGTTATCATGGCAACGAAGCCTTCCCTTAAAACCTTGCTCAGTATATCCTCCGGACTCTTAAGCCAGAGGGGGTTGAGGCACCGCAACCCGAGCTCATCGCATATCCTCTGTATTCTACTCGCCTGATATACTGACCTCACAACCCCGGTGACTATCCCCTCAATGCCGAAATCCTTAACAGCAGATTTTAAGAGCCTGGATAAATCTGCCAGCCCCCTCTCCTCCTCATCACCTGTCTCTAATTGGATTATCGGTATCTCAATAGCCTCAGCTTGAAACTTAGTTACCCACGCATTTGGGAAATGGAAGAGTCGGCTCTCAACGCTCCTTGGTACCAGGTTTATTAAGCAGACAACTTTATGAGAGACCTGAGCCCTGTAAATAGCTAGGCATGAGTCTTTTCCGCCAGAGAATAGTGCACCTAACTTCATAGTCTCAACGAGCCGCCTAAATGCCCCCTACAAACTTAATGATATTTGATCCCTGCGGCACATTAAGGGATTTAGAGATTACGGAGCATTTAGCCCTAAGCATATATATGATTGGCTTATTTAAGTCTCTCTCAACCTCTGTTAGGCTCTCATAATATCCCTGCCCCTTAGCGATAATAATGTCCGCCCCCTTAAGCTCCCTCATAAAGTCCTCGGAAGATTCTTCTATGTTTAAGCCTATAGAGTCATTACCAGTTGTAATGATTTCGGCAACCTCATGCAATCCGACTTCCAGCGCATCCTCCATAGTGGCGTCATTTAAAATCGGCCCAGATTTCACAGCAGCTATAACCCTAGCTGGATAATTCTCAGAGAGAGTGCTGATGAAGAGTTTATCGAAAACTATCTCTCCAGCGTTATCTATGAGATATAGGATTCTTTTAGATTTTGAGAGGGCGTCTATGAGTCTCTCGGTCTCATCTATTATGAGACCGCTTTTTAAGCAATCTAACAGTGTCTTCTCAAGATCTTCTATCGACGCATAGTAGCCTTCAACCTCAAAATCTATAGAGTTCCCGCATACCGCTCCTAGAGCGGCGAGCTTAACGGCTTCAATTGCCCTCCTACAGTTAATCTCGCGCTTTAGCGTGGGCACCACCTTCATGGCAAGGATGTTAGACATCTTTTTTAGGCTTTTAAAGGGATCGCTGTTCCCAGAGACCCTCTGAACTATTTTAAAGGCGCGTGTGTGCATTGCGGCCGGCGTGATATTTATTAGCCTCTCCCCCTCCCCGCCTAACCACTTTAATGTCTCAATAACGGCTTCCCTCAGAATCTCCTCATTATCCGACGCCCTCCTAGCTATATCGTAAGCCGCCCTAAGGGTACAAGGTATGCAGAGTAAATGCGCCCTCATCAAACTGCCCTCTAAACCACTACTAGAAGTGCTTCTTCAAGTTAAATAATGCTCCTACAAAGTTTTCTTCTTAACCTTGATAAACTTAAATAAGAGGGATTTTAATCATGTTTTAGGTCAAGCTCTTGTCCTAATGGCCTTAATAAGCTTTGGGAAGTTGATGGGGATGCGTGCTAAGTGGAAGAAGAAGAGGATGAGGCGTGAGAAGAGAAAGAGGAAAAAGAGGCGCGAGAGATATAAGTGATAATAAGGGAGCCTCTTAAGACTCTGGGAGAATGAACGCTTGCCTAGGAAAAGACTTCTGAGCGGGTAGCCATGCTGAGAGTTGCCAAGATAAACAACATCTTAAATGTTATGAAAGATAAAGGTAGGGTGCGTAATATCGGCGTTTTAGCGCATATAGATCATGGGAAAACAACCCTAACGGATCTGCTGCTCGCTGAAGCTGGCTTAATACCATATGACCTGGCGGGTGAGATCCGCGTCCTTGATTATCTTGAGGAGGAGCAGAGGCGTGGGATAACCATAAAGACCGCTAATATATCATTGTTACATAAAGTTCATGGTGAAGATTTTGTCGTCAACCTTGTTGACACACCCGGTCATGTTGATTTCACTGGTAAGGTTACCCGGGCCTTGAGGGCTATCGATGGGGCTATAATCTTAGTAGACGCTGTGGAGGAGATCATGGCGCAGACAGAGGTTGTTGTGAGGCAGGCGCTGAGGGGGCGGGTTAAACCGATATTATTTATCAATAAAGTTGATAGGCTGATTACCGAGCTGAAGATGTCTATTGAAGAGATTAAGAGCAAGATTTCACACATAATACACTCATTTAACAGCCTCATAGACATTTACTCTGAGCCGCAATTCAGGGATGATTGGAAGGTAGGCTTATCTAAGGGAAATATAATTATCGGCTCAGCCCTCCATAAATGGGGTTTAACAATAAAAGCGTCTAGAGAGCGGGGGATAAAGTTTAGCGACATTATTAGGGCTTATAAATCGGGGGAATTAAAAGCCCTCCAAGAAGAAATCCCCCTATCAAAAGCCATCTTGGAAGCAATCGTGGAAAAACTACCGAGCCCACTTAAAGCTCAAGAGTATAGGATTCCTAAAATATGGAGCGGGGATCCAGATTCGGAGATTGGTAGGGCGATGGTTAAATGCGATTCAAGGGGCCCAGTAACGGTTTATGTGACGAGCGTTAAAAAGGAGTTAAAAGAGGGTTTGGTAGCGACCGGAAGAATATTCTCCGGGGAGATAAGTGTCGGCGACAGGGTATACCTTCTTAACGCGAGCGTTGAGCGCGATATTAAAGAGGTCTCAATATACATGGGCAAATTCAGAGAAAATGTGCCCTCGCTGAAGTCCGGAAATATTGTAGCCTTATCTGGGCTTAAGTCAATTACCGCCGGGGAAACTATCGTCGATACGAGATTTAAAGATAGAATGGCTCCATTTGATAGAATTGTGCAGGCTTCTGAGCCAGTTATAACGGTCTCCATTGAGCCAAGGGATCCAAAAGATCTACCACACCTAATAGACGCGTTAAACCTACTATCTATTGAAGATCCGAGCCTCCTAGTATCCATCAATAAGGAGACCGGGGAATATCTCCTTAGCGGTATAGGCGAGCTGCACATTGACATAGCATTAAAGTCCCTGAGGGATTATGAGCCAGAATTAGATGTCGTCATATCTAAGCCAACAATAGCCTACAGGGAAAGTGTAAGCAGGGTCGGTGCACCTGCGACCTCTCTCAGCCCAAATGGATTAAACCAGATAACTATAAGGGTTAGCTCAGTAAATGACCTCAATTCTAAAAGCGGTGATGAACGTCTAATCTATGCTTATGGTGATAACAACGTTCTTGTAAGCCTAGTTGACGAAAGCCTCTTCCTGGAAGACTTAGATGCCATTATAGAGGGTTTTAAGTGGGCGTGTAACTCCGGCCCATTATGCGGCTGGCCGCTTAGGAACGTTAAGGCGAAAATCATCGACATGCACCTAAGTAGTAACCCGGAGGAGAGGAGGTATGCGCAGATAACACCTACAGTTAAGAGAGCTGTTCATGAATCAATTTTAAGCGCGGATCCAATACTGCTCGAGCCAATATATGATATCCAGGTAACGGCGCCAACCGAGCAAATAGGCATAATAGCCAACACTCTGACAAAGAGGAGGGGGAAGATCTCTTCCTTATATTCGAGGGGTCCAATCACGGTGATTAACGGTCTGGTGCCGGTTGCTGAGTCAATAGAGTTGGCCGGCGAGTTAAGATCGGCTTCGTCGGGGCGCGCCTTTTGGCAGTGTAAGTTCTCGGGATGGGAGAGGGTGCCAGCGGATATTATGCCTAGGATAGTTGCTTCATTGAGGGTTAGAAGGGGCTTACCTACAGAAGACTCTGATTTAAGGTTTTAATGCATATATTTTTAGTTGAGATATTCTTTTAAAGTTCTTTTTCTACAGTAGAGCGTTCCGTCGCATATTGCTGTATTCAATTGGGGGAAACCTTCTCTACATGTGGCAAACTCTAAATTGTATTTCTGGACAACCTCCTTAAGGGAAGACAGAATTCTCAGCCTTAAGTCGCTTCTTAAATATTTGTAGCCGCCAATCCACTCCCCATCCCTATAAAATTCTATTATTTTTCTTGATAAGTCTGGATTCACTTTCTTCATCGCTGGCAATAGGCCCTTAACTATCTTCATGGTTGAGGCCGTTACCTGCTTTACACCTATTTTGGATGCCTCATAAACTATCCGCTCAAGATCACTCATATCCGAGTTCACTGAGGGTATGATTGGGTCTATCCTAACAGTAACTGGTATACCCTCCTCAGCTAGCTCCCTAAGAGCTAGGAAGCGTGTATGGGGGTCGGGGGCGCCCGGCTCGATGGCGCTTGCAACATCCCTTCGGCTTGTGGTGATCGTCATGGAGATAACTGTCGGCGTCTTTTTGAAGACGTCAATATCCCTTACAACTAAATCAGATTTAGTGACTATTAATAATGGGAAGCCGTGTTCCGCTAAAACCTCTATGCATCTTCTCGTCACCTTATATTCTTTTTCGAGCGGTTGGTAGGGGTCTGTTGAATCGCTTAACATGACTGGTAAGCGGAGTTTAGTCCTCTTAGCCATCATATATATGCTCTCTTTAAGCCTAAGTCTAGGAGTTGCCGGCCCGGTAAAACTTGGAAACTTTATCGCATAACAATATATACAATTGTGCCCGCATCTACCTAAATAAGGATTTATATTGTATTTTGGAAGGCAGGTGCAGAACGATGACTTAACTATATTGAAGGCTGGTAAACTCATCTAAAAAAGAAGTTTCCTGGGCGGATAATAAGTGTTTTTCCTATGAGACTACCATTTCGTATTCTTTAGGTGCAGTAGATATGCTACGAAGTTTGCTAGAAAATGTATCGGAATTGTTAAGAGTATTATCATAATTGTGCCTATGGGGGGTGGTAAATTCTGAGAGAGTGAAGCGAATAACAGGGCGAATAACACGAAGTCAAGCTGATCAACCATTGGGAGCATCTTTCCGGGCCTAAGGCCCAGTCTCCTCTTTATAAACGAGCCAAATAGATCCCCAATTAACGCTCCGAGCGAGAGGAGGAAGCCTGAAAAAGTGCTTCCGGGCGGTAGGCCAGCTAATGGGGCAAGATTTTCTTGAACCCAGCCGACCGCCGTGCCAATTAATACCCCGGAGATGAAGCCTCGGTACGTTTTATGTTGGCCGAAGATGGGTCTTCCATCAACAAATTTTCTTCCTAAGTCTATTGGTCTTCCTCCCCCAAATAGTACTGGTGATGCGTTAGAACAGTAGGCTGGGAGAATATAATAGAGCGCATATAGGGTCTCTTTAATTAAGTCCATTCTTTATCAGCCAGGTGAGGAGCTTAGCTTATACTCACTTATCCCATTTTCGCTTATAAGTAAATATAATGTTATTTTTTTCTCAACCCCCGCGCTTCTCTCAACAACAGCCCTAACAACATTGTACCTACTCGTTTTAAATAGACCGATTATTGAAGATGACCAGTATTTTAGAACCCTTGAGGCGACAGGCTCTATATAAGCATCCCTCTCAGTTAAAACGCTCCTCACCTGACTTACAATTAATATTGATATCTGAAACTTCTTGGCTATGTGCGCAAGCGTCGCTACTTGTCTATTAAGCTCCCTGTTCGCTTTGAACGCCTCCTCTTTCCCAACTATCCCAGCTCTATATAACGAGGTTATTGTATCAAAGATTATTAGGCCTAAGTTCCCGCTAACAAACTTTTCTAGATCATCTATTAGGTTTGATTGTTCCTCAAAAGTTGATGGGGTGAATATGATTATTGATTGTAGAGCTTCGTTAAAATCTTGAAGTGCCACATGCATAAGTCTTTCTGGGGAGAACGTCCCATCAGCGTCTATATAAAGCGTTTTATACTTCATCCTCGCAGCGTTGACGGAGCATTGTATTGCCAAACTAGTCTTTCCAGTCTCCGCTTCTCCATAAACTAACGTTAATTCGCCGGGCGGAAGACCACCATCCAGCACCCTATCAAGCATTAGACAGCCGGTTGGAATCCAGCGGCCCAACTATCCCACAATTTAACTTATGGCTAAAATTTAAATTTAGTCTTTATTCTGTAGAAATTAGATGACGTATCGAGCGTAATAATATGAGGAGACGGGCCACAATAGCCGTCGCAACGGTTGTAGGGAAAGCATATTATAAAATCGTTAATGAGCTTAAGAATAGGAACATGCCCTTCTTAAGCATTGTTCCAGGGGAGACTATACCCCCATCTGTTAAGGTCGTCATAACGACTGCAGGCGAGAGGCATTTAATAACTCATCCGAGGGTTCTAGTATATAATGTCGATGAGGATTCGTCAAACGTTGTGGATGAGGCTATTCGAATATCCTTAGGAAAAGATTTTTATGAGGAGCTTATAATCGGTGTTGATCCGGGCAAAGTATTTGGCGTTGCGGTTTTGGGCGATGGAAAAACCTTGAAGAGGGAGGAGTTTTCGAGTATAGAGAAGACGATAGATTTTATATTGACGGAGTTAAATAAAGCGCCCGCTAAAATTAAGGGGGTGAGGGTCGGTATGGGTGTACCAAGGATCGCCGATGAAATTGCACGCAGGCTTGACCTTGCACTCCCAAAAAATATTGTGATCGAGATGGTTAGTGAAGATGGTACAAGTACTTCGAGGGATATATCACTAGCAAAGAGGAAGCTTAGTGATGCGGACTCTGCCGTTAGAATAGCTCAAAAGAGAGGTAAGGAACGCTTAAGGAGCGTTAGTGGATGAGGCAGAAGATTGAGCGGGGTAAGACACTTTTAGTTGATGGTCCAGCGAACGTCATCATACATTTGGGAGCTATGAAAGCCTTTGGAGCGCGAATAGGCGCAAAGGAGCATGTAGTTGTTAAGTTTGGAAAACGGATACCGCTTGAAGCCGTTGAGGACTCGGAAGTCGATATTTTGCTTGGAGAAAAAGCCTCCTACGAAATAATTGATGGGAGCCCAATACCACCATCATGGGAAGAAGTCTCTGAGAAAATCTTTTCTTTTAGCGATAAGGTTAAGGTGGCCGTATTAGGAGCTACAGATTCTGGGAAAAGCAGCTTCTCAACCTACTTGGTTAATATGGCTCTAAGTAGGGGACTTAGGGTCGCCCTAATTGATGGGGATTTAGGGCAGTCTGATTTAGGTCCCCCGGGAACGCTGGGACTAAGTATATTAAAGAGGTTTATTATAGACCCCTCCGACCTCCAGCCGGACCATATAATCTTTATTGGAATAACTAGCCCGCAAAATGTTGTAAGCAGGGTTATTAATGGGCTAATGGGGCTCAGGGATAAGGCTTTGAGCATTGGCCCAGACATGATTGTAATTAATACGGACGGATGGGTTGATGGTGAGGAGGCTATAAACTATAAGCGCCAGTTAATTAAGGCTCTAGAGCCTACATTTACCGTAATAATGCATGGTAGAGGAAACCTCACACCCTTAGTGAGTTCTTTGTCGGAGAATAATACTATTATGCTGTTGGCTGAGATCCCGGAGAAGATTAAGAAGAGGGATAGGGAGACCAGGAAAGCTATTAGAGAATCTTTATATAAGAGGTATCTTAGGGATGCTAGAATCCGCTCTGTACCGTTAAGCTGGGTTAAATTATATGGAAATTTTGCGATTAAGGGTAAGCTTGATTTAAATCAGAAGAAGAGGCTTGAAGAGATCTTGGGCGATAAGATCGTTTACTGTGAAAGCTTTCAAGACCATGTGGTCTTAGTGCTGAAGAGCGGTGTGGTCTTGAGTGATGAGGAGAAGAATAAAATTTCCGCCGAGCTTAGTAAACCAGTTAAAATCATTTTTGAGGGGAGCGAGAGAGGGTTGCTTGTCTCTCTAGAGGATAATAATGGAAGATTTCTTGGGATTGGGACGATACACTCCATTGATTATGAGAGGGGCGCAATCAAAATATACACTAATACCGAAAAGATATTCTCGAAGGTTCATGTGGGGCTAATAAGGCTTGATGAGAGGGGAAACGAAGTTGAAGTCGTTAGGGAGAACGCCCTACGTGTTCCACCGCAGAGGGACATAACCCCCTAAGCGGGCATTTTTGGCATAGGGGCTTCAGGGCCCTACAGAAGTTTCTTCCCAGAGCGATAAAAAGCATATGAACGGCGAAATAATCTTTAGGCTCATATAATCTCTCAAGCCCATATCTGATCGCGTCATATCTCCTCTCATTCATAGGGACCAAGCCAAGCCTCTTAGAAACCCTATTAACATGCGTGTCGATTGGTAAAACTGGTCTCCCCGCGCAGAAAAGCAAGAGTATATCAGCTGTTTTAGGCCCAACCCCAGGCAATCCTAGGAGCTTTTCTCTAGCCTCCCTGAGCGGTAGAGAATATATGAAGTCAAGCCTCCCATTAAATTCCTTAAGAATCATGGATGATAATCTTTTTATTATGGCTGTTTTGTTCTTATAGAGGCCCGCAACCCTCAGGGCCTCTTCAACATCTTTGTCTTCAGCCTCGGCTAATCTGGCTGGGGTGAATGGCTGTATCCTTGCTGTGAGCCTCTCGAAAGCCCTTCTCGTGTTAATTTCGGCGGTTGACTGGCTTATAATTGTTCGGATAAGAACCTTAAATGGATCGCCACGGATATCCGAAATGTCTGGAGTTATGAAAGTGTCCTTCAAAATTTTTAGGGCTTCCCTAGCCCTCTTTGAGGCGGCTTCATCTTCGGCGTTCTCGGGAACCATGGTTCCGCCCCCTTACATATACATTACTTAAAAAGGGAAATAATGATTAGCTATTATTGGGTTGGAGGAATTGTGTGCGGCAAAGGTTTTTCATGAGGAAACTATTGAGGAGGGAATTAAACTATCTGCGACTGTGATAGAGCTTGGGAATTCCTATATAATATTGTTGAGCGAGGGAGAATCTGAAAACCTTGGGACACTTTCAGTATCATTGCCGACGAGAACGGATATTTCAAGATTACCTCTCTCATCAGTCTTGCTTGGCGAGAGGAGCACCTTTCTTGCTAGGCTGATAGCCGAGAGGATTGCCGCCCTAACAAACAAGATAGTGCTTGTATCAGTCTTCATAAAAACTATCAGCGAGCAGAGAGCAGGTAAAGTCTTCATAAGGCTCTTAGAAAAGATTCTTAAGGAGAAAGGGAAGGAGGCGAGGATATGAGCTTTAGGGACTTTCTTAGACAGATGGAGGAGATCGGCGATGTAGTTCACGTTACAGATGAGGTATCGCCGGTCTTCGAGGTATCCGCAATAATGCAGTTTTTTGTGCGGGGCGACGCGCCGATAATATCATTTGATAATATCAGGGGATATGAGGGCGTAAAGATCGTTGGAAATGTTTGTGGGACGAGGAAAAGGCTATGCATGGCTTTAGGCGTATCCCACGAAAAAAAGCTTTATGAAGAGATTATTGAGGCGATCAATAAGCCCACAGACCCATCCATCGTGGAAGACTCGCCAGTTAAAGAGGTTATTGAGGAGCCTAGACTCTCTAGGATCCCAGTTTTAAAGCACTTTGAGCGGGACGCCGGCCCATATATAACGTCCGCGATAGTGTCTGCGAGGAGCCACGATGGGAGTGTCGAGAACGTTTCAGTCCATAGGCTCTTGGTGCTGGATGATAGGCGTTTGGCGATAAGACTTGTTCCAAGACACTTATTTAAGTTGTGGAGCATGGCTAAGGATGCTGAGAGAGACTTGGATGTGGCGATAGCTATAGGCGTTCACCCAGCAGTTCTCCTAGCGGCAGCATCCTCACCGCCACTCGGGGTCAGCGAGTTTGGTGTAGCTAACCAGCTACTTAATGGCCATCTAAAACTGCTTAGATGTGATAAGGTTGATGCCTATGCCCCGGCGGAGTCAGAGATAATATTGGAGGGCAAGATCTCTAGGAATGAAGTTGCGCCTGAGGGACCGTTTGTCGACATTACTGGAACCTATGATGCCCAGAGACTTCAACCTATCGTGAAGGTAATCAGGGTGATGCGTAGAGAAAACTATCTCTATCATGCCCTCCTACCAGGCGGCCCAGAACATAAGCTGCTTATGGGGTTGCCTAGGGAGGCCGCCATCTATGATGCCGTTTCGAGGGTTGTGCCAAAGGTTAATGCAGTTAATTTAACCATGGGGGGTTGCGGCTGGCTCCACGCAGTCATCTCAATTGAAAAGCAGGTTGAGGGGGATTCAAAAAATGCCCTTTTAGCGGCATTAGCAGCCCATCCAAGCCTGAAGCATGCTGTGGTCGTTGATAGTGATGTAGATATATTTAACCCCGAGGAAGTTGAGTGGGCTATTGCGACAAGGTTTCAGGCTGAGGAGGATTTGATGGTGCTTCCTGGTGTTAGGGGCTCCACGCTTGATCCATCGGCTGATATGGAGACTGGTCTGACAACTAAGGTTGGGTTGGATGCCACACGCCCACTTAAATATCCTAGGGAAAGGTTTGAGAAGGCAAGAATACCTATAACTGATAGGGTTATGAGCATCATTGAGGGTTTAAGGAGGGTAAACTAGGGTTCTGAGTTAAGTAGGAATGCATGGTGAATTGTTGCTTTTATTCCTACTTAACTCTTCCCTCTTGGTTATTTCATTGGGGGCTCTTTGGGGGAACCCTTCTCCCCGCATCTGAATGTTTAAAACAGCTACTATGTCTCTATCCATTACGAAGCCGCATTCTTCGCATTTCATAAGTCTGTCCAGATAGGAAGCCATGCTTTCAGAGCAGACTTTAGAGGAGTTTTTAGGGTTAACGTATTTTACTGGTAGGTTAAGCCATTTAAGCTTGTATTCAAGCATGAATTGAAATGTCCTGGCATTCCACTTTGAGAGCTTTCGGCTCATGTCTTTCGAGCCGTTAAGAATTCGCCTCTTTATACCTTTCAGGTTTTCAAGTATTGCTCCGCAGTTCTTCTCCTTGAGCTCCCTCGCAATCTGCGTGGTTAGCTTGTGCATGAAGTCTTTAGCCCTATTCTTCTCACGCTTAGAGTACTTTTTGAGGAGTTTTTTAGGGGTCTTCGGCTTAAACTTCATGAGTTTTTGGATACTCTGCCGCTTTACCTCATAAACTCTAT
>JAWAZE010000020.1:0-26418 GCA_038817885.1 Bathyarchaeia archaeon | reverse complement strand
ATGGCTGAAACATACAATTTTCTTTACGGTTTCTGTGGATTATTAGACCTTGGCTTGCAGATGTTTGTAGGTTTCGGAGGATACGTGATGGCCATTTTAACTTCAAACTTGGGTTTTTCTGCGTGGGTCGCCTTACCTATTAGCGGAGCAACATCAGCCATTTTAGCTTTAGCATTATCTTTTTTAATCTATAGAATGAAGGGGCTATTCTTTGCAATGGGCACTTTCATGGCAGCATGGACGTTCTATTATTGGTTCACAAATTGGTCATATGTTGGAGGTGGATGGGGTATGACCGTACCTACTCCACTATCATATTTTGATATTTATTACGCATCCCTTACACTTGCAGCTACATCAACTATAATTATATATTTAGTCCTTAAAAGCAGACTGGGAATAAAATTTAGGGCCATAGCAGATGATGAAGAAGCTGCAGAGTCATATGGCGTAAATATCTTTCAGATAAAACTAATAGCATGGGTTCTCTCAGCTTCTGTGGCAGGTCTCGCCGGAAGTTTATATTTCGCTTACTCAGGTTTTATAGCACCTATATCAGCATTTACACCCTACTGGTCTTTCACGGCGATGACCTCAACAATTATCGGAGGGATTCGAACGCTTTTGGGGCCTATAATAGGAGCATTTATTATTGTTTTTCTGCGCCAGCAATTTTTAGTCATTTTTCCAGGATTAAGCCCGCTTGTATTTGGAATTATAATGGCAACTACTGTTTTACTTGCCCCGCAAGGGATTTTGGGGATTGCGCCGAAAATCTATCGAAGTCTTAAAATTAGATTAAAAAGTATAAAAAAGATTAAAATCCTATCCTAATAATACTAGCCGCTATTTAGAAGAATCAATTAATCTGAAGACACGCAATTTACGAGATACGGTTGCTCAGCACCGTAAAATTGTCCAGTTAAAAACACTAAGTTCTTAAATTGCCATTTTAGCAAATGGTAAGTTTTATAATCCTTAAGAGTTAGATAATAATATCATGGTTGTGAAATTATGGGTAGAATAAGTGATGAAATACTTAAAAAGATGAAGAAAGAGTTTCTCATAATTGATGTACATGCACATATTGGCGAGACAATTGGTGTTGGAGTTTTCTTGCCAAAGCATATCCGAGTTACGCCCGAAGATCTCATTAGAAGCATGGATCTAAATGGAACAGATATGGCCATAATATCGCCGCTTGTAGGCTATCCTGCCCCAAATGGCATTAAGGATACCATGAAACAGAATGACAGAATTGCGGAGGCCGTTGAGAAGTATGCGGAAAGATTCCCATGCGGCTTAGGAATTGTAAATCTCTATGAATATGATAAAGCTATAGAGGAGGTGCATAGAATAATGGGTGAACTTGGGCTAAAGGGTCTGCTCTTTCATCCAACTTTTCAAGGCATATTACCTAACCACCCGCTGATTATTAATATACTTGAGGAGCTATCTAAGTACCCAAGAGCTGTAGTTATGGTTCACACGACAGGTGGGGAGCCAGGAGAGCCCTGGAGACTGGGTGAGATTGCGGAGCGCTTCCCCAGCTTAACATTTATAAGCGCCCACCCAGCCGTGTCGGTTGGACAGCTAGGGCAGCATGTTTCATTTTGCAGAAGACTGAAGAACCTGTACGTGGATACAGCTTTATGGGTTCCCGAGGATGAAACTTGGTTAACGGCAAAGGCTATTGGTGCTAATCGAATAGTATATGGCGGAGATATAGGAGGAATCGCGCGAGTCTCCTTCGGCCTTCTGCAGCTATTATTAACCGACATCTTCACCGATGAGGAATTAGAACAAATATTTAATCGAAATGCTGCAGAAATCTTTAACATAAAGATTTAAATTAAGAAACATTGTTATTAATTTCGCTCTTTTACTTTGTTCAAGAGAACTTTAATTTTAGCGCAAAAATTTTCAGGAAGGAAAAATGCTTATTCTAACCTAAGTCTCTCGAGAATATCCCCGCCAACATTATGTATCCTAATAATAGGATTAAAGGGTAAAAGCTTCTTTTATTTTGGTTAGATCTATTTTTATGCCTTTCTCAAGCGCCTCTGTTATAATGACCTTTCTGCCATTATATTTTTTTATTTGTTCCAGCGTGTATGGAAACATTTCTATTGTGAAGGAGCCATCCCAGAGCCTGCTAAGTAATTCCATGTTTTCGATGAAGCTCCGCTCCTTAAATTTCTCTGAGACGACTATCATGTCAAGGTCGCTATCTTTTAATGGGACGCCGTAGACCCTTGACCCGAAGAGATAGACCTCGTTGGCTCCAAGCTCTTCCCTCAGCCGCCTCATGAATGCCAGAAGCTCCCTCTTCTGTCTCTTAGACAGTTTAACCCTACTGAGCTCCTCATGGAAGCCCGCCACTACTCATCACCCACTCCAGGATCCTGGTCGCCGCCAAAAGGCACCTCTCAGCTACTTCTCTCGTATACACTTCACTTGGCACAGCATTTGCAGCATTCGGATACCTTGATATCATGTAGTGGGGATTTAGAATCTTCAATTCATCCATTATCTCCTTCGCATCAAGAAGTCTCCCAATCTTCGTTAGATCATGTCCTCTCGGTGGGAGTCTCGACTTTTTAATTATATAGAGGGCTTTTAAAGCCTTCTCGGATGCTTGATGACATAGGAAAGCAGATACACTATACTCTTCTATCTCAAAGTTTCTCCTCGCTTGCCTAATATTATGCTTTGCCTCGCTCCACCAATCTAAGGCTTCTTCCCTTATCATCCACCAATTTTTAAGGTTTTTCACCATTTAAAGCTTTATTGATGCCTATAAGAGCCATAAAAAGACTTAAAGCTCTCTGAAAGTCAGTCTCTAGAGACTGGTATTTAGAATATAAAAATATATCTCAAAAATTTAACGATAAAGGCGGCTTATTCACGATAAGTGTTTATGTGGACGGAAATTCGCTCATCAAGATCGCCTAAAAGCTTTTAGTGTGGTATTACTTTAAAAACTTGGGGCCCGTGGCCTAGCTTGGATAGGGCGCAGTAGGATGCGTAAGCCTTCGGAACTTAGGCCGTGGTGTGGGGAAAGCCTGAAGTCGGGGGTTCAAATCCCCCCGGGCCCGCTAAAATTTTTTAAACGGTTGAAATTGATTTGCTTTAAGCATTTAACAGATTTTCGCGCGAACCCCGCTGCAACAAACTGAGAGAAATTATTAATTAATGAAAAACAGCACATTTATGCGTGAATCAGTATTTTTAAAGTAGGTTATTGGGTTGCCTACGGACCCGGCGTGGATTAGGTAACGTATTAAGCGCAAGATAGATCATGGGAGCGCCGGACCGGGGCTCAGAGATGAGGATAATCGGGTTTTAGGGTTATTGTAACCGTATAGAAATTATATTGAAACTGTAGAATTGGTGGGAGACTTATATATAATGGGTTTCGCTCAGAAGTTATGCTTTTCTATCCCTATAAAATGCTAGATTTTTCGTTACTCTGTTAGAAAATAAACTGTAAACTAGAGCGCAACTTTCAGACTTCTCAGCGATTTTATAACTTTAATAACCTCTGGATTGTTATGGCTTACAGGTTCAATCTTAGTTACCTCAGAATAGATAGATTACGCCTCCTCTTCAAAATAAACTCCTATATGCTACTAAGTCTTAGGACTTGATCTTTACCCTAAAATATGAAATTTATTAAAAGGAAGTTTAGAAGTTAACATGGACTATACTATTTTGATATGTGTCCCTATTCTCTTTTTTAATGCCTTTCTATAATAAGACTACTGGGCCATGAGAACATTAAGAAGGGGCTTAAAATATGATAAATAATATTATCTTATGTAAGATTGCGAGAAAGTCTGAGGGATCGTTCATAGGAGCCAACTTTAAATATATCTGTGGACAGGACAACCTCAATTTATTCCGAAAAAGAAAGGGGCAGCTTAAAAGTGTCGTTTACTTATCCAAAAATATATGAATGGTGCGGGGAGCAGGATTTAAGCCTAAATTTACCAGTAAAATAGCTTTACTATCTTTAAAATGAAGTTTACTAGCCTTATTTTAGTTGCAAAACTCCGAGAGGACATGATTTTAGGTTTTAGGAGCATGGATGTAGAATTGTTCAAGAAGGCCTTTTGCTCCACCTTCAAGGTTCGCATATCACCTCGTGGTAAAAACATCTTATTATAGCATAAATTTCTTCAAGATCTTTTAAGTCAGAGAAATAATAGCTAAGCCGCTGTGCCGCATAAAAGAACCCCCCAGATTTCCAAAAATACAAATGTAAAAATTGAGGAGGAGACATAAAGACTGCTATAGGCAACCGATCAAGTTATGCTGTCTCCCACGGTTAAAGATAGGAAGATATTTGATTAACCGAAGAACTACCACAGAAAAACACTGAATCATTCGCTTTATTTCCAATAATAGCTTCTTTAACCCTTTATCTTCACGATTTTATGCATTGTTCTACATTTATACTGGCGCAGAAGCAACAACTTTATTATGATGTGAGAGCTACTATGTATGGGTTTTTCGAATGTCTAAGGTGGGAGCTGAATTAGTTGGGATACTGATGAAGCGTTTCCAACATTGTATACTAGAGTTTTCAGCCCCAAGAGCTAACCGCATATTTATCCGCTTAAACAGAGAAGACCTTAAAGAGTTCATAAAATTTCTGGTGGACGAGGGTTTCATGCATCTATCAGCCATAACGGCGCTTAACACTGGAGACAGCTTTGAAGCCCTCTACCATTTAAGCGGAAGTGGCGTCCTAATAACTCTACGTGTAACATTACCTCCAAACGATTTTGCTATCCCAACAATAACGGATATTATCCCGGGGGCGCTACTACATGAGCGGGAAGTTCATGACCTCTTCGGAATTAAGTTTGAGGGAAATCCAGACCTAAGACCACTGATCCTGCCGGAAGACTGGCCAGCGGATAACCATCCCATGCGTAAAAAGTAGATAAAAGAGAAACATAGTTTTGTCAAAGTTAACCTTACATCAATTTTAGGCTTATTTACGGCTTTTGAACAACAGTTTTTCAGGCAACAAAAGTACATTTTGGTGTAGCAAAAAATATAGCCTAGTTTGTCAACTTAATTTCCTAAAGGCATAAAAATGCGGCTGCTCTTAGAGATGTTGGCCGGAGATATTATCTCAACAGAATATTATCCTCTAGCCCTCGCGGCAATATTGACGCCGATAGTTGTAGCCCTTCTAGCCCACCTCACCGCTCGAACCCCGAAGATTGGAAATGATCTGGCAAAGGCTTTATGCACAATTACATCCTACGCGACGCTTCTCATGCTGCTTAGAATATCTCAAATAATACTGAAGAGCGGGCCGATCGTGAGCTCTCTTCCAATCGCATCCCTGCCTCTTGGAGACCTCGCATTAACTATTTATATCGATGAGTTAGCATTGATTCCCACAATTTTCTTCGCGTTATTCGCCTCAGCCGCAATAACATACTCCGTCAAATATCTTAGCCCAGAGAATAAGTATCACCCAGTGTCGAGCACTTTTAACAGAGGTTTTTCATTTATGCTGCTCTTTCTAGGCTCATTAATAGGGTGCTGTTTCTCAGGTAACATGATATTCTTCCTAGTCTTTTGGGAGATGACGAGTATTTGCTCATTCCTTCTCGTCGGTTTCTGGCATGATGACCCTAAATGCGTGGCAGCCGCCTTCAAAACCTTCATTATATTTCATATTGGTACATTTGGCTTACTGATTGGCTCAATACTAACCTATCTAACTGTTGGAACGTGGGAAATCCATGCTTGGAGCCATAGCCTTTACAATAATCCCATTATGCCTTTAGTGATTTTACTGTTTTTTATTGGACTTTTACCTAAAGCCGTCCAATTTCCATTACATACGTGGTTCCCGGATGCAACCATCACGGCAACTCCTATAATAGTTTATGTTCACAATGGCTTCTTATCGGCTTTATATGCCTTCCTAAGATTTTTTGGTCAAATATTTGCTCCCTCGATTAGATCCGCGCAAACGTTACCTTCACCACTATCCTTAATTTTCGGCAATCTTAGTATTTGGTCATTTATAATGTCCTTTATAGGCGCCCTGACATCCATTCTAGCGCCCTTTTTCGGATTATTGGAGAATGAAAGCAAAAAGGTTGTAGCATACTGTGACATCTCTGCATTGGGGGGCACGGTTATGACTCTTGGGTTTGTTACGTCTTTGGGATTTGCCGCTGGTTTACTCAGCATGGTTTATCATATTCTTTTCATAGCGCTCATATTCCTGGCTCTAGGCGGAGCGATATTTCAAGTTGGAGAAACTTCAATGGATTTTATGGGAGGATTAAGCAGATACATGCCGATCACAGCCACCATCGGAACCATAGGAGCCCTTTCCATGGCTGGTTTTCCCTTTCTTGGCTACTTCACAGCCCTATGGCTTGGGATTCATGCTGCATTAGAATTAAACGCTTTAATCTTCCTTGTTTTGCTCTTATTCAGCTCTATTCTAAAAACCGCTGCCATCTTAAGAATGATAAACACTGTTTTCTTCGGTAAAGCCATGGAATATAAGGGGAAAACTACTGAACCATCCGCGTTAATGCTATTTCCAATGTTTCTTCTCCTAACATGTCTCTTTGTTTTTGGGGCCTATCCTCAACTGCTACTAAACCATCTAGTGATACCAGCAATAAATCGTTTGCAACCCGATTTTAAATTAACGCTAGCGATAGGCGACATCATCATGGGGACTGGTCTCTGGAACCCGCTTCTAGGTACACTCATCTTCCTATCGTGTTTGGGCTTAATTGCCATCGTAATCTATATATCTTTAAAGGGAAGAGCGGTTTACGAGGAAAAAGCTCATGTCAGAAGAGAAGAGGCCTTTAAGCCATTTCTCTGCGGAGAAGATACGAATTTACTAGACGGTGTCCGCGCCCGCCACCTCTACCATATATTAATTCATGTTGTAAAAATTAACACGATCTGTCATATCCTTAATATCGATAGGTTTTATTACGCGCTAGCGGGAAAATTCTTCGACTTTTGCAGGAGATTACTCCGTTTGGATATTCGACAAAATTATTTTCCCGCAGTTTTATCTTTCACTCTTGGAGCGTTAATTATAACGGCGTTAGCGGTTCTGGTGGGGTAGACCATGGAAATATTGTCTACTATAACTTTGATAGTTTCAGCCTTTGTGACCGCTTTAGGCTGCTTCGCTGAAAGTACCCGTCGAACAATAATATTTCTCTCTATTCAGGCTATAGCGATGGGCTCCGTTACGCTTGTCCGCTGCCTAATCGACTTAATAGCTGGGTTAAATGTTGAAGCCCTTATACATTTCTTTATAGCCTTTGCAGAGTGGTTTTCAGCGGCGGTCGTCATTCCCCTAATCCTCTACTGGGGGGTTGTGAAGACCGAGAACATTGTCGATACGCCTATAATTGGAGCTCGAAGACTAGCCATATTAGTCACGTCAGCCGCAACCCTATATATCGCTCTATGGATGACCCAGCCAAAAATACTACAAGAAGAGATAATGACCCTCTCATTCTGTATGCTAATGTTCTCCTTCTCAGTCTTCCTTATGGTTACTAGGCGCGATTCCCTAAAGATTCTTGCTGGGCTAAATATGGCTGAGAACTCCCTTTACCCGTTGCTGTCAGAAATCCCATTAATGCTCGTACCCTTCATACTCACTCTAATGATATTTGTGACGGCTATGGGAACATATATTATTGTTGAAGCCTACCAGGATCACGGCACAATACTAGTTGACTGCTGGAGGTGGATGGGCAAGTAATGTACTCCCTGCTCCCGCTCCTAACCCTAATAGTTCCGCTCTTCGCTGGGACCCTATGCCTATTCACTTGCCTATTCAGTTTCCTAGAGGAGTTTTCAAGGAGAATGTCGAAGATACTGCTGTTGATAAGCGCCGCCCTAAGCCTAGTGACCCCGCTAACAATGATCCCCTATTGCGCTGCGGGCGAGGTTTTAGAGACCATGGGGCTTGGTTTAAGAGCCGACCCCTCAAGCATCGCGGCGCTGGCGGGCACAGCCGTGCTCTTCTTCCTAGTCTCAATCTATAATATGGGCGCTGAAAAAGGCGGACGGCTTAAGCCCGGAGTGTACAACTTCTTCCTATTACTATTTCTATGCTGTATGTTCGGACTGCTATTATCCTATGATTTATTCGGCTTATTCCTATTCGTGGAGTTGGTTATAGGCGTATCAATAATACTTGTCGCCCACAACCCCATTAAAGCGTCAACCGAAGCTGCCTTCAAATACCTGGTTATAACAGCTATAAGCGCGCTGTTCGTCTTAATCGGCGTTTTAACAATATATATTTTAACTGGCGAATCTAATATTCTACGCTTACTCAGCGACCTTGAAAAGCGGGCGATATTAGCTGAGAACCCGCGTCTGCTACTTTTTATTGTGGCTTGCTTTATAATCGGGTTAGGCGCAGACATTGGGCTCGTCCCCTTCCACGGTTGGCTTCCCGACTGTCTTCCAGCATCTACAATAATTGTTAACGGGTTTACAGCCATAGAGCCTATCCCTCTGATCCTAGCCCTCTATAGGCTTGTCACCCCACTCTACAGAATCTATCCGTCAAACGTTATATTGGCTTTAATGCTTGGGACGGGGCTAATATCAATCATCTTCGGAGCTCTCATGGCTTACTCTCAAAAAGACTTCTTTAGAATGTTTGCTTACTGCAGCATAGATGAGTATGGACATTCGCTCTTCGCCCTAAGCCTGCTCTCGCCCATAGAAGCGCAGAGCTTTATAATCGGACAGTTCTATCTGATAAGCAGCACTCTGGCGAAAACCGGATTAATATTGAGCCTAGGCTCAATCTACTTTAACGCCAAGAGCACAAACATGGATTCGCTCGGCGGTCTCATTGAGAAAATGGATAAAACTGCACTAAGCTATATAATATGCGCCTTCTCACTGACAGGTATCCCACCGATGAGCGGCTTCTACGCGAAGCTTCTCCTTTTCAGCTTTTCCTACAAATTCTTCCATGAGAACGGAAACTCGAATCTAGCGATCCTAATTATAGTCCTACTGGTCTGCATATCCATAATATCATTTGTCTTCCTGACACGCTCATTCCAAAAGATCTTTCTGGGTAAAAGCCAAACAAACATTGATGTTAAGGGTGATGTGCCCATATTAATGTGGCTACCAACAATTATTTTGGCGGCGGCAACATTAGCTTTAGGGATTCGGCCAGATCTTCTCCTAAGGCTCATAAGCCCAATCTAATTGGCATTTAGGCCTCTATGAAAAACCCACTCTTTAGACTTAACGTCAAGCCCCAAATCAATCGTTAACCGCTCAATCAACTGCTGTAGTGCATATCCGCTGTCGCTGACAAACTTTATCAGCTGATATTCGGACGTGTAAACGGGATATTGCTCCTCTCCACCAGTCTCCGTGACTATGTCCTCCCTATGAACGACATCTCCCATTACATAAACAGATATCCTTGCATCCAAGTATTCTCCTTCATAAATCTTCAGCGTAGAAACCTTTTCCTCGGTCTCCTCTAACACGACGGGGCTCTTAGCCTCCTCATGAAAAACTATTTTCTTGTAATCTGCTGGAACTATTTGCCTGATCTCCGAGACAATTTGCTCCTTCTCCTCAATTCTTCTAAATCCATATTTATCAATAAGATACTCTTCAAGCAACTTATATTCTGTGTGCCTAAACACAACACCTTTCAGCAATAAAACGACGAGTTCGCGCGGCTGTTGCGGCAAGGTAGACTTCAACCTCAATTAACTTATATATGGCGGAAACCTATAAACTTTACTTGATGAGAAGCCCATTCTTGTCGTAGGTCACAACCTCGAACTGTGAGCTCATTTTAATGGCTCCTTTTGGGCATATTTCAACACACTGTCCGCAGAAAATGCACCTAGAGATGTTAAAGGCTACTTTCCTCTCCTCCGTCGAGGTTATTACGCCACCGGGGCAAACCCTTACGCAGAGCAGGCAACCTATGCACGCGCTTTTATCGTAGGTCAGTTTACCCCTAAATCTCTCTGGAAGAGGCACCATACTTCCCGGCTTAGTCATATATTCTACCGTAACAGGCCTACGGAACAACGATCTCAAGGTATCGCGAAGCATCTTCCCAACTCTCAAGGCTCTCACCTACAGGCCTACTGAAGATAGAATAACGGACGAAATCGACAATATTAATGGAAGCATCCAATAGAATTTGAAGGCTTGACCTATCTTCAACCTAGCTAGAACTGTGCGTGGCACAGTTATTGTGACAAACATTATGAGTAGAGACTCTATTAAACATAGGGATAAAGATATGCCTAAGTTTAAAAGAACATTTTCCCCTAATAATGATGGAACGTAGAGGAAGACGGCTGATGCGAGCAGTATTAGGGCGAAGTTTGACGCTGCCTTAGCTATTTTCGCTAATGCTAAGTATGGCCCGCCGTATTCGATGAGAAAACCATACACTATCTCGGTTTTAGCCTCCGGTATATCGAAGGGGACGACTGACGCTGCAGCCGGCATACATAGTAGGAATGTTGCCGCCGCAAGGGCCATGCTTGATCGTGATGCCGCTAAAGGCAAGCCTAGACTGATCTGAAACCTTATGATACTATTGATCGCTAGAGATGGAGATGAACCAAACGCTACAGATATTACGGCGATGAACATAGGGATCTCGTAGGCTATCATCATGCTCATCTTTCTGGAGAAGCCTACTGCGCCATATGGGTTACCTGAAGCTGAGCCTCCGACCATTAGGGCTACAGATGACATTGCGAGCAAATAAATGACGAGTATAAGGTCGCCAATCACGCCCGATCCGGAGAGAATATTGGACAGCAATATGGATGCTCCTAGCAGCGAGACAGCTGCAGCGATCATGGGCATGGTCTCAAATACTCTTGCGGAAGCCGTTATGGGAACAATTCTCTCCTTACTGAAGAGCTTAATTAAATCGTAAAAGGGTTGAGTGACTGGTGGCCCAATCCTTTTCTGCATTCTGGCATGAATCTTCCTGTCTATGCCCTCAAATAGGAGACTTATTAATAGGGTAGCTGGAGGGGAGATAAGAAACGCTATCGCCGCATCCATTTTTTCCTCACCATACGCTTTAAGCTATCCATGTCGATAACCTTAGATTCCCCTTTCTCCTGATTAATGATCGTCACTCTGTTTGTACATGAGAGACATGGATCTATGGAGGCTACGATGACGGGTATATCCGCGATCTCGCACCCTACCAGCATACGCTTTAAACTCAGCAGGTTAGAAAATGTTGGAGTCCGCACCTTTAATCGTATTAAACCACCTTTCCCATCGGTTTTAACAAAGTATAGGAGTTCACCTCTAGGAGCCTCAACCAGGGAGACCGCTTCGCCCTCCGGGATCCTTCTCATAAGCCTAAAAACGTTCTCCTCTGGGCGTATAGATCCGTTTGGAAGTCTATCTAAAATCGCTTTAATTATGTTTATTGACTCAAAAACCTCAAAAATTCGAACCTCAGTTCTAGCGTAGACGTCGCCATCCTTTCTCGTAATCACGGAGAAGTCTCCCTTCAGCTCATCATAGGCGGCGTATGGATGATCCTTTCGAACATCAATGTTAACTCCAGAGCCCCTCGCCGTGGGTCCAACTACACACAACTTTATTGCATCATTGTAGCCTAAAACCCCCAGACTGCAGATCCTTTTCTCAACGGTTCCATCCGTAAAAGCGCTGTGAATATATTTAGTGGATTTCTCCATCTCTCTCATGTAAGCCTTTACTTCCCCATCCATCTGAGACGTTAAATTCCATCTAACCCCGCCTATAGTGTTCATGGCGTGATGGATGCGATTACCAGTGATCTTCTCAAATAAGTCGAGGATCTTCTCCCTCACGTGCCATGTGAACATGAAGAGCGTGTCGAACCCAATCTCATAAGCCATAACCCCCAGCAGTAAAAGGTGGCTGTGAATCCTCTCCATCTCAAAAATTAACGTCCTGAGATATAGAGCCCGCTCTGAAGGGATTATGCTACTGATTTCCTCCAGTGCCTGGATAAAGCATGTTGTATGGCTGTGAGAGCAGATCCCGCATATGCGCTCAATTAAATAGAGCGTTTGAATTAGATTACGTCCTTCAGCAAGAGACTCTATGCCCCTGTGAACATGACCCAAAGTCATGTCCACATCGATAATCTCTTCCCCTCTAACAGAAACCCTCAATAAAACAGGCTCCTTAAGAGCTGGATGAACTGGTCCGAACGGCATACGCAGCCTAGTATATTCCACCTCCTTTTCTGCCCTCTCTGTACTACGCTTAACAACCATAGGTGTCACCCTGTATTACCTAAACTTACTCATCACAGCCATAATAATCCCTCTAGCTATCGCCTCCGGCCTAGGTGGGCATCCTACAATATATGCGTCCACCGGAATAATCCTGTCAACAGGCCCCTCAACCATCTCGCTTCCGAGAAATGGGCTTCCTGAAGAGGCACATGTGCCCACGGCAACAACAACCTTAGGTTCAGGGATCTGCTCGTAAACCCTAATTAAGCGGGGCAGCATCTGACGTGTAACTGGCCCTGTAACTAGTAGTACATCAGCGTGGCGCGGCGAACCAACAAGTAGGCAGCCAAAGCGTTCAAGATCATAACGCGGAGCGAATGCGGCAACTATCTCAATATCGCAGCCATTACACGACCCAGTATTAAGATGGAATATCCAAGGAGATTTCATGCGACCCCTTGAAACAACTCTAAACATCGTAGATCTAGAAACAATAGACTAAACATGCACATATCATTTTCGCTTTCAAAGCGTCGGCACTTATAACAGCCTTATGAGCTCATGGCGGGCTATCTACTTATCCTGTTGCCTATGAGGATCTTGTTAAGGAAGTGAAGGCGGCTCATGAAAAGATACTGTCTCATGCTCTTAGAAGAGCTAAGAGGCTGAAACCTAACCTAGAAGTTTTAACCTTGCTGAAGGAAGGTCGGCCGGCAGATGAAATTGTTAAAACTGCCAAAGAAGGAAACTTTGACCTTATAGTGATGGGGCATAAGGGGCTGGGAAGGGTTAAAGAGTTTTTCTTGGGAAGCGTTAGTGACCGAGTTGCGGATGAAGCGCATTGCCCAGTATTAATAGTGAAATAGCTTTATAACAGCGCTTTCTTCAATATGCTCAATTGATATTTTTAACAGCCCTTAAGGCGTCTATACATCATTTAAACATTCTGGGTCTTCAACAGACTTAGGAGATTTGCAAAAAGCCTTGTAATGATTACTTTCTGAAATATCCTTAAATAACAATGATGTTTTCTTTTAGAATTTTGGCGATTGAGTTGGATTATGCTGTAAGCACGCGTGGCTTAGTGAAGGTTTATGAGGGCAGGTTAAAGCCCTAGACGGCGTTAACCTGAACGTTGAGTCTGGTAAGGTTTTTGCGCTTCTAGGACCAAATGGTGCTGGGAAGACGACTTTGATGAGGATTTTGACGACGCATATTAAGCCTACCTCCGGCGAGGCTTATATTTTCGGGTTGAACGTTACCCGCGAAAGCGCTAAGGTTAGGCGGTTAATCAGCTATGTTCCCCAAGAGATGAGCGTCTGGACCGATATAAGCGGGTACGAGAACCTGTTGATATACGCTAAAATTTATGGTATTCCGCCAAGCGAGAGGGATAAGATCATATGGGATGCGCTGGAAAATATGGGCTTAAGCGAGTTTGCAAACAAGATTGTCAGGACGTATTCTGGCGGAATGATTAGGAGGCTTGAGTGCGCATGCGCCCTGCTAACTAAGCCTAGAATCCTATTTTTAGATGAGCCGACGATAGGGCTGGATCCGTCTGCTAGGAAGGCTGTATGGGAGAGGCTTATGTCGTTCAAGAAGGAGCATGATGCAACAATATTCTTTAACACGCATTACATGGATGAGGCGGACTTATACTCGGATGAGATAGCGATAATTAATAGGGGCAGGATAGTGGCTTCTGGCACTCCTGAGAGCCTTAAGCACTCTGTTGGAGGCGAAATAATATTCATCGAGGTGGAAAATCAGGCGCTTAATCCGAAAGTTCTAGAGATGATTAAGGAGTTAAGCATGGTTAACGACGTGATTTTAGGTGAGAATGAAATAAATATTATAGTGCAAGATGCTGAGCATTCGCTGCCAAAGATCATAGAGTCTCTGAGAGCCAAAAATATCCTTGTTAGAAAGGCGTCTATAACTAAGCCAGCTTTAGACGATGTCTTCTTAAGGTATGCTGGCGTTAGGCTTGAGGCGGCTTCCGGCAGAATTAGCGAGGTTAGGCAGGTTAGGAGCATGATTAGGAGGGGCTAGGCTTGAACGGCTTCATGAGAAACATGCTTGCAATGATTGAGCTCGAGATGAGGAAGCTTAGGCATGATAGAACGGAGCTTTACACTAGGGCTATACAGCCGATTCTGTGGATAGCCGTCTTCGGTCCAATAATGGGTAATGTTAGGGCGATACCGACTGGCGGAATACCATATACGGACTACATAACTCCCGGCGCCCTCATCCAGTCAACAACATTTGTATCAATATTCTATGGCTTAACGATTGTTTGGGAGAGGGAGTCAGGCATCCTAAAAAGCTCCTCACTTCCCCGGCTTCAAGATACTCAATAGTTATGGGGAGGGCGATGGCTTCCGGAGTTAGAGCAATATTCCAGGCACTAATAGTTATACCAGTAGCATTACTTATAGGTGTAAGATTTACACCCAATATTTTATGCTTCATCTTGGCTCTGCTAATAATATTCGTTTCTTCCGGGGGCTTCGCCGCAACGTCAATCCTTATAGCTTCATTCATGAAGACTAGGGAGAGGTTTATGGGCATAGGGTAGGCGCTGACGATGCCGCTATTCTTCACAAGCAACGCATTATACCCCATCGCAATAATGCCCTGGATAATGCAATGCATAGCACACTTCAACCCAATGAGCTACATCGTGGACGCCGTTAGATCACTAATGATAACGGGAGACCTGACAAGCCTTCCAATAGACCTAGCAGCGATACTAGTATTTGACGCAGTAATGTTCATCATCGCGTCGGCGAGCTTCAAGAGAATAATAGAATGATGTCTGCGCCCGCCAATAATATGCGCCTATAAGTTGAAGCGTTAATCATTAGTTATTTAGGCAACGCAAACCGAGAAAGTCTATACGTGACCAAACAATTTGTATGCCGCGATTTTAGCGGCATCCGTAGCTAGCAACGTTATCATAATAATGTAGATCAGCGCCAATGCTATGACGTGTGAGGGTAGTGACGGTATTATTATGCCTATCCATACAAGCATTGTCGCAGCCACGCTGTCAACTATTATGACTAGCAGCATGTACTTACTTGGTTTCGAGCCCCAAAATGCTCTAGTCTCCCTAAAGTTCACTATGTTTAGAAGCCCTGAGAGGAGGAGTATATAGAACATGAAGCTTTGTAGCTGCGGGTATGACAGGTTGATGAGTTTTGCTATATGTAGCGCTATAAATAGTTCCGCGAGTTTTACGATGCCGAGCATAGTTGATATTAATGTAAGCTTCCTCACATCCCATTTCTCCGGCCTTCTACCTGGCTTTAATACGTCGATGCTTATGGACAGCGTTACAAAATCATAGAGGAACAGCATTAATATCATGTGTGGGCGTTAATATTGGAAGCCCGAGGAGTAGCGTTGATATAGCCACAAAATATACTATGCTGAATGTCTTAACGATCTTGTTTATTGTCCAGACAACTATCTTTCTATAAGTCATCCTCTCAAGCCTTATAATGCCCGCAATCTCTCCCCCAACCCTGGCGATGTGAGTACTGTAGAGGCAACTGATTTTGCTACGTCCGTAGCCCCGCTTACAGCTATGCCCAAATCCGCCTTCTTAAGCGCCGGCGCATCGTTCACTCCGTCACCCGTCATGCCGACCACATGTCCCTTCTTCTGCAGAGTTTCTACGATATTGTACTTGTCCTCAGGTACGACTTCCGCGAATATCTCAATATCCTCGACGCCTTCAGTTAGCTGCTCTTTTGAAATCTCCCTCAGGCTAATAGCCTTCTCGCCTATGCCAACTTTACTCGCTATGGCTTTAGCTACATGTATTATCCCCTGTAACCATTTTTGGCGTTACACCAGGCCCTTTATAACATCTATAAACTGCTTAGAGTCTTCACGTGGTCTATCGTATAGTCCTAATAGCCCAACGATCTCAACGGTGTTTTGCTGGTTCTCTATCGCTACGGCTAGCGGCCTAAGCCCCTCTTTACCAAGATCCCTAACAATTTCTTCAATATTCTCCTTGTTGTCGTTAGCGGTTATCTGGAGAAGCATCTGCGGTGCACCTTTAATAACTCTTATCTTTCGCCCCTGCATCTGAACTAATGCTTCACTCCTCTTTGTTTCTGGCGTAAATGGCTTAAATTCTAAGATGCTCGCCATATTTATGTCAATGTTCATCTCCCTAGCTTTCTGTCTAATAGCGTTATCTATAGGATCCTTCGTTACCTCTTCAGACGCTAGGGCATCATACCGCACAATTTCTTCTTCACTATATCTGCTATTTAATGGGACCACCTTATCTACTATTATCCTGTTCTCTGTTATTGTGCCTGTTTTATCCAGGCATATAACGTCTATCATGGAGGCGGCTTCTATGGCTTCAAGCCTTCTGACAACTATACCGCTCTTTGCGAGCTCAACGCTTCCCAAAGCCAGAGTTATAGTGGTCATGGCTGGCAGAGCTATGGGTATCGAGGCTAACAGCAACGTTAATGTGAAGGGCAGGAGATCTAAAATGTTAAGCCCCGCCAGAATAAGCTTAGCTACAACCAAGACTATGAAGAGGGAGTCTACTAGAAGAAGCCACTTAGTTATGCTGTTGGTTATCTCCTCTATTATGAGCCTAGGCTTCGCTATTTGGACAAGCTCGACGGTTTTGCCGAAGCGCGTCCTCACGCCAGATAACATTTATAATTTCAGCTTCAGCTGGGATTCCAACAATAATATTATGTTCTTCTTCAGGATTAATTAATGTCTGGTATATGGCATTTTCTCTATGAGTTATCGCCTTAACTTTAAGAACTTGTGCGGGGGCTGATCGCCTCATATATCCAGCCATTTCAAGTATTGCCCACCTCTTTTCCGTAATTAAGTCTTCCATTAACATTACACCCGGTTGTATTTCCGCCTCGATCACTATCTCTGCATTAGCGATAGCTTCGCAATCAATTGTTTTGCACTTTACGACTTCTATAGGTGACCCCTTTTTAAAGCTCCGACTACAGTCAATTCATCAATATCAGTTCCAGTAGGGAAGAAAGGCCAGCGGATATAGCGGTAAACGGATCAAGGCCAATATTTATTGAGACGGGAAAGGGTTTACCTTTCTTTTCAGCCTTCAATTGCATCTGCTTTATATGTCTTGTAGGAGCCATAAAAGCTGTTAGCGTGTCTGGACCGACGACAATCATTTTATGGAAGGTTACATCTCCTTGTCCAGTTTCCCTATCTACTGCCCGGATTAGACCCATTGTAATGCTTGGGCCGGCGCAATTATATGATAAAACTGGTATGGGCGATTGCTCCACTAAATTGATATTTTTATTGATAATCCTTTCTTGAGAGGGTGCATCATATTGCAATGTTGCTTAATCTATCCATAATAGATTAATCTATGTATGTCTTCTAACTCCTTCTCGTCTATTCATATGCCAAGTTAAAATGAAGTCTTGTCCCGTCATAAGGTTTTGTCGCCTAATGTTACTTTGCTATTTCTTCTAAGGCTTTTCCCTTAGTCTCGATGCCTAACGCTGCGGTGGCAAGGGCTCCTAGGAGGTGGGTTATGGCAAATACTGTGAATGGAGCAGCAAGGCCTCCGTACATATATAAAAGTGGGGTTAATGCGGGCGCTATTGCACCCGCCACACGTCCTATACTTGCTGCTGCGCCAGCCCCTGTCCCTCTTATGCGTGTTGGATATAGCTCTGGAGTGTAGGCATAAAGGGCGGACCATGCGCCTAGGTTGAAGAAGGATATTATTATGCTCCATAGAAGGATGGGCTCAGGCGCGGAGGCCTGGCTTAGGAGAATGCTTCCAACACCGGCTATGGTAAGATAGGATGTGGCTACCGATTTTCTGCCTACACGATCTAAGAGGAAAGCTGCGGAATAGTAACCCGGAACTTGTGCCAGCGTGACTATAATTGTCCATTCTATGGACTTGACAACAGTAAACCCGAGCTCTTTCACATAAATCGTTGGAAGCCAGATGAAAATGCCATGGTAAGTGTAAACCAGCACAGCCCATAAAATCCATAAAAGAATCGTCCTCCTCCTATATGTCGCCGACCACAACTCCCTCAGCGCCACAGTAACCCTGTATCTTTCATGGAGCTTGATGGCTAACTTTTCCTCGTCAACCCTTTCACGGACAAGTCCTTGTTTCACTAAAAATTCTAAGGTCTCCTCTGTTTTTCCTTTCAGTAAAAGATAACGCAGGGATTCAGGCATTAGAAACACTATAAGCAGAATTAGGGCTAAAGGGGTTAGCGCCGCTAAAAAGGTTAGACGCCAACCAAACATCGGGAATAGAATGTATGGGAAAAGCAATGATAAGAGCGCGCCATAGACCCATGAAGCTTCAATTATGCCTAAGAAGCGTCCCCTGTATTTTGCAGGTATATATTCAGAAACATAGACTCCAGGCTGTGGGAGGGATCCTCCGAGCCCTACTCCAGCTAAGAAGCGTAGAAGACTCATAGCTAAAGCGTTAGGGGCAATAGCGTTAGCGGCCGTAAAAATAGTCATAATGAGTGTTGTAAAAAGTAGTGTTTTCTTCCGGCCTATGCTGTCCGCTAGAATCCCGCACGCTAGTGCACCACAAAACATGCCCAAATAGCCAACGCTCACAAGCAGCCCAGACTCAAAAGCTTTCAGCTTAAACTCGTTGATAATAGGTGTCAAGACAGCTGCAACTAGCATAACGTTCATGCCTGTAAAACAATAAACGAGACTACCAATGATGAGCAGCCTATAGTGAAAGCTTGAAATGGGGGCCGCCTCCAGTAAATGAAATAGATCTCTCTCCATGCTTCTTTAACATCTCCATTATCATTACTTTTTAACCTGGTTTTTAATTAGAATTAGATAAGCTTAACTGTGCTAAATGAATCGGCATTCCGCTTGAGTGCAGATAAAGAAGTTTGGATGGCGAATGGTGATAGAGTTCATGCAAATGCGTTAGTGGAACTGGCCTAATGGTTGAAAACGCTTTATATTCTTGTGGTTTAGGCTAAATGAGTGATTTAATGAGGCCTCCATCAACTTGTATAACTGTTCCGGTAATGTAGCTTGCTTTTTCCGATGCCAGGAAAACCACTAAATTGGCAATTTCTTCGGGCATGGCTAAACGTTTAAGCGGTATGCTGTTCGCCCATTCTTCTATTATAGCTTCGGGAGTTTTGCTTTTTTTCTCAGCCGTAGCTTTCGCTAATATCTTCACTCTTTCCGTAAGAGTCCATCCGGGACACACGGCATTAACAAGGATTCCATACTCAGCAAGCTCATTTGCCAGCGTTTTCGTCAAACCAAGAACTGCCGCTCTGATAGCATTAGATAAAACAAGCCGTTCGGCAGGCTGTTTCGCAGCGAAAGATGCCATGTTAATTATCCTACCCCACCTATTCATTTTCATGTAAGGGATGACTTCCATACAGCAGTTTACAACGCTCATGAGTAGCAAATCTATGGATTCACGCCAATCTTTTTCAGAAGTTTCCATAAACAAGGCCGATGGGGGTCCACCTGTATTGTTCACTAGGATGTCAACTCTACCAAAAGTTTTTACAGTTTCTTGAACCAAAAATTTAATATCCTCTTTCTTAGAGACGTCGGCCTTAACTGGCAGGACATCCGCTCCTGTCAGAGAGGCGATTTCTTTAGCGGCGCTCTTTAAAAATTCATTCCGTCTGGCGCAGATAACAACCCTTGCGCCTTCCTTTGCTAAGCCTAAGGCTATTGCCTTCCCTATCCCCTGGCTCGAACCTGTTACTATGGCAACCCGACTGCCAAGACCTAAATCCATCTCCAATCCCTAACCTAAATTTTACGAGCACCGCTTAAAATAAATCAATTACCTCATACCCCACTGACAATTGCAAGAAAAGTTGATATGTTCATAAAGATACCTCGCCAGCTTGGCGAAGTTATCAAAAGAGACTTAAAATTTATGAAGAATGGCAGATTACTGTTGGAGGATTTAAAAAGTGAGGTTGTCAATAGTGAATCCGCCTCAAAAAATTTTGAGAGATCTTCCAGGTGATGATATGTTTTAATTCTTCGCGGGAGTTAGACGGAATGTCGGAGAGTAGGCTATAAGCTTGACAGATTTTGCGTAAGAAGTTTAAAAATATTATTTGAGATCTATAAATTTCTACTATAAGGGTGGAGACTTTAAGAAACGGGTAGGGACAACGATTGGCGATGCTTATCTAGTAAACAGGCTAAGATTTAGTAATTTTTGTGGACCTGCGGGGGAACAGCGTTTGCATGTGAAAAAAGAAGGAGGTTAATGGTTGTTTCTGGCTTATTTTAGATTATTTCTAATTCCACCTTTAATGGTATCGGATCTTTAAAAATTGACAGGACCGGGCAGTTTGCTTCTGTTCTTCTCCAGGCCGCCTCAATTAGCTCTTTCCTCACATTTGCAGACACCTTAACTTTGACCGTTGCTCCGTTTAATCTGGGCGAGTCCGCAGGTTTTTCAGCTTCTGCCACAACCTCCATTTTACTAAGCGTTATATTGCTTTTCTTACATACATCTGCAAAAACTGTTAATGCGCAGTCTGCTAAGGCCATTATTGCCAATTCAAGGGCTGTTGGACCACTATCAGTTCCTCCAGCCGCAGCGGGAAGATCACAAACCACACTATGAGCCCGCGAATTATCGACTACTGAGCGAACGTTTTCAATCCATCTAGCTGTAGCCTTATACCTGGGCATAACAACACCAAGGAAATATATTTGTAAAGTAACTAAAAACCTTTAATATAATCTGGAAAAATTCATTAAACTGCACAAAGATTTTGCTATAGTCAGCTGTTAAACTATAGTTTCGCTCCACTACTTTTGTGAAGATCACAAACCACACTATGCACTTTAGTAGGCATACTAAAGGTTTTACTTTAAGGTCTATTCTAGCATGCTCTTCGTGCATATATTTTCTGCTCAGTGCATTTAGAGTCCCTACCCGTTTCTTAAAGTGCATAGAGGGCTATTCTATGTATTTGAATTTACACACCGCCAAAGTCTATGCAGTCATCTTTTGTGGATGTGGCCAGTTCGCTTATAGCCCTATCTACATCGCTATGTGCTGCCACATTTGTGTATGCTCCTCTTTCCATTGAAAGTATCTTGAAACCGCTGAGATCGATAAACCAGTTTTCCTAGCAGTCTCCTTACGCTTTAGCCCCATCTCTACGAGTTTTTCAACAAGCCTTCTCTTAACTAGCTCGATAACATATGGAATATCGTTTACGGATAGTAGAATAAGATCGCATTCAAACCTGAGGAACTCCTCCTTTATCTTCTCCCTTAACCCGCGTATCCATATATCCCAGTCATTATTGAACCACAAAGTTTCAATGAAATTGCTCCTTTTATATACGTTTTCTTTACCTATTAAGTTCGCTCAGCAGCCCTTATTCAATTCATTTTAAAGAAAACTTATATACTGGTAATTGGTAACCATATGCCATTGAGGTGATAATCTATGCCAAACCCTGTGCAGAAGAACTCTTCATATCTAAACTCTATGTCGACTACTGAGACCAGAACAAGGGTTGAGGATACCTGCCCATCTAGCGGCCTATGTCCTCTATGCATTAGAGAGTGCCCCTTCATCTGCGAGGTTTCATTGTCAGCTTTTAGGGGGCGTGAGGCACTTTATCCAGATCCGAAGATGTTTGGGAAGAGTACAGCTGGCTCCTTAAAGGATTATGGATTAGACTGGTCACACTTTAACATTAAGGCGAGACTTTTAGGCGCTGAAGGCATAGAGCCAGATTCAGACGTAGCGTTATTCCCGAATGTTGATGTTGAAACAAGTGTTGCTGGCATACCGCTTAAGGTACCCGTCATAATAGGAGCATATGGTTCAACAGAAGTTGCCAGGGTCAACTGGGATAACCTTGCAATAGGCGGCTCTCTCTCCGGAATAATAGTCACTATAGGCGAGAATATTTGCGGCATGGATCCGGAAGCAGTGATCACTAATGGAAAAGTTACTTATTCGGCGGAGCTCAAGAGGAGGGTTGAGGCATTTAAGAAGTTCTGGGATGGAAAGTATGGGGGCATAGCCGTTCAGACTAATGTTGAGGATCAACGTTTAGGGGTTGACGTCTACGCTATATCTAAGCTGGAAGTCGACATCATTGAGAGGAAATGGGGTCAGGGAGCAAAAGCGATAGGTGGGGAGGTTAGAATAAGCAGTCTAGAAAGGGCCATTATGTTGAAGAAGAGGGGCTACATCGTTATACCGGATCCTGAGGATAAGAACGTCCAGGAAGCATTTAAGCAAGGTGTCTTCAGAACTTTTGAGAGGCATAGTAGGGTTGGTATGCCAAAGGAGAAAGATTTTATTGAGGATGTTGAGTGGCTTAGGGAGCAGGGGGCTAAGAAGGTAAGCTTAAAGACCGGCAACTATGAGCCGGCAGTAGTCGCGTTTACGATGAAGGTTGCATCTGAGGCGAAAGTAGACTATGTTGTCTTTGATGGGGCTGGCGGTGGAACCGGAATGAGTCCAGTTCCAATGATGAATGAGCAGGGGACGCCAACCGTTTATCTTGAGACTCAGGTCTTAAAGTGCGCGGAAATTCTCAGAAAGAAGGGTATGTATGTGCCGGACATAGTTATGGCTGGAGGGTTTATAGATGAGACCCAAATATTTAAGGCGATCGCGATAAGCAACTTTGGCGACGGACCATACGTTAAAGCAATTTTAATGGGTAGGGCTCCGCTAACAGCGGTTATGAAAGCATCATATTTTGCCGAGCTAGCTGAGAAGGGGCAGCTACCAAAGGATTTTGAGGAAACCTTTGGAAAAACGCCTGAAAAATTCTTTATTGCGGCACCTGACCTGAAAGTTATGCTTGGTGATAGGTTTAAGGAAATTCCTTGGGGAGCAGTCGGCCTATACGCTTACATGGATAGAATTAAGGTTGGCTTGCAGCAGCTGATGGCTGGGGCGAGAAAGTGGAAGCTCGGTCTACTTGACAGGAGCGATTTAATAGCGCTGACTGAGAGAGCGGCGAAGGTGACCGGCATACCATTACCAGAGGAGGAAGCCGATCAGGTACTGGAAGCTTTTCTCTCCTAAGGGGTGGAAAACAATATTGCCTGTGAGATTTTGCCTTGAATGTAAGAACTTTGAAGATAGGATGGAGATAGATGGCAACGTGGTTTGCGCAAAGAACCATAAACCAGGCGTAAGCTGCCCGGACTTCCAAGATAAATTTGAGGGCTTGAGGAACACCGCCTCAAAGACAAGATTCTGTTTTGAATGTAAGAATTTTGAGGATAGGACTGACATTGATGGTAATGTTGTTTGTGCAAAGAACCATAAACCAGGCGTAAGCTGCCCGGACTTCCAAGATAGAGTAATTGACATCTTCCACAATTATATTTACTGGAGCTATCTCTACAGCTCTGGTAGGACTGAGGAGGGAAAAGAATTTTTTGAGAGAAAATTCTCTAAAAAACTCTCGGCGCAAGACCTCGCCTACATAATTTTAGCAGAATACTTTGACCTTAGACTAGACTACTCAGACTTCGTAAGATGCTGGGGTATCACTAAGAAAATCTATGAAGAAAAGATGCCAGGTATAGCGAGTATCCTTAATGCGGCACTTGAGAGGTTCAATCTTCATGGAGAAAGAACTGATCTCAGAAAAGCCTTCCTGGACATAGTCCTCTCCGGGAAAACGCCCGAAGAAGTTACTAAGGGAATCCTTGCAGGCCTTTACAAACTATAGAATGTGGTGAGAAGTAATGAAGGAGAATGAAATAATTCTGAAGAAGGAATTAGCCCCAGAAACCTACCTTATAAAGGTTAGGGCGCCCCTGATCGCCAGAAAAGCCAAACCCGGACAATTTGTAATCATGAGGGCTAGCGAAGATTGTGAAAGAATCCCTCTAACACTTATAGACTGGGATCCGATTGAAGGAACTATTACGTTAGTCTTTAAGGTTGTTGGCGCATCAACGCTGGAGCTAGGAAAACTAAATACTGGAGACACATTACATGATTTAGTAGGCCCATTGGGAAAACCAGCTGAGATTAAGTTTTATGGAAAAGCGTGCGTCGTTGGTAGAGGTGTTGCCATCGCAGCAGCGTATGAGAGGGCAAAGCATTTGAAAGAGGCGGGCAATAATGTGACTGCCATAATAAGTGCGAGGACATCTAGCCTTTTAATATATAAGGATGAGTTTAAGAGGGTGAGTGATAGGTTATTCATTGCGACAGATGATGGTTCAGAAGGGATTAAAGGATATGCTGCAGATATACTTAAGAACCTGCTATCTTCTGGTGAAAGGTTTGATGTAGTCTACGCCGTTGGGGCAGCAACCTTGATGAGAACTATTTCGGAAGTTACGAAACCCTTTAAAATCAAGACTATTGTCAGCTTAAACTCCCTTATGATTGATGGAACCGGGATGTGCGGGTGCTGCCGCGTAACTATTGGGGGTAAACCCATGTTTGCATGCGTAGATGGGCCTGAATTTGATGCGCATCTCGTAGATTTTGAGGAGTTTAGGGCGAGAATTCACATGTATGACAAGGAGGAGAAATTGGCCTTAAAGTTCATGGGGGAGGGAATGCATGTTAAGGCTGGAGACTAGATTAAAGAGAATCCCAATGCCTGAGAGACCCGTTGAGGAGCGCATAAAGACATTTGATGAAGTGGCTTTAGGCTACTCTGAAGAACAGGCGCTTGCTGAGGCCTCTAGGTGCCTCCAATGTTATAACCCGCTTTGCACGGAAATGTGTCCTCTCCATATCGATATACCTGGCTTCATAAAACTCATCAGGATGGGTAAGTACGAGGAGGCTGATAGAAAGATTCGTGAGACGAACTGCTTACCGTCAGTATGTGGGAGGGTATGCCCACAAGAAGTCTTATGCGCTATGGGTTGCAAGCTAACAATAGGTGACCCAGTCAATATAGGGGCTCTTGAAAGATTTGTTGCGGACTGGAATCTGGAGAGGGGCTCATCTTATCTTCCAAGCGCATCAGCATCGACTGGGAAAAATATAGCAGTTGTTGGCAGCGGACCAGCAGGCCTGAGCGTGGCAGCTGAGCTAGCAAAAATGGGTTATCATGTAACTATCTTTGAGGCTCTTCATGAGGCTGGCGGGGTATTAATTTATGGTATACCAGAGTTCCGTTTACCGAAGCGTGTTGTTAGGCAGGAGATTGATCTCATCAAGAAGATTGGTGTCGAAATAAAGACGAACGCTATCGTGGGGAAAACGTTGACAATAGATGATTTATTTAGCGAAGGATATGACTCTGTTTTTCTAGGCACCGGAGCAGGCTTACCTAAGCTTCTAGGCATACCAGGTGAGAATTTATGCAGCGTCTACTCTCTAAATGAATTTTTAATTAGAATAAATCTTATGAAAGCCTATACTTTCCCGTATAAGAGTAAAACTCCAGTTAAAGTTGGAGGTAAAGTTGCTATTCTAGGCGCTAGGGGGATGGATGCTGCTAGGTGCGCTATAAGGTTAGGCGCTGAGGAGGTCTGCGTTTTTTATCAGAGGAAGATTGTGGGGCGCGCAGACGATATTAGGCGTGGTATAGAGGAGGGTGTAAAGCCAGTACCAGCAACTAAACCATTAAGATTGATTGGTGATGAGAAGCGATGGGTTAGGCAGGTTGAGCTCGTAAGATTAAGGCAGGAGATTGACGGCAAGACCGGTAAGTTAAAGATGACCCCAATTGAGGGATCGATTTTCCTCTATAATGCTGACTTAGTCGTCATAGCAACTGAGCATATACCAAATACCATAGCTATAACGGGCTCTTCTAGGAAAATTGGAATATCGAAGGATAAGACGATAGTCGCTAATCAAGAGACGCTGGAGGTTGCTCCCGGGATATTCGCTGGCGGCGATGTTGTTAGCGGAGCAGCATCGGTTATAAAGGCTATAGAGGCGGGGAAGAAAGCAGCTAAATCAATCAACTCCTATTTAATGAGGAAGCATTAGCGTAGGTATCGATTTTCTAATTATATTCTTTTCATTTCTTCTATTGGAATTAGACAGTGCGGTGCAAAGGTCTCCACTTTTATGCCCTCTTCCGTTAAGGCTGCTCCCGGAGCTAAACCTCCAACCATA
>JAWAZE010000019.1:0-27964 GCA_038817885.1 Bathyarchaeia archaeon | reverse complement strand
ACTGGTCGACGAATAGATCCTTTGCGTTTATCACCCTAGCGTCCGCTGGCACGATGTCTCCAGCCGATAGAAGTATAATGTCGCCCGGAACTATTTCGCTCATCTTTACTTCGCGCTTAAATCCATCCCTAATGACCGTGGCTGTGAGGGCGACCCTATCTCTAAGCATCTCAGCGGCTCTCTCAGCCTTATGCTCCTGATAAAAATCTAAAAGCGTGCTCATAACTACTATCGAGAACACTATCACAGCGCTCTCATGATCGCCTAGAAGATAGGAGATTAAACCGGCGATCAGCAATATGACTACTAAAGGGTTTCTAAAATGGTATAAAAACTCTATTATAAGAGACCTCTTCCTCCTCCCGGCAACCTCATTGTAGCCGAAAACTTCAAGGCGCCTCTCCACCTCCCTAGAGGATAGCCCGGATAGAGAAGAGCCCAAACGCTCTAAGAGAGCATCAACCGGCAGAGTAAGAGCATCAGATATGCTTGGCAAAGATGCTTCCGCGGTACCATTTCCCGAAGCAGCTAACCCTACGCTCCAACGAGAACCCATCGCCTCCGCCTTCTACTCCAGCCTGCGCTCAACACACCTTTAACCTCCACACCCTTAAATCCTTAGCTCCAACTAAATCTACAATCTTCATCAACAATACAATCGCTAATATCGAAAACCTAAACATGGGTCTCCTCAATAATCATGGCAACTCTGACAGCGGCAGTGTATCCTGCACTTTTAGATCCCTTAGCAACATTCACGAATATCCGCATCACACCAAACTCTATACCTGAAAACTTAAAAGTTGGGCTTATGGTAACCGCACCAGAACTAGGGGTATTGGTGCGGGGAGCGGGATTTGAACCCGCGAACCCCTACGGGACAGGCTCCTGAAGCCTGCGCCTTTGGCCTGGCTTGGCTATCCCCGCAATGTCCTTCTGGTAATAATTTACAGTATTAGTAATTGTCATAGGGGTCTTTTTATTTTATGGTTCCTATGAGGAATGCTATCATGCTTATTAGCATCCATGTTAGGATTACTTTTTTGATTTTTTTAGCGTTTTCTCTTGTTGCATTTTTTGCTATATTTATTGCTGATGTTATGAAGCCGAGGTCCGCGATGATTAAGGGTGGTATGAACCATGCATGAACGAGTTTTAGGGTTAGGGGTAGTGGGCTTAAGGCGACTGCTAGGATGAAGAATATTAGTGCCGTCTTGGCGGCTTTTCCGGGCCCATAAGATATAGCCAGTGTTCTGATCCCTCTTAATTTATCGCCCTCTATGTCAGCAATACCCTTAATTATCTCGCGGCCAGTGTTAGCCAGAAAGGCTAGAGCGGCAAATATCGCTATATTAGGTTCAATCAGCCCCCTCGCGCATACCCCGCCATAAACAAATGGTATAGATACGCATGTGCTTACCATGAGGTTTCCGGGCAGGCCTGTGCGTTTTCCAGCCTTTGAATAAGATACTGATATTATCCATGATATTAGGGCTAGAAGTAGGCAGAGTGGGCTGGTTAATGCTGCTGAGGTCAGGCCGATGATTGTCAATATGGCGGATATGGTTATGCTTTCAGATGGATTTACTAGTCCGCTGGGTATAGGCCGATCCGGCTCATTTACCGCATCGATCTCCCTGTCATAATAGTCATTTATCGCCATAGAAGCCCCGGTTAAAGTCAGGGCAGTTATAAAACCAAACACTAGATTTAGCATATTCCCTCCAATAATGTTTCCTCCGGTAGATATGACGGCGCCGACTACGACGGCGAACCCCATCATCAGACAATTTATTGGACGTACAATTCTGATGAATCCAGTAATCTTCTTCATCGCTCATAATAGAGAGGTGAAATTGTCCTTAATAAGGTAATGGTACTAGCTTTTATATGGGCGCCTTCAAAGCTATTTTTAGCGGTGTATAGGCTGATGGAGAGGAAAATATCTTTAAGTCCGTTCACAGAGTTTAGAGAGCAGTGCAGAAGTTTACTGCTCAGAGCTTTAGAGGGCATCTTCCCAGATTTAACGGCATTTAAGATAACTCTCGACATACCGCCGAAACCACAGTTTGGCGAATTAACTTCACTCATATGTTTTGAAGCTGCAAAATATTTGTCAAAGGCTCCAAACGAGGTTGCTGAAGATGTCGAGGTTAGGGCTAAAGAAATTATTAAGAGCTATCCGCTGATAGAGAGTGTGGCTGCCGCCCAAGGATACATAAATTTTTACGCAAATTATAGAGAGTTATCCTCACTAACAGTAACATCTGCGAGAACCCTTGACGATAAATATGGCTTCGTTAAGGCAAGTGAGCCTAAAAGGATAATAGTTGAGCATACAAGCGTTAATCCCGTTCACCCAATTCACATTGGTTCGGCAAGAAATACATTCCTAGGAGACTCTTTAGCCCGCATACTTGAGGCCAGGGGACACATAGTCTCTAGGCACTATTATATTGATGATGTTGGTCGACAGTCCACGATAGCCGCATTTGGCTATAAACTGCTGGGTAATCCCACCCCGAGGGGAAAACCAGACCATTTCGTTGGAGCAATATACGCCATCACCAATTGCCTCCTTGAGATTAGGAGACTTAAGAAGACCATTAAGCAATTGGAGGGAGATGAAGGTAAACTGGATGAGACTCGGAGGGCTAGGGCGGAGCTAGATGAGTGGATTGGAGTTGCTGTAGATTTACAAGAAAGATTTCCGGACATGTTTAACAAAATGCTGGATGCCCTTGAGAGGATAGAGGAGCCGGAGGCTGATGTTAACGCTCTTATGAGGAACTATGAGGCCGGTGATGAAGAGGCGATGAAATTAATCCGAGAGATATCATCCATATGCCTAGAGGGGTTTAAGCAGACCCTTGAGAGGGCTTGTGTGTATTTTGATTCATGGGATTGGGAGAGCGACTTTATCTGGAGTGGTGACGTGGCAAGATATCTAGATGCACTAAAGAGAACACCATACGTCTTTCGCAAGGGCGAGGTATTTGAGTTCGACGCAGAGGGCGTTGCAAGAGGCTTTAATCTTAAGAAGACTATGGGCCTTAAAGAAGACTATGAGATTCCATCCCTAACGCTCGGCAGATCGGATGGAACAACCCTCTACACAACGCGGGATATAGCCTATAGCATCTGGAAGTTTAAGAGGGCTGACAAAGTGATTAATGTTATAGGAATTGAGCAGAAGCTATCTCAGCTACAGTTAAAATTAGCTTTATATGCATTAGGTTACAGGAAGGAGGCGGATAACCTTATACACTTCGCTTACAACCTTGTAAGCTTTCCAGGCCTAAGGATTTCTGGCAGGAGAGGGCGCTATATAACCTTAGATGAGGTCATAGATGAGGCTGTTTCAAGGGCGTATATGGAGGTCAAGAAGCGCTCAACAGAGTTGTCTGAAGATGAGATGCGTAAGATCTCCGAAAGCGTTGGTATAGGCGCCGTGAAGTATGCCCTGATCGAGACGGACCCATTAAAACCAGTCACCTTTACTTGGGATAGAGTTGTAAACTTTGAGAGAAACAGCGGACCATATATACAATACACTCATGCAAGAGCATGTAGCATATTGAGGAAGGCTTCAAGAGAGGTCGGGAGCGCAGGCTTCTCCTTACTTAAAGAGCCTATTGAGCGTGAGATAGTGCTGATGATAGCGCTTTTCCCGGAGATATTTGCTGAGGCGGCGGATAACCTTAAACCTAACCTTATAGCAGACTTCGCGAACTCCCTAGCAGATAAATTCAACACGTTTTACGCATCACTACCGGTTATTAAAGCTGAGCCGCGTGAGTTGAGCGATGCAAGACTATCATTAGTTGATGCTGTAAGAATAACTTTGAGAAACTCGTTAATGCTGCTTGGTATAGATGCCCCTAAAAGAATGTAGAGAATAATCCACCTTGATAAGCTCTAAGCCCTACTTAAGTGGCACATACATGCTGCTTCTCGTAGCCCCTATACCAGGGCTTCCATGCTTAACCGGCTTGTTTGTTATTGCGTACTCGCCTAAATAGTGCCCTATCATCTCAGGCTTAATCTCCACTGGAACAAACTCCTTTCCATTATAAACATGGATCGTCAAACCAACCATTTCTGGCAATATTATCATGTCTCTACAATGGGTTTTAATGGGCTTATTATGTTTGCCCTCCTTTGCGATCCGCACCTTTTCTAGAAGCCTTCTCTGCTCATAATATAAGCCGCGTTTTAAGCTTCTTCGAGCACGTGCTGTAAGTAGCTGCATAAACTCGTCCATTGACATATCCATTAACTCTTCAAGCGCACATCCTCTATACCTAAACTCCCTGGGCATACCATCACCAAACTACTACTTTTATGAGTACACAACCTTTTAAACGTTGCCCTCAAAATAAGAGGGAAATTGAAAAGTAAAATAGCACCCTACTCTATATCGCAGTACTCTTCCGGCCTCGGTATCTCTGAACTTAAGCCCTTTCTCTCACGTATCTGTCTTATTATGTCCATTTGCATAGAGTCTGGCACTGGCGCCCACCTACTAAACTGGGTTGCCCAGAAAGCTCTACCCTGAGTTGAGGATCTGAGCTCATCGGCCAACCCGAATGATTCCGCAACGGGAAGCTCAGCTTTAACCAACATTATATCCTCTTCACTCGTTATATCTATAAGCCTCCCACGCCTCCTCTGAATGATCGCAATAACCTGGCTTAGAAAGTCGCTTGGAACCTTGCACTCAAAATTTAATAGAGGTTCTAAGAGCTTCGGCTCACATAATAGGAAGCAGCCCCATATTGGCCGCCAAGTCATAGGCATTATCTGAGCTGGCCCCCTATGTACCGGGTCTTCATGGATAAGTATATCCTCAAGGTTTACTTTGAGTCCATAGGCGGGCTCCTTAGCCAGCGGCATAGCGTTCACGGCGTCCCTGAAGGCCGCCTTAATATGCTCAATAACATCTTCGACGAACTGCCTACCCTTAATCCTATTCACGAGGACATTCGTCCCCTCAATAGCTATTACATTCCTCGCGTCTTCGGCAGGCCATCCGAACTCCTGCATAAGTATCTTTTGCCTCTCATCCCGCTTCTGCATTTCAGAGATCCTGCCAGCCTTTATAGTCTCAATGACGTCTTCTGAGAGCCTCTCAACGGTAACCCAGAGCTTATTGTGCTTATTTGGGCTCTTACCCATGATTGAAGGGCCCTTATAATCTTGACTTATTGTTTCACGGTACACTACTATTGGTTTACTCATCTTAACCTTAAGGCCCGCCTCCTGCATACGGTAAGCAGCTATCTCCAGGTGTAGCTCGCCCATCCCACTTAAAAGATACTCGCCAGTCTCCTTATTTATTATAAAGCGAAGGTTCGGATCCTCCAGAGTTATCTTGCGTATAACCTTATCGAAGAGTGGTAGATCCCTGATATCCGCGGGCTCGATGGCCACAGTCACAACTGGCTCGGAGACATACTTTAGACTTTCAAACGGCTGGGTTTCCACCCCGTCATCAGCTATTGTTTCGCCAACCTGTAAGGGGGGTAATCCGGAGATTGCTGCTATGTTTCCAGCTGGTACCCTATCGACAATAATTTTATCGGTGCCCATATACATGTAGACCTGCTGAATGGTAGCCTTCTGCCGGCCAGTAACCAGCTGAATAACCTTACCTCTTTCCAAAGATCCACTGAAAACTCGCCCTATAGCGATAATGCCGCTATGCGGATCTACCTCGACCGCGGTCACGCACATTAGAAGTGAACCATTTGCATCAACCTTACCCATACTTAAACCCACGTGGCTCTTCGGGTCACCTGGCCATATTTGGACCTGCCTATATGGCTGAGCCTCAATCGGATTTGGCAGATGTTCACAGAACATATCGAGTACGGGTTCATAAAGTGGGACAATCTTGCTTAATGCATCAACATTCTTGGCAACCTCTTCAGGCGCACCTAAGTAGGCGTCAATAACATCCTTAAAAGTTATTCCCTTAGCCCTCATGTACGGCAGTGTGAAGCCCCACTTATGCAGAGCGGAGCCGAAGGCGACAGTGCCATTCTCAACTTTGACTTGCCAGTCCTTCTTATGCTCGGGTGGAGCGTACTTCTCAATCAGATGATTTATTCTAAGTATTATCTTCGCAAACCTCTGCTGCATCTCCTGCGGGGTTAACTTTAATTCCTTAATTAGCCTATCAACCTTGTTTATGAACAGAATCGGTTTAACTCTCTCGCGCAGGGCCTGCATTAAAACTGTTTCCGTCTGCGTCATCGGCCCCTCAACCGCATCAACGACGACGAGTGCTCCGTCTACAGCCCTTAGACTCCTCGTCACCGCCCCGCTGAAGTCTATGTGTCCAGGTGTGTCAATTAGATTTATGAGGTACTCCACGCCTTTATAGGTGTGGACTAGGCTTATATTCGATGGGAAGACCGTCATCTGCCTCTTCTGCTCAAGCTCCCAGGAGTCTAAAAAGAGCCTTTGGCCAGCAACCTCCATACTAATTATTCCGGCAGCGGCCAGCAGGCTGTCTGATAGGGTTGTCTTCCCATGGTCTACATGAGCTATTATACTAGTATTTCTAATACATTCTGGATTATTCATTAGTTTAATTATTTCTTCAATTTGCTTATAGCGTCCCATAGCTAAACCTTCACCACGCCGAGCATGTGAATATTAATTTGACGGAAACCTTCACACCTTTCCATACCTCTACCTTTTCTATATAGGGCTACATTATTTTAAGAAATCTTACCTATAACCTTTTTCATTTCTTACTATTACTTACTAATTATAAAGCTTTAAGAATGATACGCGCCTAAGCTCGTGGCTATAAACAATATGTACATGAAAAGTAGAATTGCGCTTTCCCTCCAGCCTATTCTTTCGCCTGAGAGAAAATACCAGAGTAGGATATTAGCCATTGTTGAGAATATAACTAGGCTTGAGAATGCGGCCATGTTAACTCGAAAGGGACCACCCAACAACGCTACACCCAAAATTAACGTTATATTTACAAAGCCACTACCAATAATGTTACCTAATGCTAACTCAATATGTCCCTTCTTTGTTGCATCAATGCTAGTTACAAGCTCGGGTAGGCTTGTGCCGAAGGCCACTATCGTTGCGCCGATTATAACTTTTGGAACGCCCAGCCCCTCCGCAATATAGGAGGCTGACTCAACCATAAAATATGCGCTGGAGACGGCGCCAGCCACACCTAGAAGTGCAAATAGAACATATTTAATGATCTTGCCTCCCCTACTTAAACGATATGCTTCCTTATTTTTCCTAGATCTGATGATCTGAATATTGTAGATCACAAATATTGTCACTAATACTGCCCCTATGACGCTGCTCGCGTAACCAATATATATTAGGATTAAAGGAATTAGCGACGCTATAAATAACCCAAAATATAGATCTCTTATTTCTGCAATCGTCATTCTATTGAAATGATCTACCATGCTACCCCGTGTCTTTAAAGATAATATTAGGAAGCATAGACCCAAGATTAGGCAGAGATTCGCAATATTTGATCCTAAAACATTTCCTATCGCGACACCAATAGCCTCCGGGTTTACGGCAGAGAAAACTGAGACTGAAAGTTCTGGTAGCGATGTAGATAAGGCAATTAACAGGAAGCCTATCGTTGTTTTCCCAATCCCCGTTATCTCAGCAATCTTAACGGAGTTGTCTACCGCCAAGTCGCTTGACTTATCAAGAACTAACATCCCAACTAGAAGAATTATAGCGTTACCAACAAGCCCTAGGCTCTCAAAGACCCACTCAAGCATCCTTTATCCTCAACATTGAACTATTTAGATTAGCAACTAATTAAATGAAATAATAAGTTTTTCGTTCAATTAATCGCTAATATACTATTAAAAGTTTTGGATGGAAAATTCACGGGAAAAAGAAAATTTTGATATTTCATCTTCTAAATAGGATGAGGGGAAAGACTACGATAAACCATGTAGCCCTATTTATCTTCGCTTTCCACCAATCATGATGTTAGTGAGATTAGAGTTCTCTACACGCTTATATATCTTCTCAGCGAAAGATCGCTCTAAATTAAGTTTCATTTTCAACATTATTCTTATAGTATAATTTTGGCGGCGCAACTATCACCTTTGTTCCAGGCGGGATTGATGAGGTTATCCAGGCGTTTCCGCCTATAACTGCATCGCTGCCTATTATTGTTTCACCACCTAAAATTGTTGCGCCAGAGTATATTACAACATTATCTCCGACAGTTGGGTGTCTCTTTAAACCCTTAATTATCTTACCCCTCTCATCCTTCGGGAAGCTTAATGCTCCAAGGGTAACACCCTGATAAATCTTAACGTTGTCTCCTATTTCAGTCGTCTCGCCAATTACAACCCCCGTTCCATGGTCTATAAAGAAGTTCTTTCCGATTTTTGCCCCTGGATGGATATCTATTCCAGTTATTGAGTGTGCGTACTCGGTCATTATTCTCGGTATGAGGGGTACGCCCCTAATATATAGTTCATGGGCTATCCTGTATGTTGCTATGGCCAGAACGCATGGATAACTCAGTATAACTTCATCCGTACTTTTAGCAGCTGGATCACCATCATAAGCCGCTTGAACGTCACCAATCAACATGGCCCTTATTTCTGGGAGTTTTTCAAGAACCTCCTTAACAACAGCCCTCGCTCTCCTGCGGCAGACCTCATCGGAGACGACTCCAAAATGCCTGGAAATGTATCTGAGACTCTTTTCCACTTCATCAACAAGCCTGGAGTACACGGAGCTTAAAACGCTGCCAACAAAGTATCTAATGTTAGCATTGTTAACTTTAGTGTTTCCAAAGTATCCTGGGAATATTATGGAGAGCAGGTCCTCTAATATCTCTATGATCGCTTGCTTTGATGGAAGTTCCATATCTCCTGATTGATTTATCCCGCCGTGCTTCTCATAGCTCTCAACAATCTTCTCAATAAGATTGGGAAGACCCTCCTTGAGCCAATCTTCCTCAACGTATTCTTCGCCCCTCATGAGTAAACTAAGCATCTCCCTGGAAGCCCATACACGGGTTGTTTTATCAACCTTCTCAAGGAACTCCTCCAATCCACTCACAACCTCAAATAATTTTAATTTTTATAGAGAAGTTAAGGAAAAACATATCGGTTATCACTAAATAGGGTGGTGCTTAAGTAACGCCCACCACCATCTGGAAGGACAGTGACTATAAGTTTACCTTCACTCTCAGGTCTTCTAGCAACCTCTAAGGCGGCGAATACCGCTGCACCAGAGGATATTCCAACGAACAGCCCCTCCATCCTGGCGAGAAGTCGGGCCATCTTAATGGCATCTTCATCCCTAACTCTAATAATTTCATCTATTAGATCTAGCCGGAGAACTTCTGGTATGAAACCGGGGCCTAACCCCTGAATTATATGCGGGCCGGGTTTACCGCCGCTTAAAACCGGAGAATTGTACGGTTCTACTGCAATAGCTTTGAACTCAGGCTTAAGCGGCTTTATGTATTCGGCAACGCCAGTTATTGTTCCACCAGTCCCGACACCCGCAATAAAAATATCGACTTTCCCATTAGTGTCCCTCCAGATCTCCGGACCAGTTGTCTCCCTATGTATCTTCGGGTTGGCGGGATTCTTAAACTGATTTGGGATAAATGAGTTCGGATTTTTTGACGCTAATTCATTAGCCCTTCTGACGGCACCTTCCATGCCCTCATTGGCCGGGGTTAAGACTACCTCAGCGCCATAAGCCTTAATGATCTCAAGCCTCTCCACGCTAACGTTCTCCGGCATAACAATGATGAGCTTATAGCCCTTAACTGCAGCGACCATCGCCAGGGCTATGCCGGTGTTGCCACTGGTAGGTTCTATGATTACTGTATCTTTATTGATTATGCCGAGTCTCTCAGCCTCCTCAATCATACTTAGTCCTATCCTATCCTTGACGCTCCCAGCCGGATTAAGAAACTCGAGTTTTGCAAGAACCGTGCATTTTAGACCCTCGGTTACTTTATTTAGCCGAATTAATGGCGTGTTACCTATAATCTCGAGAACTGAATTATAGACCTTGGCCATACACTATGACACCTAACATTTTAGCAAAGATTAGAATTAACTTTCATGGCTAAATTCTTAACTATCTCTGATAAAAAACATAGCTATTCCCGCGGTGACGGAGATAACTGAGGACTATATTGACTATTTCCTCATTTCTTCTCTAGACTTAAATTTCGGCTTAAATTTTAGGCAGCTATAATCCCCTGTTGTGCATGCTAAACAGAGCTGACCCTTTGGCAAGCCTATTCCTCTACTTAAGCCATCTACATCATTGTAGCCGACAAAGGAGGCGCTAATATACTCGGCGACCCTCCTATTGATTTCCTCAAGACTCTTTGAGGCCCCACATATTCTATAGACCAGGAGCTCCTCCTGACTTGGAAAGTCTATCCCCATATAGCATGGGTAAATTATTGGCGGAAAAGTCAGCAGTAGGGAGACACTTTTTGCATACTTAAGTTTACCGCCAACTATTATTTTTGAGCTTGTCCCCCTAACGATGCTATCATCAATAAGTATGACCCTCTTCCCCTCAATAACTTCCTTCACGGCAACGATTTTCGAAACTATTACTTCCCTCTTTTCCGGCTCAATAAAGCTCCTCCATCCACCCTTACGCCTATACCGATCTTTTAATAATCCCTCCTCAAAGGGTATCCCGGTTCTTTCAGAGTATCCTAGAGCTGCTGGCCTAGCTGAGTCTGGCACTGGGACGACTACATCACCTTCAACTGGATATTTCTCAGCCAGAACACGTCCAATATTTTTTCTTGCATTGTAAACCGTTATGCCCTCTATTTTTGAGCTCGGATGGGCGAAATACGTGTACTCGAATGGGCAGTGCGCATGACTCTCGCATTTAGCAAAATATTCTGAGCTCAAGCCGTCCTCATTTATTGTCACTATCTCGCCGGGCTCGACATTTTTTATAAGTTCTGCACCAAGAACTTCCAAAGCGCAGCTCTCTGAGGCTATTATATACGACGAGGTTTCTTCATGCCACCCGAGACATAATGGCCTGAAGCCTTTATCATCCCTTACGGCCACAAGCCCGCCATTAGACGTTAATATGACTAATGAGAATGAGCCATTTAAATATGGATTTAATTTCTCGAAGGCTTCAACCCAACTACCATGTTTCTTTAGGAGCACGTAAAGGTTCAGTCCCATAAGCTCTGTATCTGAGGCACCCTGCGGTGGGGATAAACCAAAATTCTTTAGATTTTCCGCAAGAATTTCCCTTTCAAGGGTTCCATTATGAGCGATTCTAAAACCCTTGTTATCCGTCATATCTCCTACATCTATCGGCTGGGCATACTCGATTGTTGATTTAGCCGTTGTAGAGTATCGAACATGACCTATCCCAGAGCTGCCCTCAATTTTAACTATCTTGTCGTATTCAACGTCGACTGAATGAAGAACTATTCCAGGTCTCTTAAATGTCTGGTGATTAGTGACAGCTACACCCCAAGATTCCTGACCCCTATGTTGGAGAGTCTCTAAACCACTTATTAGCAGGGGGGTTACATTGCATCCCTCTAATGAGAACGCTCCTATAACACCGCAGTTCTCTCTTATGGGACAAACCATACTCTTACCCTTTTCTCGTGAAGAAAAAGTGGAAAGAAAATTATTAATCTTTATCGTCAAATTTTTGTAAAAGAACAAGTAATAGATGCTGTTTTTCCTGAGCAGATTTTTAAGTAATGCTTAAAGTCTCTTATAGTTTGGATTGTCTATTAGTGCTGGTTTCCCCCCTCTCTCAACAACAATTTTTGCGAAATTTGTTTTCATTATGCTCTCATAATCATGGCCTGCATCAGAGGGATAAACTGATAGGAAAATGAGCTCTTTTTTGCCAGTATTTACTGTCCGGTGGGCGAAGCCGGGCGGAACGTAAACTATTGCTTCAGACTCTATTTCCTCCACCATGAATCCCCCTTCTCTATCCTGCATTAGAATAAGGCCCTCACCGCTTACCCCGATGTAAACTTCGCCTGCTAAAATGTTTTTGTGGAAGTGACCCTTGGTGAAATAATACTCGTCGCCTATCTTTCCGGGGTAAATTATTGTATAGCCAACGTTAAGCTCGCCTTGAAGCTCCCGGTTTATCTCATATACCACATAGATCAACGGGTTCCTTCCAGAGGAAAGAATCTCATCAACAGCCTGCTTATCTACGAAATATTCACGCATATCGCTTAAGTATCTCTCGACCTTACTTCTATACGGATAAATTCCACCTGCACCAAGTATCTTAGCGGTATAGGATTCCCCGCCCAACATGGCTTATCATCGTCTATAATTCCTTATAACTAATATTGTTAATGTCTATTAAGAGTCCTCCTCTGCGATTTAACATATGCCATTATTTTTTTAGCTTCCTCCAAACCTATTTTACCAGTCTTTAACAGCCTATCCACCACCTCTGAGATCGTTGTTATAGCCTCAACGTTATATCCTAGAGATTTGAGATTCTCTCTCCCTCCCTGCTCCCTATCTATGACGACGACTATCGTATCAATTATCCCGCCCTCGTCCTCAATAGGCTTTATGCCTTCAATCTTTGATCTACCATCAGTCAGCACATCATCAAAGAATATGAAGCGTTCGCCACGTCTAACTCCGCCTCCAACTATCCTTTCAGCTAAGCCGTAAGTTTTCGCTTCCTTCCTCACAATTATGCATGGAATTCCGAGCATGCTTGCCACATGGGGCAGTATTAATGCGCCCTTAAGCTCTATTGTTGCCAGCTTATTTATCGACCTCCTAGAAACTATGTTCCGAATTCTCTCCGCTATTATCCTTGAGACCCGCTCAAAATCCGCGGGGGAGGACAAAAGCCAAGCTAAATCTATGTAATATGGGCTTTCAATCCCAGACTTCAAGATAAATCTGCCAAACTTCAGCGCCCCAGAATTCATTAAGCTTTCCGCAATCAGAGCAGCCTCTTCCATAAACCCCCTAACCCTCTATAATTCTGTAATCCAGTCTCTCCCCCCTGCCATTAACAACGACCATATCTCTCTCGGTCATATATGGAAAAGCAACTATGATCATTACCCTACCATAAAAGTTGTTCAAGTCCACAGTAGATGGGGCTAGGAGGCCGGATGGATGTGAGTGGGCTACTCCTACAATTGATAGATCTAGTGGGAGCATATATGGCTGGAAAGACGAGAAACCGTTGCCGCATGTGCTCAGTGGTGGAATCAAGGTCTCCTTAATTTCAATCTTACCCCCTTTAACATCCCCTCTTAAGAGGAGTATCCCCTCTCTTGGATGGCGCATCCTAGCATAACTCAATATGCTATTCATAACAGACCTTCTTATGAAAACCTGCAATGGAATCCTCCCCTCCGGAGATCTTAGATTTTCTGTGGAACTGGCTCTCATATATTCTGCGCAACGTGTCCATTGTGTCCGCCTCTTCCAGAGTCTTATCATCGCGTATTCTCGTAATCCTGGCGAAGCGCAGAGCCATTCCAGACTTATATTTAGGGCTCCTCTGAATCTCATTATAAGCAACCTCAACAACTATCTTCGGCATAACTATAACCCTATTCCCCTCCTCCCTAATCGCTATCTCCTTAAGGCGCTTAGTCATCTCCTCCATCTCGCTGTCAGTTAAGCCCTTAAAAGTTTTACCGACTATTGCGAAGCCATCGCCATCCTTGGCCGCTAAGTAGTAATCTGAGAGCCAATTATGTCTGCGCCCATATCCATACTCGGCGGCAACTATAACCAAATCCAATTGCGGCAGAGTCTCCTTAACCTTAAACCAATATTTCCCCCTCACCCCGGGAGTGTATGGGCTGTCGAGCTTCTTAGCCATGAGCCCCTCATGCCCCTCATCGATAGCTGCCTTAAGGAAGGCTTCGGCCTCGCTAAGGCTGCTGGTCACAATCTGCTTTATTAATTGTATGCTTCCGGCAACCTCTTTAAGCACTTCCCTGCGCTCAATATAGGGTGTTTTAATGACGTTCTCCCCATCAAGATATAGAATGTCGAAGAGATACAGTTCTATTGGGATGCTCTTAGCAATTTTATCTATTTCATGAACCCTCTTAAATCTACGCATTAAGTATTGGAAGGGCATCGGCCTTGAATCCTCGCCGACAGTTATAACCTCACCCTCTAAAATAGCCTCCCTAGCCTTAACTTCATCCCGAACGAGGCTAGCTACCTCGGGTAGGCTTTTGGTCACATCTGTTAGCCTACGGCTAAATATCTTAACATCGCCATTAGACAGGTGTATCTGCACTCTAGCGCCATCCAACTTATACTCTAAGGCGGTTTTTCCATCATGCTCCTTAAAAACCTCTCTTAAATCAGCGGCCATTTTGGCGAGCATGGGTTTAACCGGCCTAAATATTCTGAAGCCTATATTCGCTATGTAATCTTTGCCATACTTCTTGCATAGATATGCTACTTCACTTATGTCCCCACTGGCCATTGAAGCCAATTGAACATCCTTCAGCGGTATTGAGAATACCTTTGCAACAGCGCTCTCCATTAAGCCCTCTTGGAAGCCGGTTCTCATCTCACCAATAATTATTTTTGTGAGGTATTTTGCCTCTAAGGGCGTGGCGCGGCTGAACAGTCCCTCAATTAACCTCTCCTTCTTCTCCCTAGCCGCCTCGCCCTTAGCCTCCGCAATACTCTCAAATATCCTTCTCACTTCAAGAATCGTAAGCGGCCTCTCAAGTAGGGTGGTTTGCCTATTGGCAATCCTTCTTCTCTCAAAGACCGCCTGTACAGCCGCGCCTACGTCGCCAGTAGCTCTGAAAGCCTGATAAAACGCTGACCAGTGGGCGCTGGCTAAACGCTTAATCACCTTACTTAATGTTGCCCAGCTGACGTTTAGGATTCTGTGGTCATATTTTGGGAAAGCTCTGCCAAGCATCATTGAGATAGCTGGCTCTATTTCCTCCACACTTAAATTTTTCAAAAATTCCAAGACAAGCGTAATCATCGTATTCCGCCCGGTAATCCTCTCTAGATTCTCGCAGACCTCAACGAGAGATTTAAATTCCATAATAATTCACGTGTCTCTTTTTGCTTAGACGCTTTCAGGGTGCACGCTTGAGGTTACCGTTTTATGACCAAACCTTATTTATTTCTTCCTGTATCTCCTTCTTCCGCCTCTCATACTCCTCAACGCTTATCTCGCCAATCTTATATCTCGCATTGAGGGTCTCAAGCTCCTCCCTAAGCACCCTCTCCCTCTCTTTTCTATCCCTTACAAGTGAGTCGAGGAGGGCTATCGTCTCCTCAACATCCACCTTCACAGCATCGAGCACTTCGCTGGAGACCTTTCCCTCGCTGACCATATTCTTTATGGCTTCATACGCCATCCTCAGATCGCTCTCCATACTCTTTATCTCGCTCGGGGTCTTATCACTCATCAATTTCTCAAGACGATCTAGGGAGAGCCTGATGCTCCTAGCCATGCTCTCCAGCTCTTTCTGTTCAGCCTTAAGTTTCTCAGATCTTTGCGAGAAAAAGCTGAGGTCAACCTCACCTATCTTATAGCGTACTGAAAGCTCTTCAATGCTCAAGGCGATCTCGTTTAAGCGCCTATTTACCTCATCAAGCCTCCTTCTAAGCTCCTCGAGCTTGCGAACTCTAATATTAAGAAGCTCGCTTAACTTGCCACTATATTCATTGTAGAGTTTTAGGAAGACCTTCTCTGAAACCTCACCGGACTGGAAGAGCTTGAAGAGGGCAACTTTCCTCGCGTAAAGCGATGATGTGTTAGACATAAGGTTCATTACCTCCCCCTCAAGCCCAATGGGTGGGGCCGTGGGACTTGGCTGGGTCGGCGGTTGGACAAGGGGTGGGACTGGTGGGGGAGGAAGCTCCATCGGTCGCGGCCTCTCGGGGCGCTGCTGGGCGGCTGGTAATTGAGAGCCACAATAAATGCAGTATTTCATTGCCGGAACCATTTTACCGCACTTTGGGCATTTGATGCGAACCTCATCTAAACCCATGGGCATAAAAATAATCTCCCTTCTAATTTTAATCCTCTGTGAGCCAAATATACTTAGCGTCGAATAGATTATAAAAATTGATAACATGGGGGAGATTATATACTTCTTATTGGCCGGTTAGTTGGATTCTAGTAGTGTATCTCGATGACATCCCCATCCATCAGTATATGTGTTGGCCCAACCCGCTCTCCAGGATACTTTGCGCTTGGCCCCCATATGCGGGCATACTTAAAGTTCTTATACATTTCTGTATGCAGCTTCCTCGCAACCTCTATGACGCTCGTTCCGCTCCTTACCACGAGGGGTTTTTTAGAGGGCTCCTTAGACGACGGCTCCTTCGTATAAACTCTCACAATATCTAAAACCCTAAATATATTTTCTCCAAGGTTCCTAAGCCCCTCTCCGCTTAGGCATGAGACCGCTAGGAGGGGAACCTTAAACCTCTTCACTTCATCTTCCAATAACGCTAAGTTTGCTTTCGCGTTGGATAAGTCAAGCTTATTTGCGACGACGATTGTTGGCTTATAGACGCTGCTTGAGAAAAGCGCATCCTCAATATCATCCAGCGTTACCCTTCCACTTATCCTTAGAGTCGCTGACATGAGTCTATAGCTCCCTAGCAAGTTCTTTACATCCTCATAAGTGCAGCCGACAAGCACGCCCCCGCCCACAATTTGGATGCCCACGCCATGCGCCTTTCTAAGGATTTCAACCTCCCCCTCCGGCTTCTTGATTAATATCCCAGCTTTATCTAGTTCGGACTGAACCATGTGAAACTGTCCAATGGGGTCTTCTGAGAGATCAACCATTATTATAAGTCCATCAGCATTACGCACCAAGCTAAGTACCTGCGGCCCATCCATCCTCCCTTCAGCAGCACCATCAACGATCGCTGGCGCATCGACAAGCTGGAATTGTATATCCTTATACTGGAGCATGCCTGGAATCGGCTTCTGGGTTGTGAAGGGGAGCGGGCTTATTTCAGGCTTTGCGTTAGTGACAGCGGCTAGCAGGCTACTCTTGCCCACATTAGGCGGGCCTAAAATGAGTATTTGACCAGCCCCCTCCTTCGGTATGGCAAATCCCGGTCCGCCACCCCTCCTCCTAGCCTTAGATCTCTCAAGCTCGCGCTCCAGCTCCGCTATCTTACGCTTAATATTCGCAACTAGCTTACTAGTCCCCTTATGCTTTGGGACTAGCGAGAGAAACTCTCGCATTAATCTTACCTTTTCTTCTGGGGATCTGGCCGCTACAACCTCAGCCCACTTGGCCTTAGCCTCTGCTGGGAGGTTTGTGACCATCCTCTCTCATAGAAGAGATATTTGTAAGCATCCTATATTTTTAGTATTCAGCGAAGCCATTTTCAATAAATGCCAGGGATTGCGCTAACTCCATCATAGTAATAATTAAATATGTGTCTCTCCAAGGATAATGCTTGGAGAAGAGACTTGGATAAGACGTGCATAAGGGTGATTTTTCAGCCGAATCTAAAAGAGGCCATTATGGTGGCTGGTTTTCCAGGGGCCGGCGGCGTCGGTGTAACCGCTTCTAAGCTTCTGGTAGAGTCTTTGGACGCCAAATTATTTGCAGAACTCTATTCGCCATTTCTTCCAGACTATACGCAAGTTGATTCCGAGGGATTATGCAACCTACTAAAATATAGCTTCTTTGTCTCCGCCGAGAACAACCTAGTGATACTTACAGGTGAGGAACAACCCCCGCCCGACGATATCCCCGCGTATTATGAGATATGCGGCGATATTCTGGATTTTATGGAGAAGCTTAACTGCGCCCTCATATTCACGGTGGATGGAATCCCATTAATGTATCCTCAGAGGGTAATCTATGTTGCTGGGACGTCGGATAAAATTATTTCAGAGTGTGTCGGTATGGGGACTAAAATATACGCTGGTGAGAGAATAATTGGTTTATCAGGTCTGCTTTTAGGCTTAGCTAAGCTACGCGGTATCAGCGGGGTATGCATCCTCAGCTCAGTAATTGATCTTATTTCCGACAAGGACGCTGCCTTCAACGCATATAGATTTTTAAGGAGGATTCTCGGCCTCGGCCTTGAAAAAACTATATAGATTTAGCTCCGCTCTTTATTTCTTCAAGTTTTTCTCTTATTATTTTGTTTGCGAGAGCTGGGTCGGCTCTGCCCCTTGTTAGCTTCATGAGCTGCCCTACAAGGTAATTTACTGCCTTCTCATCTACGAGGGCGTCTTTAACTGCCTTCGGGTTCTCGGCGAAAACCCTGTCCGCGAGCTCACTTAAAACTTTTTCATCAGATATTTTTATTAGCCCTTCTTCCTCAATTATTCTCCTAGGATCTTTTCCAGATACAATCATTACCGGGAGGATCTTCTTAGCAATCTTCCCGCTTATGATGCCCTCGTCGATTAAGCGTATCATGTCGACAAGCATCTTCGGCGTTATCTTAGATTCATATAGCTCAAGGTTATTTTCATATAGGTAGCGGAGTAAGTCGCTCATCATCCAATTACTTATCTCCTTAGGCTTATCATATAATTTAGCGCACTCCTCGAAGAAGTCAGCCAACTGCTTTGAGCTGACGAGGACCTCAGCGTCATATTTTGGAAGGCCGTACATGCTCATGAAGCGCTTAGCCCTCTCATCCGGGAGCTCCGGCATCTTAGACCTTACCTCTTCAACAACCTCCTTAGCTATCACTACTGGAATGAGGTCTGGCTCTGGGAAGTACCGATAATCCTGCTCCTCCTCCTTAGCCCTCAAGGATATTGTCACCCTCCGCACCTCATCCCAATGCCTAGTCTCCCGCTTAACCGCGACCCCCTTCTCAATCAGACCCCTCTGCCTAATTATCTCGAAACTCAGCGCCCTCTCAACCTCCTTAAACGAAGTTATGTTCTTAACCTCAACCCTAGTTCCACCAGCCAATGATATATTTGCGTCACAGCGCATAGAACCCTCGAGACTCCCATCAAATATCCCGAGGTGCTCAAGAATATTTCTGAGCTTCTGGAGGAAGAGCCTAGCTTCTCTTGGCGAGGTCATGTCCGGCCCAGTGACTATTTCAAGTAGGGCTATTCCCGATCGGTTATAATCCACGAGTGTGTAGGGTGACTGGTCTATTGGGCCGATGTGAATTAGGCGTCCAGGGTCTTCCTCCAAGTGAACCCTGCTTATATGTATCTTTTTAGTTTGTCCGTGATCTTCGATGTATAAGTAGCCATCAACAGCGAGCGGGACTCCGCCAGCTCTGTCATACTGGGTTATCTGAAAGTTTTTTGGAAGGTCCGGATAAAAGTAATTTTTTCTGAAGAAGATCATCCTCTCGGAGACTTTGCAATTTAGTGCGAGGGCTGCCATAATGGCATATTTAACGGCCTTCTCATTCAGGACTGGGAGGGCGCCCGGTAAACCGAGGCAGACGGGGCAGACAAGGGTATTCGGCTCCTTACCCCTATAGTCAGAAGAGCAGCCGCAGAAGAGTTTAGTTTTCAGGCTAGTTAACTGTACATGAACCTCAAGTCCTATCTTAACACTCTCTTCATTACTCGACATAGCAAATCAACTTTTAGGGTTGAATCTAAAATATCAAGACTGAAAAGTATCATATAAAATCGTCTCCACCTCAGAACCTATCCGCAGTAATAGTGATGCTTTTTGTTATCGAGTTACTATAATGTTGATAAGCGTAACTGCGCTTAGTAAGGGAGTGACATATTTCGCTGAGACAAACTTATGAGAGAGCCTTTTAGCGCACTAAAATTTTTAGGTGAGTTTAAACCCTAATAGTCTGCCTCAAATCATATTTTATGCTTAGAAGGGGCTCAAGACAGAATTTTATCTCCCACTTCTTTAGCTCAACATATACGAGCTTACATTTACTATTTTTGCATTCAAATTTTCCTGAGAGGTTGACTCGATGGAGTAGCTTACCACATAGTGGACACCTAAACTTTAAATTAGAGGCCCCTCTCCCCCTAAAGTATAGGCTTATCTTAGACTTATTCTCCTCAACCCAGCTCTTAAACATACAAGATAAGGCTAGGAGAATACTTCCTTATTAAGGGACATGTCATTTAAATAATTCTCAGAATAATAATGTTCATCTCACATTTCTAAAGACTTTACTAAAAATCGCGATGCAATCCTCCATTACGCTGTTGATATTCTGGATTGTATCGCCTCTTAATCTCATAAAACTCTTCTCGGCAATATCCATAAGGGCTCTTGATCGTTCCTCCGGCAGATGATTTAAATATCTTGTGAGATCCGCCCTCATTTTACCTCCAAAATTCTCGTCGGCAAGAAGTGGGGCAGCGCAACCTATGACCTTTAGAAGAGACATCATATGCAGCGCTTCGAGGAGGCTATTCCCGCTTGAAAGCCTCCATGATAAGGTCTCATCCCTGTTATCCCTCAGCAGGAAACCTACGTATTCGACTTGATCATTAACATATCCATGAGCGTATAGGAGGCGTGTAACCTCATAATCTTTAACGGCGATTGAAGCAAGGTAAAGTATGTTTCTGGCATATTCTATGGGGATGTTAAACTTGTCCACTGCTTGAAGTAAGGATGGCGGAAGGGCTAATAGGTAATATTCTAGGCTTCCATGTAGAACTGTGTGCCCAACCTCATGGCGTATCCCACCAACCCTAACCAGCTCTGGGAGAGCCCTCATCTTGTCGAGGAATAGAGCGATTCTTGGAATTCCCCTCCATGCATCATGTGTGGCGAAGAATGTTTCCTCAAGAAATGGCGTCGTTGAGATACCTAGGTTCATGCGCTCCCTCATGAGGAAGGATTCTGCAAGAGAGGAATTCTCGAAAACATAAAGGTCAACCAACGAGACCTCATGGGGCATAAGCCTACTATAGCATTCCTCCATAACATCAAGTATTAAAGACAATTCGCCATCAGGAACCCTACCATACCTATAGACAACAATCCGAACCAAGTGGTTCACTAACCCTATAAATGCCATCCCCAGAAATTAAAAGTTGCTAAGGTCATGAAGAAACATAGTTACTGGCTGGAAGATACTTAAAATATAAATATTCAGTGCTACGCTATCATATATTATATGTTATAATATTAAGGGGGAAGCTTTTTGAGAACACGAAGTATAATCCTACTCTTTATGGCATTACTGATAATTTTGATTTCTTTAGCATTATACGGAGGTCTGTCTCCCGCCAAAGCTCACACTATAGAGTCGCCTTTCACTGTACCATTTGTTATAGGTTCAACAAATATTCCTATAGGTTTTATCAGAGTTTGGAATGATGGGACAAACCTCTACGTGTTCTTCGAAATAGACACTGGAAGCTATCCGGACTACGCCATGAGCGAGTCCCATCTTGAAGTATCGACGAGCCCGCTCATCTGGAGAGCGCCGGGGCTATGGACTTACAAGCATACATATAGTCCATGCGTAACCTCAGACCTATATACAATACCACTGTCAAATATAGATGGAGGCGTATCTCAAAACGATACAATTTATTTGATGGCGCATGCATCTATACGTGACGTTAGGCATGGCTGTGCAGACGTAGGAAGCGCATACGGCTATTCGTTTAAGGGATCATTCAACTACACCATCCAAGGACCAACACCGCTGGCGCAACCAATGCTTTCAATAGTTAAGACCGGGCCACTGGAAGCCTATCCCGGAGGAACATACCTATACACGATAGTTGTAACAAATGTTGGAAATACTACCGTACATAGTGTTAATGTTACAGATAAATTGCCGAATGGCGTTAGTCCAGCGCATCCCGAAGCTCCTGGAACCCCGACAGGCATATACGACCCGAATAAGAATATGGTTAACTGGACTCTCGGAACACTAGGCATAAATGATATAGTTATGATAATGCTTGAGGTCGTATTTGACGACACCCTTGCTATTAATGCCACCTTAACTAATAATGCCACAGCAGTCGGAAAAAAACGCTATGCTTGTATGGGCTGCATGGAATATCACAGTTATAGCTGGGCCGAAACTGAGTATAGATAAGACTGGGCCATCAATAAGCTATCCGGGAGACATAATAACCTACACTATTACGGTTGAGAATATTGGAAACGAAACAGCGTATAATGTTAATGTTACGGACACTATAGACCTCGGTCTAGTTGAATATATTAGCTCAACGCCAAATGGCACAATCACGGGTAATCAAATAACTTGGAACCTTGGAACCCTAAGCAATGGTACAAAGGTGCTTATGGTGTTAACTGTTAGAGTGCGGGAAGCGGTGCAGAATGGAACAACAATAACGGATACAGTGGAAGTTAAATGGAAAGATGATACGGGGCAGCAGTATAGGCCGATATCTGATGAATGGGTTACCACAATCTTATCGAACCCACTGTTAAGCGTGGTTAAGACCGGCCCGTTAAACATTCATCCAAATCAGATAGTCAACTACACGATTTCAATTGTTAATCTTGGCGGTTCACCAGCCCATAACGTTATAATAAGCGATAGGTTACCCGATGGCGTAACATACGTCTCTGCTTTACCACCACCATCTTCCATGGAAGATCATTGGGTTAACTGGACAATCTCGGAGATATCTGTCGGACAGACAGTTATCCTCACCCTTAGAGTTAATATGACGCTATATCCGAGATTCTGCCAAAATGTAACGAATAACGTAACTGTTGTTTGGAGAGACACTATAGGCAGGAGCTATGGCCCAATCTACGACGCTATGACGACGCGCATCTGTAATTCCGCAGCTCGAAATAGAAAAGGCTGGAGACCAGAAAGGAGCCATTGGTCAAACCTTAAACTTTACAATAAATGTGAAAAACGTTGGTGGTAGAAACGCTACAAATGTGCGGGTTTGGGACGACCTACCATATAATTTAACGCTAATAGACAGCAAGCCCAGCCATAAATCCTACGATATATCTACTGGCAGAGTAACATGGGATCTTGGAACAATCGGGCCGGGCGAATCCAGAAGCATATCTCTAACCGTCAACGTTACTGACGCAAAATATGATGGCATATTAGTGTTTAATAATGTTTATGCTAACTGGACGGATGATCGGGGGACAACGTATGGCCCCGTTACGGATACTCACCCCATACAGCTTTTCATAAATCCGTATGTAAAGATTGTGAAGAGTGGTCCCACCGAAGCTATGGCTGGGTCAACAATAACCTACACAATCAATCTCTCGAACCCCACATCGACAAATCTTAAAGATGTGACCTTAGTGGATTACTTGCCAGCACGCGTAAGCTATATATCCTCAAGCCCACCTGGCAACTATGATAGCGCTACCCATTCCGTCAGCTGGAATCTTACGATACCAAGAGGAAGGACGCTATCTTTCAGAGTAAAAGTTAAAATTGACTCAGATTTACCAGAGGGGACAGTAATAGCTGATGAATCCATTGTAACTTGGCCTAGGGGTTCAGATATGGATCCATGGGGCACAAAAATCCATGCGCCACCAGTTAGGCCGCCAGTCGGAGGGACTGTATCTTGCCAAGCTTCATTCCAGATAATCCCAGAGGCTCTTATCGCGCTAACGGTGACCATGATAACAGCTCTAATAATGATGTTAAGGAGATTAAGATTAAGAGATGCGCCTGTAACTAGGAAATAAAAAATCTTTCCTACTATTTTTTACTTATGATGCCCTATGCTTCTGGGCTAATTAAATATACCGGCTTTGATCTCCATATAGGGTCAGGGCCAATTGTATCCACAATCTTTTGAACGGCTTCACCATAGCTTAAACCTTCACAATAGACTAGCCTAAGTAGCATTAACGTAACTTTATCCGTGTATTCTAGGTCTACGTAGCCATCCCAGGCTATTATCGCCCTTACACCCCTCTCAAAAAGTCTTTTTATGGCATGTTCAGAGCCTGTTCCGTTGCATCCCATCAATATTATAGTTGAGCCCCTAAGCCCATCATCCCTTCCAAGAAGGTCAGCGCGTAGGGCGAAGTAGGGCCCCTCACTGCCATCAAAGGTGTAAGCTTCTCTATATGCGCCATATGACTCCTCAAGGGGATACCGCCCCCTACTATAAAGCTCAGCGCTGAAGAGATATAAGAAGCCATATTTAGCGTCGATGGCGCTATGAACCCTCAGTATTACAAGGCCATAACCTTCCAAATTGTCAAGAAGTCTTATGGTAACCTGGTTTCCACGGTAAATGTCAACCTTCAAGCCTGCTCCAACCAGTATTTCATGCGCACCATCTAGGAAGGCTGGGTTAGGCTTTGTGAGCCCAATACCATCTACAAGAGCAGCCCTCGAAAAATCCATATTAGTCTCATGATCTGACGAGGTTGGGCGACCCTGTGGAGTCAGAAAATAATATGCCAGAAATAATGCAAAAACTAGGAGGGAAACCGCTATAAAGAGTCTTCTTAAAGTAACATGCCTTTGACCCCTTCTACTCCCAGCTCTCAAGCATCTCGCCTAAAAACACTATTCTTCTCCAGTACCAAAAATTTTATTCTTTTCTTGCCTTATGTCTCTACTGCCCTTAACAAATATTTCAGCCTAAACATAGGCGACCTACACTTATAAGGCTTAAATTGGGAGAAGCCTTTTTAGAGCCTTAAGAGAAGTAGGAGGTTTGGTGGCGAGAATGGATGTATTTGAGGCTATAAGGGGACGGAGGAGCATTAGAAAGTATAAAAATGTACCAGTAGGTAAAGAGGTTATAGAGAAATTGTTGGATGCGGCTCGCTGGGCCCCCTCCGGAGGCAATATTCAGCCCTGGCTCTTCATTGTAATTAATGACCCTAAAGTTCTTAATGTAATACGCAAGGTTTCTCCAGGATATTTTGGCGAGGCCCCGCTGGCGATCCTGGTATGCTCAGACAGGGAGAAGGCATATAGAATTGGAGGAAAACTGGCACGAGATTACCTCTCCATCGCAGATTGCGCAATGGCTGTACAAAACATGCTTTTAGCAGCGTACGCGCTCGGCCTGGGAACATGTGTCGTGAAATCCTTTTCACATACAGCAATGAAGGAAATACTTGATATTCCAGATGGTATAGAGCCTGAACTCTTAGTGATAGCCGGATATCCAGATCAAAAGCCAAAGCCACCCCCGAGAACACCGCTAAGTGAGATAGTTTATTTAAACAAGTATAATCAAAAATTTCCGGGGCTGGAGGATTTGGGATGAGCAATTCCATTTCAAGCGGAAATGACTACCTATTTGAGATCGCGGTTTTTCTCGCCGTGAGCGCCCGAAATTGTATTGATGAACCCCCACTTTATGGGCCATTTAGACTGCTTGATGCGTTAAGTAAAATTATAGATCTGCCGAAGTACGCCCCCTGCTTGAAGGAGGACCAATTCCTCCGTGAAATAAAGGCCATCGTTAATGAGAAAAAGTTTCTCGTACTCTATAACCCAGAGGAATTTAAAAAGTCTCTGGACGAGATAGTTAAAATGTTTGCCCGGGAGCTTAAAAAGAGGTATTTAGAGGGTAAAGAGTTAGCCCAAGAGGGACGTTGATCGTCTTCCCGCAAACACCCCTCTCTTTTTATTTAATATAATTGTCTCTTATTATGTGAAGAATAGCGGCCATTAGAAGGTTCTTGAGAAGGAGGGCTATCATATCACCCCCTTCAAGAAATGAAGAGAATTTTTCTCCTATTTGAAGGTAAAGCGATCTGAAAAGATCTTTCTTACATTAATTCTTTTTTAGATGCTTTTTAGGGGGCTACCAATCCATTATCTGTATCTGTCAAAATTATCTGAATCAAAGTAATGCGCTTCAAGCATTCGCCGTATATATCTTTATCACAGCCAAATTATGTGATAATTAAAAAGCGAAGAAAAACATTAATAAAGATTGAGGTCTAATGAGCATGGTGGAAAAATATGATGCTTAACCTCCAGCAACTATAAGTGGTGTATTTTGATGGGCAATTTAGAGGAGGGCTTAAGGTGGCTTGACCAAGCTTCGGCGGACCTTAAGACTGCTAAAGACTGCTTAGATGATGGAAACTATTATGCCTCAGCATTCTTCTCTCAACAGGCGGCTGAAAAGGCTCTTAAAGGTTTTCTTTATTCTAAAGGTTATAGGGCTTTATTAACACACTCCGTAATGGACTTATTGGAAGAAGCATCTAAAATTGAGGGCGCATTTAGGAATTTCCTAGACTATGGGAGAGAGCTTGATAGGCATTATATTGGCTCAAGATACCCCAACCTTTATCCCAGTGGACCAGCTTACAAATATTATACGAGGGAGATTGCTGAAGAATGCTTAAGCTACGCAGAATCGATATTGAGAGAAGTGAAGAAATTTTTGAAAAGATAGAGGCATACGTGAAAAAGATTATTGAGAACCTTAACCCATACGTGGTAATCCTCTTCGGCTCATTCGCCACCGGAGACATAAATGAAGGTTCAGACATAGATATTGTCATTATCGCGGATTTTAAGGAGAATTTCCTCGATAGGATAAAAACCCTCATGAAATTAAACACATTTGGGATACCAATAGAACCCATAGGCTACACCTTAGAGGAGTTCGAAAAAATGCATGTTGAAGGAAATCGCTTCATAATGGAGGTTATGGAAAAAGGGAGAATATTATATAAGAAAAGGAGTTTTTATTGGGAAATAATATTATTCTTAGCGTTAGGCACGATATAAATTTAGGATGTGAAGATCGCTTGGTGTGTGAGGGGCTTATGATAGCAGTTCAAAATAAGAGACTCAGGATGCTCCTTGATTGGCGTAAGTATCTGCCACTCTTGGCTGAGGCTGTAGGGGAAGTTCTTGCTGGGGCTGAAGTATACGTTTTCGGCTCGGCTCTAGAGGGTAATCTAACTGTTGACAGCGATATAGATGTGCCATTATCGTGGAAGGAGAAGGATGAGGCTGTGGCAAGAGTTCTAGAAGTCTTGAAAAAGGATGAATGGTTCGTTAAGAGGGTGAAGGAAATAATTAGGGATTTAGGATTAGAAAAAGAGTTTAAGGAAATTTAAATCATTTAAAGGCTATTGTCCTATCGGAATTTCTATCGTAACATTAATGACTTGAATTTATGCTGATAATAGTCAATAGCGACTCAATTTTATGATGAGGGCATGAAGTTTTCCGAAAACTTCAGTTGTTATTGATGGAATAATTGCTTAAATTTAAATAGTTATCACCTTTTAAGCTTCTGTTGTGGATTAATGGGCATCACTAAGAACATTAAGAGCTGGATTCATGAAGAAAGGAAGAGAATTGAAAGCCTGCTTAAAGAAACGCTGATAATTGTGGTTCTTCTTGGGGCTGGTGGAAAGGGGATTGAGAAAAGAAGAGAAATAGCCAAAAAGTTGGAGGAAAATGGAATAATTGCGCTTATACCTGAAGATGATTTCGCTCCAGAAGTTGCCTCAAGCTTAATAGAAGAAGCCGTCTTTAAGGAGGCTGATGTGGATTTAATTTTTGTCAATGTTGAATCGTGGGGTTCAGCCACAGAGTTTGCTCAGTTTTATGATAAAGCGATTGTTGCACCCAAACTTAGAATATTAACGCATTATAAGTATCATCCAATCTATGGGAGTTCTCATAGCTACTTGACAGACCTCTATCTATCATTTATGGCAAAACATGGGCACGTTTACGCTTATGGTGAAGAAGATAATTTTCCAGATTCAGAGAAAATAATCTTGGTTTTATCACTTCGTTACAAGTTCCTTAAAGCCTTAGGAAAGGTTTAGGTAAAGATTTATTTACCTGTTAAAACTATTTTTACTTGATTAAAGATGGAAGAATTAAGAAGAATGCTCAAAATCTATAGCGTATTAGACAACGATTACAGACTTAACATTCTGTTTGCCATAGCTGATGAGCCAGATATATCTTTCAACGATATTGTAAGAAAAACTGGGATTGAAAAAGGACTTTTAGCTTACCATCTTGGAGTATTG
>JAWAZE010000018.1:0-29203 GCA_038817885.1 Bathyarchaeia archaeon | reverse complement strand
GGGCGCTGAGAGAGCGCTGCAAATACTGAGGGATATTAGGGATAGGGTTGGGGTTTTACCGATAACCCCGGATGAATGGGAAGCAGTTCAGCCAGTAACAGAGAGGCTCCTCAAAAGCGGCTTTACAATAAAAGGATTAACAGAGAACCTTTGGACAAACATATAAAGCGCGCCTCATAAAACCCCATTTTTCTCCGGACCGGCCCTTTCGGATGCTTCATCCATAAAGAGCAGCATAGTTCAATTCCCTCCATATTAATAAGAGATGCTGAAGATTATTGGAGTGTGTTGGTAAATTTCCCTATAAGAGTTAAACTTTATAACTTAGTTAAAACATGCTTTGATAGCTTCTCCAGTATAGCCATTATTTTAATATAGTGGCCGGCGCATAACATTGCTTTTTTTAAAAAAAGAAAAGAAATAATGGAGTGTTTTACTTTGGAGGTATCGGGAATATCATTTCGCCGTTTGGTTTAATTTCTGGGATCGGTGAGTACACGATGCGCATCTCCCACTTCCAGGGCTTATCAACTTTTTGCCACTGGCCAACAACGACTGGGCACGGTGAATCGTGTGTTAATTTTGAGAACTTGATATGTCCCACAATCGTGTACATGTCAGTTTCAGCTATTGCATTGTTTATAGCCTCCTTATCTATCTTTCCAGCCCTTGAAATTGCATCAAATAAGACTTGCATTGCGGCATACCCGAATCCCGTAGTATAACAGTACTGAGTAACTTCTACCGGCGTGCCCTTCGCTTTAGACCACCTTTCATGTAGAGACCATGGTGTTGTTCCACCTATCCCGGGATGGGCTGCCGGATCGTAGGTTGGATCCCACTTTATTTCGGATATCCACCCTAGCGGCAGGTCTCCTCCCCAAGCTGCTATTTCTTCATAGAACATTGCTCCCCTAGCTATCCACCCTATTTTAGGCGTGTAGCCTAATGCCGCCATCTGTTTTACAACTGTTCCAAAGTCTATTCCGGGCAGATTCGCCCAGAGTATTTCGCAGTTAGATCTCTTCCACTCCTCTATGAGGCTTGTGAAGTCTGTTGTTCCGGGCGGATATAGACCAAAAGTTTCCCCAGTGTGCTCAGGCGTCCTCCATGGGATATAGCCCAGCTCCTCTTTTACGACTTTCGGGAATGTTTCATACCAACCCCTACCATCAGCATCATCACAGGCTAATACCGCAACCCTCGGAGGCTTCTCCGTATAATATTTCTCAAACATCTTAGTTATGTCGACGGCGGCGTCCGCAAGCCTATATCCTCTCTTGCCCTCTAACCATGGATGCCCAGTCTCACTGCCAGGTCTAACAGCTATCCTAAAGAGAATGCTCCATGCATAGTTATAACCACCAGCTACAGGAAAGCCCGGAGCTGTTTTACCCGCAGGTCCACCAGCCCACCAAGGTTCCCATGGACTACCTGCGACTATAGGAGTTTTGTATCTATCAGCCTCAACACAGATTGGGTTCCAAATAACTGGCGGTCCATCCCCACCAACTAAGGCTATCACGCCCTCCTTAAGTATAAGATCCGCCGCTTGGGACGCAGCCTTCGATGGGTCTCCCTCATTATTGTAAACTATATATTTAACTGGGATGCGGCGGCCACCTACTAAAACGCCGCCCTGTGCGTTGATATCTTCAACGGCCGCCTGATGGCCGAAGGTTAGTCCTGCATTGAATGCTGCCATTGGACCAGTAAGATCTAAGGTTGCGCCTATGAGTATCTGCTCTGCGGGGCGTGCGACGAATGCTGGTACAATATAGAATGCGACGACCGCTGCCACGATTACAACGATGACAACAATAATTGCGATGAGAGCTTTCTTGCTTACCATTTAATTACCCCCTTATTAAAGTGCAATATAAGATAGGTAAAGTGTATTTTTAAATATTTCGTAGATATGGATAACGCTATTGTCCTCGCAACTAATCTAAACACTTCAAGTTCTATAATACCTTAATCTTTCTCCGATAACTTTATTAACATTGTTTCAATTAAGTAAAATCAAAAAATGTGCCGTAGAGGCTTAAACATGGCTGGCGGCGACGTAATTCTTGACGTCCAGAGGCTTAAAAAGAGCTTTGGGGGGTTAGTCGCTGTCAGAGATTTCTCCTTTCATTTAGGTAAGGGAGAGGTATTAGGTTTAATGGGTCCAAATGGGGCTGGTAAAACAACAGTTTTTAATTTAATATCTGGTGTTTATAAGCCAGATTCAGGGGTGATAAAATATAAGGGAATGAATATTGCAGGTTTCCCCCCACATAAAATACGTCGGCTAGGAATAGCGAGAACCTATCAGATCCCGCAACCATTTTCCCGTTTAACGGTTCTTCAAAATGTTCAAATTGCTGCCATGTATGGGGGAGGATTTAGTAAAGCTGAGTCTGAGAAGAGGGCGCATGAAGTCCTTGATCTTATCGGCCTTTCAGATAAAAAAGATATGCTGGCTGGAAACATAAAACTCTTAGACCTTAAAATGTTGGAGCTTGCCAGAGCGATTGTCTCTAATCCCTTAGTGCTTCTTGTGGATGAGGCAGGGGCAGGTCTAAGGGAAGCAGAAATCCCCCATCTACTAAAGATTTTAAAAACGATAAATGAGATGGGCGTTTCCATTATGTTGATTGAGCATATTCCAAGGCTCGTTGTGGAGGCTGTAGACAGACTTATAGTGATGAATGCTGGCGAAAAGATAGCTGACGGTGAACCGAGGGAGGTAATTTGTGACGCACGTGTAATTGAATGTTATCTTGGCAAAGAGACCGTTGAGGAGTGATCGCTATGCCTGAGGGGCCATTGCTGAAGCTTGAGGATGTTTCAATCTATTATGGAAATTTTTGCGCGGTCAAAAACGTAAGCCTAGATGTTCATAAAGGTGAAATCGTATCGCTTATAGGTGCTAATGGAGCTGGTAAAACTACTATAATGAATGCAATAATGGGTTTAGTGCATCCAGCTAAAGGTTCTATTATTTTTGAGGGGAAAAGAATAGATAAATTGGATACATCTCAAATAGTTTTGCTTGGAGTTTCGCTGGTTCCGGAAGGACGGAGGATCTTTCCAACACTAACAGTATATGACAACCTTATGGCAGGGGCTTACATTTCAAGGGCGAGGACTCAGAAAGAGCAAATGTTAAAAAGGGTATACGATTTATTTCCAATACTTAAGGAGCGGAGTAAGCAGCTTGCAGGTACGCTGAGTGGTGGTGAACAACAAATGCTTGCCATAGGACGGGCGTTAATGTCAAATCCAAAACTTCTGCTCCTTGACGAAATCTCACTAGGCCTTTCGCCCATAGTTACACTTAAGTTGTACGATGCTATCAGAAAGATAAACTCAGAGGGAACCACCATACTTTTAGTTGAGCAGAACGTGAGGCAGAGCTTAAAAGTCTCGCGTAGATCATATATTCTAAAAAGTGGTGAGATAGTTCTGAGCGGATATTCAAAGGATCTTAAGGATGAGGAAGAGATTAAATCAGCTTACTTCGGTGTTTAGATATGCTGCCCGAATTTTTAACAAACCTATTTTCTCCAATAATTACCGGCATTTTCCTAGGGGGACTTTATGCTGTAATTGGATTAGGCCTTTCATTAGTATTTGGCGTCATGAAACTAGTTAACTTGGCCCACGGCGCATTTGTTGTATTTGGCAGCTACATGGGGCTAGCGCTATCAATTGCATTTGGATTAGACCCCGTTCTCGCTTTGATCATTATAGTCCCAACGGCGTTCGCTCTAGGTTATTGCATCCAAAAGTTCTTAGTAAACCGAGCTTACCGGCTGGGGGCCGAGCCGGCCCTTCTAATAACATATGGAATATCAATAATTCTTGCAAATTTATATCAACAAATATTCTCTCCCTACTTTAAATCGCTGGTGACCGATTACTCAATTAGGGGTCTATCAATAGGTCCATATAATGTTCCCCTCATATATGTGTTGGATTTCATCGTATGTTTCATAGCCATGCTGCTACTTCACTGGCTACTAAATAAAACTTATGTAGGCTTATCTATTCGCTGCGCAGTGCAGGATCCAGTAGCGGCTAAGCTCATGGGAATCAGCATCGAACACGTATACGCGCTAACCCTCGGCATTTCACTATTCTTCGCCTCCATTGCCGGAGTTTTCCTCGGACTAACCTTCCCCTTCAATCCCGTCTCATCATTCACATACCTCTTCATTGCGTTCGGCGTTGTGGTGATAGGTGGTTTGGGAAGCATGATAGGAACATTTATTGGCGGCATAGTTTTAGGGTTATCTCAAACCTTAGCCGCCCATTTCCTTGGGGTTGGCCTCCAAACGTTTGTTGGCTTTATTGTAATATTCATAATGCTGGCAATCAGGCCACAAGGGATATTTGGTGTTAAAGAATGAGCGCTAAAATGTTTAGATTAAACGCTGAATACATATTACTAATCATTGTAACCTTAATAATGGTTCTTTTGCCAGTAATTGGGGTCGGATGGTACGCCCTCCACGTTCTCTTCCTATTCTTCGTGTATTTAGCCCTTGCAAACATGTGGAATCTGCTAGCAGGCTATTCCGGTCTAGTCTCTCTGGGTCAGCCCGCGTTTATGGGAATCGCGGGATATACGTTGGCAATGTTAATATGGTTCTTTGACACACCACTATACATCGCTATACCGGTAGCATGCGCCGCAGCCACGGCGTTCGCCGCAATCCTCTCCATCCCACTTTTCAGGATGAGGGGATTTTATTTCTCTATAGGCACCCTATTGCTGAATGAGATATGTAGGGTCTGGTTTAATTGGTGGAGGCCAATCCCGGTTCCAGGGGCCCCCGTGGGTGGGGGAGCGGGTTTCGGGATAAGGAGCGGTCTCTCTCCAATAAGCATTTATTACCTTGCCCTCGCCGTGGGAATAGCGTCCATCTTACTTATGCGATTCATTTTAGAGTCAAAATTGGGGGCAGGGCTTATGGCAATCCGCGACAACGAGAGGGCTGCCGCAACATGCGGCATAGACATATTTAGGTGCAAGTTATACTCATTTTTAATAGCCACATTCTTCACTGGACTAGCGGCATGCGTCTTCTACCTCTTTCAAGGACACATCGAACCGACAGGCGCCTTCGGCATATCATGGTTAAATGTAATGCTTATGGCCGTAATCATCGGGGGCATAAGTACTGAGGAGGGGCCAATTGTTGGGACAGCAATAGTTGTTTTATTATCACAATTATTGCCAAGATATGCCGAATATAGTCCCCTCATTTTAGGGGTATTGCTTATTCTTATAATCACATTCACACCGCCGGGAATAATAGGGATAATACGTAAAACTCGACCTTACAATATCATGCTAAAATACCTATCAAAACCCATTACATAAGCATAAGACCGGAGCGAACTAATAGTATTTAAACCAAGCAAAGATCAAAAAGCTTTTATTATAAATGGCTAAATTATGTATAAACTTCATGTGTGAAGCGGAGGGGAGGGTCTGGAGAGATTACATGGTGATCTCCTGATCTGGATGTACACGAAAATGCTTGAAATACGGCGTTTTGAGGAGAAAATAGAGGAAGAATACAGGAAGGGTCTCATACCAGGGCTAGTGCATTTATCTATAGGACAAGAGGCAGTTGCTGTTGGAGTGTGCGCCAACCTCAGGGATGATGACTACGTAATCGGCACCCATCGAGGCCATGGAATTGCGATCGCGAAAGGGGCGCCTTTAGATAAGCTTGCGGCTGAGATCCTGGGGAAAGAGACTGGTTGCTGCAAAGGCAGGGGCGGATCTATGAGGGTGGCGTATGTCAGTAAGGGCCTATTATATTCCTGCCCCATAGTGGGAACTGGATTACCTCTGGCCGTGGGGGCTGGATTATCAATTAAGTTGCGCAAAACTGACCAGGTTGCGGTGTGCTTCTTCGGGGACGGGGCATCAAATACGGGAGATTTCCATGAGGCACTAAATTTAGCATCGATATGGAAGTTGCCAGTAATCTTTGTATGTGAAAATAATATGTACGCTATTTCAGTGCACGTCAAAAAGTCAACCTCCGTGGAGAACATTTCGGATAGGGCGCGGGGATACAATATTCCAGGGTTCACTGTTGATGGGAACGATGTGATTGCAGTATATAAAGTGGTGCGCGAGGCGGTTCAAAGGGCAAGGAACGATGAGGGTCCCACCCTAATTGAATGCAAAACCTATAGGACTGTTGGGCATGGAACGACCGACCCAGGGATTGCTTATAGAACTATTGAGGAGATTGAGGAATGGAAGAGGAAATGCCCAATAGATAGGTTGGGAAGATACCTGGTCGCTAATGGAATACTTAGTGAGGAGGACCTTAATCGGATAGGGAGCGAGGTGGAAGCGAGGGTCAGAGAGGCTATAAAATTTGCGGAGAAAAGTCCATATCCGCCGCCGGACCAGGTGGCGGAATATGTATATTAGGGGGTGCAGCATTGAGAGAGATAACTTATGTTGAGGCTTTAAATGAGGCTTTAAAAGAAGAGATGCGGAGGGATGAGCGCGTCATAGTAATGGGCGAGGATGTCCAGCTAGGATACTCCGGACGCGGTGGACTTTTCTTAGTCACAGCAGACTTAATGAGGGAGTTTGGGCCAGAAAGAGTTAGAGACACTCCGATCTCCGAGGAAGGGTTTGTTGGAGCCGCCATAGGGGCCGCTATAACGGGCCTAAAACCTGTGGTTGAAATAATGTATGCGGACTTCCTGCTTTGCTGTATGAACCAGATAGTGAATGTCGCCGCCAAACTACGTTACTCGACGGGCGGGCAACTAAAAGTTCCGATAGTGATAAGAACGATGATTGGGCAGGGTAGAGGTGTTGGGAGTGATCATTCGCAGGTTCCTATAGCTTGGTTCATGAATATACCTGGCTTAAAAGTTGTTGTGCCCTCAACACCCTATGATGCGAAGGGTTTATTAAAGAGCGCCATACGGGATGAGAGCCCCATAATGTTCTTCGAATCCTTCCTCCTTTATCGCACTAAAGGTTTTGTGCCGACGGAGGAGTATACGGTGCCACTAGGCGAGGCTGATGTGAAGAGGAAGGGTACAGACATCACCATCGTTGCCATATCTACAATGGTGCCCCGCGCACTCTTAGCGGCTAAAAAACTTAAAGAAGAATTTAATATTGATGCAGAAATTATAGATCCGCGAACGCTTGTACCCCTTGACAAAAAGACCATAATCAACTCCGTAATGAAGACTAACCGCCTCATAATTGTAGAGAGCGGTGTAAAAACCTGTGGGATTGGGGCTGAGATCGCCAGCATCGTTGCAGAAGAGGCTTTTGATTATCTGGACGCTCCAATAAAGAGGGTCGCCGCCCCCCATATTCCGGCACCCGCCTCTCCAGCCTTGGAACAATTAACGATTCCTAGTGAAAATGATATAATAAGGGCCGTTAGAGAGATACTTCAGGGGTAGGTTTGGTATGAAGACGATTATAATGCCAAAACTCGATCTGGCGATGGACAGCGGGACCATCGTTGAATGGTTTAAGAGAGAGGGAGAGGAGGTCAAGGAAGGGGAACGCGTCGTAAGCATAATGACTCAAAAAGTTACATATGAAATTACCTCGCCAGCTAATGGCACCTTATATAAAGTGTTTGCATCCGCAAATGAGGATGTGCCTGTAGGAAAACCCATCGCGGTTATTATGGAGCCTGGGGATAACGTTACCGATGTTGAGCGCTATATTAAAGAGGTTATGGCGGAAAAAGCCGCCCCCAAAGTTGAGATAAAAGAGAAAGAGGAGATAGCGGTTGAGGTCAAGGAGGAGTTGAGGGAGGAGATTGAAAGGGTAAAGATATCTCCAATTGCTAGAAAACTCGCGGAGGAGCATGGGATCGATATTACAAAGATTAAGGGGACTGGTCCTGGGGGTAGAATAACGAAGGAGGATGTGCTAAAAGCGATAGAAGAGTTTAAGGCTAGAAAAGAGAAAGGGAAGATAATGCCGCTTACGGGCGTCAGGAAAATAATTGCTGAAAGGATGGTTCTGAGTCATAAAACGGTTCCTCCCGTAACCTACTCTATGGAAGTAGATGCCACACAGATGATAGCCGTTCGAAACGCCTTCAAAAAAGAGAAGAATGTAGACTTATCGTATAACACCCTGATCACCAGAGCCGTTGTCAAAGCCATAATTGATTACCCCATCTTCAACTCAACCATTGAGGGGGAAAATATACGTATAATAGACGACATAAATATTGGGATAGCCGTCGCAACGGACTATGGGCTTGTCGTCCCAGTCATCCATAACGCGGATAAAAAGGATATTATGGAACTTAACGCTATTGTCAGAGACTTGGTGGAGCGCGCCCGACAAAATAAATTGTCGATCGAAGATGTCTCTAATGGCACATTCATAATTACGAACCTAGGAATGTTCGGCGTAGATGTATTCACCCCAATAATCTTTCCAGGACAAGTTGCAATACTAGGGGTTGGTAGAATCGTAGAGAAACCAGTAGTCTCCTCAGGTCAGATCGTAATAAAACCACTTATGACACTATCCTTAACAGCAGACCATAGGGCGATAGACGGGGCCCTAGCCGCCGAGTTCCTAAGAAAAATTAAAGAGAACTTGGAAAATATCCACCTAATAATCTAGGAAAAAATTGTTCATCTTTTAAATAGTATGGAGAAATGGCGTCTCCTTCATTCAAATTTTAATGATCCATACCTGAACATGGCTATAGAGGAAGCTATATTAATTGCGGTCAATGAGGGGGAGTCGCCGAGCACATTGCGTTTTTGGCGAAATTCGAGGTCAGTAGTCTTAGGGCGTTCTCAAAATATAGTTGACGAGGTGAACATTGAAGAGTGTGAGAGGCATAGAGTGAAGGTTGTGAGACGATTTACTGGAGGGGGTGCAGTATATCAGGATCTCGGCAATCTCAACTGGACCTTCATTATAGGCAGAGATAGCGAACTCTACCCAAACGCCTTTTCCGAACTATATGAATTTGCCTGCAACATTGTTATTGGCGGGTTAAAGGATCTGGGAGTGAACGCCGAGTTTATTCCGCCCAATTCAATCTTTATGAAAAATAGAAAGGTGTCTGGGCTGGCAGCTTATATAAAGAGGAACGCAGTCCTCTGCCACGGCACCCTTCTGGTACACGCCAACCTCAGAATCCTTTCAAAAGTGCTGTCTAAACTACGATATGAAGTGACAAACATTGGGGATGAACTAGAAAATAATAGCCCAGCATTCATACGCACAATTAAAGATGCGATCCTACATATTTTTGAGAGGCAGTATAAAATTGAGGTTAAACCCGGCAGCCTAAATACATATGAGATTTCCCTATCAAAGTCGTTGTATGAGGGGAAGTATCGGAGGGATTCATGGAATTTTAAGGGGCAGCATCACAGCTTTTAATGAATTTAATGCAAAATTTTATATATATTATCTCCCCCTTTAATATTAGGCGGTGAGGCGATATTTATGAGTGGAGTTTCTAAACCATATCCTCCTCCAGGTTTAGAGTGGTGGACAAAGAAGGAGCCTGTTCTCGTGAAAGTCTCTGAGGTTAAGGCAATAGTGCCGCCTAAACATACTGAGTCTTCATCATTCCCGCTGATAAGGACAGAGAATGTGGAGATGTTTATAACTGAGATGCGTCCTGGAGCAAAGGCTGAAGTAGATGTACATCCAGTATCAGAGCACGCCTTCCTAGTACTTTCCGGAAGGGCTAAGTTCGTGATAGAGGGGAAGGAGTACGATTTAGAGCCGGGGATGCTCATATGGATGCCTCCGGGAGTGAAGCATGAAAACTGGACGGTGGGTGATGAAACCTTACGCATGGTTGTGATCTTCGCCCCAAGCCGCCTCAAGGAGAAGAAGTAGACCGAATAAGGTGTTAAAGAATGAGCTTTGGCCCATTAATGATCGATTTTGAGGAGAAAGTTAATTTTGAGAGGCTGCGGAAGGAGAGGCTGAGGAGGGCGAAGGAGCAGGTTAAGCGCCATAATCTTGGGGCATTACTATGTTTTGACTTCAACAACATAAGATATATTACTGGCACGCATGTGGGCGAATGGGCTAGAGATAAAATGCAAAGGTATACTATTCTACCAGTAGACGCCGACCCAATCCTATTTGACCCGGCAGCTCCAGCAAAAAGAAAAACATGCCCTTGGATCGCCGACAGAGTTTTTCCAGCAGTCGGATCAATGAGGGGGTCTATTCCACCAGACGTTGGCATGATAGAGAAGGTTGCGGAGAGCATAGTTGATGTTTTAAAGAAGCATAAAGTCGCCGACATGCCATTAGGCGTAGACTTAATTGAGATACCGCTCTATGACGCTCTAGCTAAGAGGGGAATTAAAGTTGTTGACGGACAACAGGCAATGCTAGACGCCAGAATCATCAAGACAAAGGATGAGATCGAGCTACTGAGAATCGCTGGCGCCATGGTGGACGCAGCCTACGTAGAAGTGGCAAGAAACCTGAAACCCGGAGTGAAGGAGAATGACCTTGTAGCTTTAATTAATAATATATTATATACGCTTGGCTCAGAGCAAGTAGAATGTGTAAACGTTGTTTCCGGTCCGAGGGGAGCTCCCCACCCACACGTCTTCGCCGACAGAATAATTAGGCCGAGCGACATGGTCTACTTTGACATTATGCACTCATTTAACGGATACCGCACCTGCTACTACAGAACTTTTATTGTTGGTAAGCCAACAAAGGCTCAGGTTAAAGCCTATGAAAAAGCATGGGAATGGTTAAAGGCATCTATAGATGCCGTAAGGCCTGGGGCGACCACCGCAGACGTCGCAAAATGCTGGCCATCAGCTCAGGAGCTCGGCTTTAAAGATGAAGCTGAAGCCTTCTTACTACAATTTGGCCATGGAGTTGGATTAAGTATTTGGGAGAAACCAGTTATATCAAGGTTATTCTCCTTAGAGAAACCATATAGGATTGAGAAGGGTATGGTCTTCGCCCTTGAGACTTGGTGTCCATCAGAGGATGGGAAGGGTGCAGCTAGGATTGAGGAGGAAGTTGTCGTAACGGATACTGGTTGCGAACGATTATTCCAATTTCCAGCCGAAGAATTAATTTCCTGCCCAATAACATTATAAGATTTGGGAGAAATGAGCATAGTGGGGAAGAGTATGGAGAAAAAGGTAGTGGTTGGGTTTGCAGGGATAGGATTAATGGGCAGCCCCATGGCGAAGAACATTTTAAAAGCAGGTTATCCGCTCATTGTATGGAATAGAACGCCCAGCAAATATGAAGAGCACGTGAAGATGGGCGCAAAACCAGCAGCAACACCAAAAGAACTAGCGAGGAAATCCGGTGTCATGATATGTATGCTGGCAACCCCCGAGGCTACAGAGGAGGTTGTCTTAGGAAAAGGGGATTATGCAGGCGCGGGTATTGTTGACGGCCTTAAGGCTGGCAAAATTGTGGTAGATATGAGTACAAACCTACCAGATGTTGTCAGGAAACTTGCTCAGGCGGTTAGAGCAAAAGGCGCAGAGTTTGTCGATGCGCCAGTAATCGGAAGCGTAAAGCCGGCAACTGAGGGGACGCTAACAATACTTCCCTCCGGAAAAAAAGATGTCGTCGATAGAATTATGCCAATATTCCAGGCGATGGGTAAGAAGATTTGGTATATAGGCGAGGAGATTGGATTAGGCTGCGCTATGAAATTAACAATGAATTTACACTTACACATAATAACAGGCGCCTTTGCCGAGGCTATCGCCTTCGGCACTAAAGCTGGCCTCGATCCGGCATTAATAGTCGAGATATGGAACAACAGCATCTTTAAAACATATATAACTGAAACAAAGGGCCAGAAGGTTTTAGCCAACGATTACTCACCAGCCTTCCTACTTGAGCTGGCCGCGAAGGATACACGATTAGCCATAGATATGGCCAGAAACATAGGTGCCACAGTTCCTCTAGGAAGCTTAGTTGAGCAATTATATAATGCAGCTATTATCCAGGGAATGGGCAAGCTAGATTACTGCGCGTTAGCCGCGCTCTATGAACGCCTAAATAACACTAAAATTTCAAAAGCGAAGTAATACGGCCTCATGAAAATCGTCTCAGATCCCCTTTTTCTTCACAACTTCCTTTTTATCTCCAAGAAATTAAGAGGCCAGTATCCCTTAAAGATAAACGTTAATATTATCTCTCAAGTCCCTCTCTCAAAGCTTTATTTCGCAGCCAGTACCTGAGGGTATTTTAAATCTTCTCGGAGCTAAAGAGAGGGTTATTAAATCATTATAAAATATAAAAATGAGATGACAAAGTTTGGTAGGGCGCATGTATCTTTAAAGGAGTTTTTCCATAATTTCAAGCGCTTTTATTGCGTAGACGAGCGCTGGAGAGCCAGCCATGGCAATAGCGACTTTTAGGGCATCCATGATTTCATCCTTATTAGCGCCAGCTTTTATGGCCGCCTCCATGTGCCAAAGAATACAATCCTCACACCTTATTGCAACAGCTATCCCTAAAGAGATGAGCTCTTTAGTCTTGGCGTCAAGAAATTTTTTCTCCTCGGCAAGGGACACGTACTGGGCGAACCTAGCAATCTCAGGTGACTTCAAGATCAGATCCCTAGTCTTACCCTTAAGCTCTTCAAGCCTCTCTTTATAACCCTCCATTTACACCATACTCCAATGGTCACTTAAACCCCTTTATAGAACCGCCTTAAATTTAAATTTTTGGGGGAGCTAATCAATTTTAATATAGACTCCTATCCTTATTTTTCATCTTTATAATTGGCCGATAAAAGATATGTTCTTACGCGTCTGACCCAAAATATGGCTAATTTAATATTTTATGCGCTATCGCTATTATTGCGACTTCATAAAATCTTTTGCTTCCATATCCATCGCATACTTATTAGAAAGTTCCAGATGAAGGCTGCGACGATCCCGAGTAAGTTTGAGATTAAATAGTGAAGCCCCCCAAGCTCCGTTAGCAGGAACAAGACGAGGAGATTTAATAGGACCCCGGCTCCAAATCCAATATTCGACTTCACCATTCTTTTTAAGAGACTTCTAGTTCCATGACCCCTTCGATCCCTAAACGTCCACACGTCATTTAGAGCAAAGTTCGATAGGATTGAGCATTCAATGCTGATGAGGGCGGACAACAGGTAGTGGATGCCTAGGAGCTCCGTTAACGTAAAGAGTAAACCCTCATTCACTAGAACCCCGGATACACCAACCATCACAAATTTAAGTAGCCTTTGAAGTTCCCCCTTGTATCGCATTAGGGAGATTAGGTGTTTGAGGTACTTGGCGTACTCCTTCGCACCAATCTTGCTCCGGCCGAGTCTCCTAGGCTTAAAAGTATATGGGACCTCAACAACACTGGAGTGCCTACCCTTAACCAGTATCTCAAGCAATATCTTATATCCCTCAGGCCTTAAATCGACGCCCTCAACCACTCCCCTCCTCAATGCGAAGAACCCTGACATGGGATCCTTAACGTCCGTTAAAAAGAGCTTAGCTAGCCATGTGGCCCCCCTCGAAATGAGCCTACGGGAGAGAGACCACCCCCTCACCTCCCCACCCCCAACATACCTGGAGGCGATCGCCAAATCCGCCCCGCTTTTAACGGCATCAACGAGCTTTGGGACGAGTTCAGGTGGATGCTGCAGATCCGCATCCATCACGACGAGACATTGGCCAGCTGCGTGGGAGAAGCCGTCGACCACCGCTGAGGCTAATCCCCTCTTCCCCTCCCTCTTAACGAGCTTAATTGGGTAGGACTGAGATAGCTCCTGCGCCAACTCCCAAGTTCCATCAGGAGAATTGTCATCAACAATAACGATCTCATAATCTCTATCCCCCAATGAATCGTCTATCTTCTTCACCAAGACCTCCAAATTTTCCCTCTCATTGTACGTCGGAACTATTATACTTACTTTCATGGCTCTCAATTAATATTAAAAGACAATTTAAAGATTTGAGAATTGTATTTTTATAGTTTAATGATATTTTCTTCCCTTAGAATTTTTATTGGGGAGCCTAGTCTAAGAATTTTCCGCCGGGTTCCCCCAATGGCCGTTAAGATGATTTGGATCCTCGCCATAATATCTTTAAGCACTTTGGGCTAAAACATTTTTGAATTTTAAGCGATGGGAATAATTCATATATGGCTGTGTATTACTTTTTATAGGCGGCAGGCGATGGGGAAGTGGTCCTCCACTGAGGGTATGAGGACTATTTAATCAACCGAGCCAGCCGCCCATGCGGCACTCTATTTCCTGGAATGCTTTTTGTTGCGAAGCGTTTAAAAGGCTTCAATATTATTTGGGTTAGTGGGTGGTTTTATGGGCAGAATTAGTGAGGAGATTATTAAGAAGTTGAGGAGGGAGTTCTTAATAATTGACACGCATGCACATATAGGCGAGACTATTGGAGTTGGAGTTTTCTTACCAGAGTATTTGTGCTGTACGCCTGAGGATCTTATTAAAAGCATGGATTTGAACGGCTCAGACCTAGCTATAATATCGCCGCTTGTGGGCTATCCCTTCCCAAACGGTATAAAGGATACTATGAGGCAGAATGATAGGATTGCTGAGACTTTGGAAAAGTATCCTGATAGGTTTCCATGCGGTTTAGGAATCGTGAACCCATATGAGGGCGATAAGGCCATAGAAGAAGTCCATAGGATAATGAGGGACCTAGGGTTAAAGGGGCTTCTCTTCCACACAGCATTTCAGGGAACCTATATAAATAATCCAATGGTGCTCAAGATAATTGAGGAGCTGTCTAAGTATCCGGGGGCGGTAGTTATGGCCCACACCACAGGCTGGCCTCCGGCTGAGCCTTGGAGGCTGGGCGAGCTTGCGGAGCGCTTCCCAAATCTAACATTCATAAGCGCCCACCCATCGATATCCGTCGGGCAGTTGGCGCAGCATATCCCATTCTGCAGGAGACTCAAGAATTTATATGTTGACACAGCCCTATGGGTTCCGGAGGATGAGACTTGGCTGACTGCGAAGGCATTGGGGGCCAATCACATAGTGTATGGTGGAGATATCGGGGGAATTTCAAGGGTCTCCTTCGGTCTACTGCAGCTATTATTATCTGGGGTCTTCAGCGACGAGGATCTGGAGCAGATTTTTAGCAAAAACGCCATGAAGATATATAATATAAAAATATAGTAGGTGGCCGTCATAGAAGATGGGAGTGCGATTTGGGATAAATCCAACGCCCCATCCATGGCCTAACCTCAGGAAGCTCGTTGAGTGGTGCGTGAAGGTTGAAGATTTAGGCTATGACGGGATTTTCGTCCCAGACCACTATGACCTCCCCTCTCCCCCATTCCCATCGAATGATCTCGTTGATGTTTGGACGACACTATCATACATCTCCGCTAAGACAACCACCATTAAAGTTGGGAGTATAGTGAGCCCCATACCAAGGTGGATCCCAAGCCAGCTGGCTAAGGTTATAGCCAACGTTGATGTTCTCTCCGAGGGCAGAGTTATAGCTGGCTTCGGCGTAGGCTTCTATCCGCCAGAATTCATCAACTACTCGCCAACCCACTCCTTCGATGACGACCGCACTAGGATCGAAAAGTTTGAGGAGGGAGTGCAACTAATCCTTAGGCTCTGGACAGAGGATAAAGTAACATTTAATGGAAAATATTATAGGCTAAGGGATGCTGTTCTCCAACCCAAACCAAAACAGAAGCCCCACCCACCATTATGGTCAGGCGGGATGGGGCCGCGAGCGCTTAGGATAGCTGCGAAATACTTTGATGGGTGGATAGCGCATAGAGCTCCATCACCACACCGAATAACGTCTCTCGAAGATTATGAGGGCCGCATAAAAATGATCCGAGGGTACTTAGATAAATTCGGTAGGGACCCAAGTAAATTTACTTTCGCTTTCCTGCTTATGATCGGGTTGGATCTGAAGAGTATAGGTGATAGCGTTAAATTTATAGAGGAGCATAAGGGGGTTGGATGCCAATACTTTATTGTAGAGTTCACGCCTCCGCCGCCGCCACAAAAATACGTGGAATTGAGCGAGAGGTTTGCGAGAGAAGTAATTCCAAGCTTCACTTAAATTATCTCCCATCAATTTTTCTCAGATTATGGTGTTGAACAGCAAAGCGATTGTAGAGCTGGATGAGGCATAAAACATTTTAATAATTTTTGCCTTTTTTAATTAATAGTGTGGGGAGATTATTTTGTCGTTCCTTAAGAAGCTGGCTGAGAAGGTTACGCCGCCAAAAGTTTCCTTAAGATTAAATCTCAGCGAAAATGTCGTTTTTCTTGGCGGGAACCTTAAGGGGGATCTTTTCATATCCTCCGATGAAGACTTTGACGCCGAGGAGGTTAGATGCGAACTGCTCTGCGTTGAGTCAGCTAGGGTTCAAAGACTATTTTACGACCCATCTTTAAAGAGGGAGGTTCTCAGGGATGTTTGGGAGACAGTAACGATCTATTCCGCCAAACCATGTCTCAGCGGGCCAACTCATATTTCAAGAGGTTTCTCAGCGAGCTTCCCCTTCAGCATCCAAATCCCAATCACAACGAAGCCGACAACAAAGGGGGTGGATAGAAGAGTCACGTGGACAATTAAGGGCGTCGTAGCGGTTAATGGTAGGCCGGATGCAGTGAGTCCCACGCTGGAGGTTCAGGTCGCCCAGCCAGCCGTCACGCCGATCATAAAGGAGAGGGAAGTTATACGTGAAGTTGTGATGGTTCCATGCAAATACTGCGGAACCCTCTTCCCACAGACGGAGAGCGTATGCCCCCACTGCGGTGCTAGGAGAACCCCGTAAATATTTTCTTTTTACTTTACTCTGCTTATTGCTGATCTTATTAAGGTCGTTAAGCCAGCTTCTCCCCACAGTTTTGGCAGAACCGCGCTCCCTGCTGAACCTCACTCCCACATTTTGGGCATTTGATCGAGGATTGAAGGGGAGAACCGCAGTTTATACAGAACTTTGCCCCAGCCGGGTTCGCCGCCCCGCACTTCGGGCATACTAAGCTGGCTGCCTGAAGGGGCGCCCCACAATTGCTGCAGAACTTTGCTGTTGATGGATTTTGGAAGCCGCATTTCGGGCATAATATTAATCGCTGTGGCGGTGCGGCCGCCGGGGGCTGGAATAATGGTGGGATTACCGCTATACCCGCTCCAACGGCTGCCCCAGGGCTCTTTGACAGGCTTTCAGCAGCCTTCTGAACTGTCTGCATCCTTAAAACCTCATCGGCTGAAACCCCCGTTCTCAAGAAGAATATTCTATCTCTCCACTCCGGCGTTGTATCAATCCCCTCAAACTTCACGTCGATTAACTCTAATCCTATCCTCCTAAAAGCTTCGTAGAGGGCATTCTTAGCTAGGAAACTGGTCTCATCGAGTTTCCCGTAGACCTCGACTAGCGAGTACTGGCTTAATGTATCAATTAACCTCTCATTAAAGTATCCTCTAAGGAATTCCTGGAGGCTGCTTGTGGCATACATACCCTGCCCGCCGACAACCTCATTCACGAAGAGGTTTGGCTCCTCAATCCTAAACCAGAAGCTCCCATAAAATTTTAGGGGGGCTAGCTCTTTGGTCTGGCCCTGTGAGCCAAACCTCCCCTGAAACTGCTTTAGTGAGACGAATATTACTGTGGCTCTAAATGGGACTTTATCATATCCGGATAAGACTGAGAGCACCTTTGTTAGTAGGGGTAAATTTGCAGTTGTTAGAACATGCCTTCCAGCCCTGAAGACATCATATGCCTTTCCATCTCGAAAGAAGACCGCTGCCTCATACTCATGGACAACTAGGACGTCGCCCCACGTAATATCCTCTCTCGGGTACCTCCAAACTATATCTTCCTCCCTCGCCCCAACCCACTCAATAACCTTTGGCATCCCACATCACCCCCCACATACAAGGCAATTAACCAGTTAACCCCCTAAATATTTCCGCCCTTCTGTCAATCAGATTGTCTATCTCATCGATCTTCGACATCAGATCATCCATACACTTTCTCCAACCATCCTCGCTGGGCATCGTCTTAACAAATGCTTCCATAATCGTCTTCAGGGAGCCCGCAACCTCTATAAGATTTAGGTCGATTTGGAGGGCTGCGTCCAGCTTATCCTCCTTAACCTTGATTGCGTCAAACATGCCGGCGTACCCGGCTACAGCCTTATCTATGCGCTGCATTATTCTATCAAGCCGGGACATCATGCTATCAAGCATCCACATATCCTCGCTCGAAAACTTTTGAAGAAGCGCTGGATTCGCGAGTTTCTTTCTCAGCAGATCCTTCGCAGCCTTAAGCCTGCTAACGGCCTCCATCCTAACGAGCCTATCACTCTCTCTACGCAGCTCCTTCTCTTTATATCCATGATAACCTGGAATATAGCCAGCTATCCTCTCCAGCAGCCCCCTCTCCCCGCGAACCTTCTCCAACCTCTCTATTTTCTTCTCTCCGCCCATCCCCTCTCCCCCTAACATTCGAGCGCTACTATACCAAGAAATATTGTAAAGATTATAAGCGCGCCTACACCACAGTTAAACTTCCCTGGCTTTACAGGTCCTTTCATTAAATTGCCTTCAATATTTATAAGATTCATTGATAGTTATGTTTTGTTTAAATATAAATCTTTTACCATAAATGATCCTAAAATCCCCCTCTAAGCAAACGAAAATCTCGGTAGGAGAGAAACCTTATAGCTGTTTTAATTGTCTCCTTCTTCTCTTCTCCGGCTGGCCTGGCCCCCACATCTGTACGCCCTGGAAGGCTATTTTTAAAGCCACGTAGCCGAGCACAAACAGAGTTATTATTGGAATCGTGTAGGAGAGGAATCTTGAGAGGGGCACCCCTAACGCCTTAGTTAAATCGCTTCCCCCACCTTGCTCAGGAGTGGGGATCAGGCTGGCATATTCAGCCAATCTCACCGTATCGGTCAAGAGGGAGTATCCTAGAAAATACGTGAATATTAGGAGGGCTATCCCAAGCAAAACAGATGAGCTGCAGGCAACAACCTGCTATGTGACAGAACTTGAAATTGAAATGGAGCCAACAAAACATAAGAAGATTCACGGTCACGCTGAAGGAGCGATAGCACAAAAGGTAATTTATGCCGGCTTTTCCACAGCACTCTTAACCGGTGTTAGCCATGAATATCGAACACTTTAAGATTAAGAGCGCCGTGCGGAAATTTGACGCCAAAACGGGAAAATTCATCATTAACATTAGCTATGAGGCTGCTCCGCCAGAGCCAACAGAGCGTGTTCTCAGAGTTGCTGAGACATTTGGGCTTGGTGTTGACAGGCAGCATAAATTCATTATTTATGATATGATAATGTTTGAATTAGCGATAGGTCCAGGAGACATAGTTTATGTAACAGGCGATAGCTGTTCAGGTAAAACATAGTTCTGGATAGCTGATGAGCCCAAGCCTTATCTAAAATAATTCAAAAAGAGGATTAAATGAGAATCTTAGCACAATAAGCCACATGGTCATACATCCAAAATATCGGAGCATAGGTCTTGGACAAAAACTCGTTAAAGAAACACTTCCCCTTGCTGGAACGCCGTATGTTGAGATGATATCTGTCATGGCTAAATATAACCTTTTGCAGAGAAGGCTGGGATGAAAAAGATTGTGGAGAGGGGACCATCGAGAGAAATAATGAAAATTATAGATGGGCTCCAGAGGCTGGGTTTCAATACGCATCTCTTAACATGCGAGAAAATTGTGCTGAAAAAATTAAATACTTTAAGTATGAGGGAGGTTAAGTCAATAAGAGAGATGTTTCTGGCATACAGGCACCCGCGACTCGTAAAGGCCCTTTGTGTGTGCGATCCATATGGAGAGAAGTGGGTGTATAGAGACTAAAGCTGAGAGACTTGCAAAACTAATTAAAGTTTGTGGGGTTCTTGCCCAAACGAAAGTATACCTCTTTTACGAAAATCCCGAACTCGCCCTAAGAAAAGTTTAAAACTCTTTATTCACTAATGCTTTTACGCCTAAAGAAGGGCAATTTTATAGTCCTATAACCCCCTTCTAACAGAAACTTTTCCCAGTCCACTTTAAATACTATTATAATGATAACTATTAAGAGGATGCTTGTTACAGCAATTATAAAGAGATCTCCCTCTTCGCTACCAATGAGATCTCTTATAATCTTTATTGAGAACCTCCCACCATAAGCCAATATGAAACACATAACTGTTTTTCCGAGAAAACATGGTAGGAAAACTTTAGTGAATGGTAAACGCATGATGCCGAGCGGTATTAGGAGCAGGTCATCCGGCAGGGGCGTCAGAGCAAATATGAAGATTGCGATCGCCCCATATTTACTAAAGACTTTCATTATGGGCTCAATCTTTCGCCTCCTCTCATCACTTACAAAAAAGAAGCCGTAATACCCAATCAGGTATCCAACTATTTCGCCAAGAACCGACCCGGCTCCGGCTGAGAGAGCTAGAAGGTTTGGGTCGAGAAGGCCGCCCAGCATAAATATTATTATGGTGTATGGGATTGGAAAAACTATAGATAGGGTTCCAAGAAAACTGGTGAGAAAAACACCAAAATAGCCATATTTTTGAGCAATATCCCTTAACCAAGAGGCTACTTGGATAGGTTGATTATTTTGAAAGAACTCTAGAATTAGTTTATTTAAGGCCTCATTGATTTCCATCAATTCTTCAAACCTACACTTATCCCTTTCAACAGACCCTCAGAAGTTTTAAATGACCGTTCGTATAAATATTTTTGTAGATTAAGATGCGGCAGAAAACACTTGAGGAATTTTGTAGAGCAGTTAAACTTGACAACCATAGGGTTAATGAAGCTGCTGCCTTAAAATCCGAGGAGAGCGGTGATGAGGAACTTGAAGAAAACGAAGATGAGACCCTTGTGGCTGAGACTAGTGAGGTAGTGGGCATTACGCCGAGAAATCTCCCGCCATCTTATCTTGTATCCGCTGGCTACAATAGTGCCAATGGTGTTGCGTATGTAAAGCTATATGAACCTGTCTCCCAACGCATCTACCTATGGCATGATGATACCGGCCACAAACCATACCTTCTCACAAATATTTCAATCGAGGATCTAAAGAAAATTAATAGTATCGCCAACCACCCAAGTCTCGACCATTTTGAATTAGTTGAGAAATATGATGCACTGCATGATCAAACAATAAAAGTTACTAAGGTTGTCGCTAAAGACCCGCTGGCAATAGGTGGGAAACCAAAAGGCTCCCTCAGAGACATAATCCCAGAAGAATTTTCAGCTACATTTGGGAACAGCGGGGAAGTTAAAGTTTGGGAGGCTGCCATCAAGTATTATCAATGCTATATTTATGATATGGGTCTGCAGCCCGGAATGCCATATATGATTAAAGAGGGAAAATTAGCACCATATTTTCACGAGGAATCTGAGAAGAACGTTACAAAGATTATCAAGGTTCTCTCCGAGGAGTCTCCTAGTGACCTTTTGCCATACCTAGAGAAATGGGCCAGACTGCTAGAGTACCCGGCCCCAAAGATGCGCCGCGTTGCCCTCGACATAGAAGTTTACTCGCCGGTCGCGACACGGGTTCCGGATCCGGAGGAGGCTTCACAGCCAGTTATATGCGCTTCTCTAGTCGACTCTGATGGTGGGAAGCGTATCTTATTACTTAGGCGTGAGGGTGTTGAGGAGGGCGATCTAAACTTACCGCCCGATGTGATAATCGAATTCTATGACTCTGAAAGGGATATGCTCCAATCAATCTTCAATGTGTTAGACGATTATCCATTTGTGATCACATTTAATGGTGATGATTTTGACTTAAACTACCTATATCATAGGGCTAAGAACTTGGGCTTCTCAAGGAAGGATGTTCCGATAGATAGGGGACAAAAAATTTGCTCGTTAAGGTATGGTGTGCACATAGACCTCTATAGATTCTTCCTGAACAGGTCGATTCAGATATATGCCTTTGGGCAGAAATACCGCAACGTAACTCTAGACGAGGTTGCAAAGGCCCTCCTTGGAAAATCAAAGATTACGCTGACAAAACCTCTTTCAGAACTCTCTTACGGCGAACTGGCCCGCTACTGCCTAAATGACGCCGAGATAACTTTAGAACTAACATCCTACAACGATGACCTCGTAATGAAGCTCTTAGTGATTTTAACTAGGATAAGTAGGATGACGATGGAGGATGTGAGCAGACAAGGTGTTTCTAAATGGATTCGCAGCTTCATGTACTATGAGCACCGAAGAAGAAATATGCTCATCCCAAACAGCGAGGATATCATCGCAGCCAGGGGGACAACTGTAACAAAGGCGATAATTAAAGGTAAGAAGTATATGGGAGCAATAGTCGTTAAGCCCGTGCCGGGCGTGCACTTTAACGTAGCTGTAATGGACTTCCAGAGTCTATATCCATCCATAATTAAGGTTTATAATCTGGGCTACCAGACGGTTCGATGCGCCCATGAGGAATGCAAAGACAACATAGTCCCAGAGACGACGCATTGGGTTTGCAAAAAACATAGGGCCCTTGAGAGCGCATTAATAGGCTCCCTCAGAGACTTGAGGGTTAGGTGGTATAAACCTAAATCGAAAGATAAGACCCTTAAGGACGAGCAGAGGGAATGGTACAATGTAATACAGAGTGCGCTTAAGGTCATATTAAACGCCTCTTACGGAGTCTTCGGCGCAGAGGTATTCGACCTCTATTGCCCCCCTGCCGCGGAAGCTACGGCGGCCATAGGAAGAAACATAATAACGCTCACGATAAACAAAGCGCGCAAACTTGGCATCGAAGTAATTTATGGCGACACAGACAGCCTATTTCTAAAGAACCCACCACCGGAGAAAATTAAGGAGTTATCGGATTGGGCTGAGAAAACATTGGGCATGGAACTCGACATCGACAAATATTACCGTTACGCCGTATTCAGCTATAGAAAGAAGAATTATCTTGGCGTTCTAGATGATGGAAGCGTGGACGTTAAAGGTCTTACCGGCAAAAAGAGGCACATACCGCCATTTATAAAGAGATATTTTGACGTTATCGAAGATATATTGAGCCGCGTTAAGACCCCTGGAGAATTTGAGGCTGCTAAAAAAAGCATCGAGCACATTATACGTGAATGTTACACGAAGCTAAAAAGCAGGGAGTGGGGAGATATAAACGACCTTGCCTTTGAAGTTATTCTTGGGAAGCCCCCCGAAGCCTACACTAAGACGACCCCCCAGCACGTTAAAGCTGCGCTTATGTTGCAGGCGAGGGGTATTGAATTAAAGGCTGGCGATACAATAAAGTTTGTAAAGACTATTAAGGAGCCATTCGTTAAACCAGTTCAGCTAGCATCGCCCAAAGAGATAGATGTCGATAAATATATCGGCTACCTCAGGACGACATTTGACCAAATATTAGACGCACTAAATTTAGAATTTGACGAGATTGTTGGGCTAACGAGGCTCGAGCATTTTATGTAGAAAGTTTAAATTTCTATGCCCATTTTTCCTAAATAGCGCTTTAGTCGTCTGAGTCACGGGAAGGTTTTTATTTCTTCTGGGGTAAGCCAGCGGGCTTCCAGAACCTCTAAGGAGGGACTTACCTCCAATCTTTCCGATATTGGTTTAGCTTCAAAGTCTATAAGTATATAATGAAACTTTACTTTCCCCCATATAGAAGCCATTAAAATGAAGAGGGCCCGGCTCCGTCTCTTCAATTAACCTGCCTCCGGGGTCAAGCTGGACCGTTATGAAAGTTGGGCTGCAGTTCGTCGATCCATTAAACTTTGTTGCACAGAGGTTCCTGATCGCTTCAATAGCGCTACTGCCTGTCCTAGCGTGGAAGAGGAGAAATCTCTTGATGGACAGCTATACATGGTTTAAGCTTATTGTGCTAAGCCTAATAAATGCCATTGGTATAACTTCAACTAGCATCGGCTTATTATATGAGACTGCTGGTTTAAGTTCGCTATTAACATATACTCAACCATTTTTCGTCCTCTGTTTATCTGTAATTTTCCTAGATGAGAAGGTTAGCGTGATTAGAGTTGCTGGCTTAATCTTCGGGTTTTTAGGCGTAGCTACATTATATGCCAGTAACCTTTCTCTCAAACACTTTTCCTCAACTCTTTCCTCTTCCTTATCCTAGGGGCTTTCCTCTGGGCTGTCACAGTAATCTATTAGAGGTTTCTGAGCCATGTGGAGCCAGCTATTGTAAACATTATCCAGTTTCCAATAGGATCAGCCTTTCTCTTCCTTCTTATATCTTATATTTATGTTGGGCGGATTAGCCTTCAGCTATAATGAAATTTACATATTTTCGATTCTCTACGTCTCTGTACTAGGCTCCGCCATAGTCTCCACAATATGGTTCCTTCTTATCAGAGAGGAGGAGGTAACTGTTGTTTCAGCATCGAGTCTCGTAGTTCCGGTTATAGCAGCCCTCTTAGGCTGGCTTTTTATGGGGGAGGCAGCTGGGTATAATTTTCTTCTAGGCCTCATCCTCGTATTAATCGGGCTCTATCTAGTGAATATCGAAGGGATAAAATGCGATGAACGGCATCCATAACATGACGCTAAAGGCGTTTTCCTTGCAACACATATTTTTCTCGGAGAAATACTGGTGCTAGGATGCGCCACCTATTTACATAACATATTAAAAACAGCTCACATAATATGTTTCTTGGGGCATTCAAATGCCAGTTTCTCTCATAAGGAAGAGGGACGGCCGCATAGTCGAGTTTGATCCAAATAAAATCACAAATGCTATCCATAAAGCTATCCAAGCGGTCAAAGGCGAGGATGGAGAGTTAGCCGCTAAGCTCTCAGCGCAGGTTGTCGCCATAATTGAGGAGAAGTTCAGGGATAAAATACCAAGCGTAGAGGAAGTTCAGGATATTGTCGAGCAAATATTAATAAAGAATGGCTATGATGCTGTTGCCAAGGCATATATACTTTATAGGCACCAAAGGACGGAGTTAAGGGAGAAGAAGAGGCTTCTTGGGGTTACCGACGACCTTAAGCTCTCGCTAAACGCCATAACAGTTCTGGAGCGAAGATATCTCTTAAAGGATGAGGCTGGAAGGGTTATTGAGACGCCCTCACAAATGTTCCGGAGGGTTGCCAAAGCAATAGCTAAAGTCGATGCCATCTACGATAAGAACGCGGACATAGAGAGGATCGAGGAGGAATTCTATAGACTTATGATCCATCTTGATTGGCTTCCAAATTCGCCAACGCTTATGAACGCTGGCACCAATATAGGTCAGCTCTCAGCCTGCTTCGTGCTTCCAGTCGGAGACTCAATAGAGGAAATATTTGACGCATTAAAGTATATGGCGCTAATACATAAGTCCGGTGGGGGTACGGGCTTCTCATTCTCGAGACTTAGACCACGCGGCGATGTCGTTAAATCAACTATGGGTGTTGCCAGCGGCCCCATCTCCTTCATGAAGATCTTTGATGTTGCAACCGAGGTGATTAAGCAGGGTGGGCGGCGCAGAGGCGCTAACATGGGCATACTTAGAGTTGACCACCCAGATATAATTGAATTTATTACGGCAAAGGAGAAGGAGGGCGTACTATCAAACTTCAATATATCTGTAGCCGTCACAGATGAGTTTATGGAGGCTGTTGAAAACGATGAATATTATAGTCTAATTAATCCTAGGAACGGGGCGGTCGTTAGGCGGCTTAAGGCTAGAGACATATTTGATTTAATAGCTACAGCCGCATGGAAGACTGGCGACCCCGGCTTAATATTTATTGATGAGATTAATCGGAAGAACCCGACGCCCCATGTCGGTGTGATTGAGAGTACAAACCCGTGCGGCGAAGTCCCATTATTATCATATGAGAGCTGCAATCTCGGCTCAATAAACCTCTCTAGGATGGTTAGGGCTGGCGAAGTTGACTGGGAGAAGCTTGGGCGGGCGGTCAGATTAGCTGTTCACTTTCTGGACAATGTTATAGATGCCAACAAGTATCCCATACCCCAGATTGAGGCTGCCACAAAGGCTAATAGGAAGATAGGCTTAGGCGTTATGGGCTGGGCGGAGATGCTAATAAAGCTAGGTATATCGTACGATTCTGAGGAAGCTATAGCTATGGCTGAGAAAGTTATGTCCTTTATATCTAAGGAAGCTAGAATGAAGTCCGTGGAGCTAGGTGAAATGAGGGGCTCCTTCCCAAACTTCCCCGGAAGCCTATGGGAGAAGATGGGCTATAAGGCTATGAGGAACGCAACCGTAACCTCGATAGCTCCGACTGGAACGATAAGCATAATTGCCGGAACATCAAGTGGGATAGAACCGCTATTCGCTGTAGCATTCGTGAGGAATGTTATGGGAACACAGCTCTTTGAGGTTAACCCACTCTTCGAGCAGATAGCTAAGGAGAGGGGCTCCTATAGCGTGGATCTCATCTCAAAGATTTCTAGAACTGGCTCTGTTCAGCAGCTAAGTGAGGTCCCACAGGACGTGAAGAGGCTCTTTAAGACGGCGCTTGAAATAGCCCCGGAGTGGCATGTGCGCATGCAGGCGGCATTTCAGAAATATGTGGATAACGCCGTTGCAAAGACCGTCAACCTACCGCCAGACGCCACCGTAGATGATGTACGCAGGATCTTCATACTGGCATGGAAGCTTAAGTGTAAGGGTATAACAGTTTATCGATATGGGAGTAAACCCGGTCAGGTGCTGGTTATCGGCGGACTACAGCCAAGTACCCCTACGATAACGGAACATACTCCCCCACCCTACACGCAGGCTCCGGAAGAATATGCTGGCGAGTGCCCAACGGGAGTATGCCCATACTAAAAATATCTTTCTCGCGAGTGAATATAAAATTGGAGTGTGCTGGATCATGAGGGGAGATGAAGGATGCTAAAGGTTGGCAGAGGAGACGCGTTAATAGTGGTTGATGTTCAAGTAGACTTCTGCCCCGGAGGAGCCCTACCAGTTCCGGAAGGCGACAAAATAATCCCTGCCCTTAATGAGTATATTAGGAGATTTAAAGCCGCTGGAGCGTTAATCGTTGCCACGAGGGACTGGCACCCGCCAAACCATATATCATTTAGGACCCAAGGGGGGCCATGGCCGCCCCACTGCGTTCAGGGGACTAGGGGTGCGGAATTTCATCCCAATCTAAGGCTCCCAAGGGAAGCGATTATCATGTCTAAGGCTACAGACCCCCTTAAAGAAGCCTACTCCGGCTTTGAGGGAACGGATCTTGTGGATGAATTGAGGAAAGCTGGTGTTAAGAGGGTCTTTGTAGGCGGCCTAGCAACGGAATACTGTGTTAAAAGCACTGTTTTAGATGCCATAAAATATGGTTTTGAAACCTTCCTCTTAGAGGATGCTGTGAGGGGGATAGATGTGAGGCCGGGGGATGTGGAGAGAGCTGTGAAGGAGATGCTGGAGAGGGGCGCCAAGAAAATAACGCTTACGGAAATAGAATAGAATCTTATTTTAGTGAAGGCCCTTTTACATGGAACTTCAAATTCCTCGAATGCGCTGACGCCCTAGTGTAGCTTGCTTCTATCGGAGATATCGCTATACTGAACCCAAAAGCCTTGGCTTTTCTAGGATCATGAGCTGGTAGATCAAGCCCTTTACGGACGCGTAAACTCCTCTCTTAAGATAAAAGCTTGTAAGATTAAGAAAGGGAGATGTAAGGTTAGTTGGCATCTGCTTGGCTGCTAAGGCAACGGAAACAGCAGTTTTGTAAGGATCTCTTGGGAAGAGACAATAGATATTATTGTGAGTGAGATAAAGAGAATTTTGGAGAAAACATGGGCCCTATGCTATATGTGTCCAATTAGAAGGCCACGGTCACACCAAATGGATTCATGGCGCCCATGGGGTTATCTGTCACCTTTTGAAGCACTTAGGTGGCTTCACTTACGTAACTCGAAACCCGGATAGCTGGGAGGGCTGGTGGTAGGGGCGCAAAACATGTTTGGGGAATGAAATCGTCGGGTGTAGGATCGCCAATTAATGTTATACAAGATGTAGCAAACAACACCGAAGTTCTTTTGTGTTGGGGTTGTGATTACGAAACCACCAACGTAGTCATGGCTCACACGACGGGTGGAGATCCAGAAAACCTTGGAGACTGAGTGAGCTGGCAGAGCGCTTCCCTAACTTAGCATTTATAAGCGCCCATCCAGCCGCATCAGTTGGACATCTAGGGCAACATTTTTCATTTTGCAGAAGAATAAAGAGAAGAATAATCTTAGAATGGAGTTTAACTCAGCGCACTAGAGCATAGGGCTTTTTCACTTTCAAAAATAATGTTGTTTTGCCATTGCAAGATTTGAGGGCGCGTCTAAATTGAATCCCTTTCTTCTCAGTCTCCTTTTCAGAAGAATTAAATACCGGCTTCATAAGAAGCAAATACTAAGGCGACAAGCTAAAAGGAAGTAATGTAGTATGGAAGGATCTGAAAAGGGCTGTCTTAAGAACCTTGGATTGGGCGGCTTTAGTGGTGGAGGTGACCTTTCTAGAATTGAAGTCAAAGACAATAAGGTCATTAGAATAAGACCTTTGCGATACGATTGGAAGTATAAGCCTGAGGAAATCCCCTCGTGGAGTTGGGAAGCTCGTGGGAAAACTTTTAAACCATTAATGAAGGAGTTGGTCCCGCCTTTCAGGCTGGTATATAAGAATGTTGTCTTCTCCCCTACTAGGGTCAGATATCCTTTAAAGAGGGTGGACTGGGACCCTAAAGGAGAAAGGAACCCGCAAAATAGAGGGAAAAGCAAGTTTGTTAGGATTTCCTGGGAAGAAGCAATAGATATTATTGTGAGTGAGATTAAGAGGATTGTGGAGAAGTATGGGCCATATGCCATATGCGCTCACTCGGAGGGGCATGGCCAAACAAAGTATATCCATGGTGCTCACGGGGTTATTTGTCATCTTTTGAAGCACTTAGGTGGCTTCACGTACGTCACTAGGAATCCAGATAGTTGGGAGGGCTGGTGGTGGGGTGCGAAGCATGTATGGGGAATGGAGCCTATGGGTCAGCAAATACCGACCAACGTCATACAGGATATAGCAGAGAATACTGAGGTTCTCTTGTGCTGGGGCTGCGATTATGAGACGAATTCGTGGGGGTTTGCGGATCAAGGATGGAGCAGGATAGGCTTTTGGTTTTCTGAGCTTAGGATAAAACAAATATTTATCTGCCCAGATTTAAATTATGCCGCCGCTATTCAT
>JAWAZE010000017.1:0-34112 GCA_038817885.1 Bathyarchaeia archaeon | reverse complement strand
ACCTCTCAACCTCACTCTTAGGATACCGGAGCTTACCAGTTTACCGAACTTCTTAGCAACCTCTTCTTCCATCAAAGAGTTAAACAAATATTTAAACCCACCTATTCCGAAACTGCTGACTAAGGCGAAATCAGGTGTCCTCTATCCAGCGTGAGCCCCTATCCGTCACCTCTTTTTTCCATATTGGAACTTCCCTCTTTAATCTTTCCATTAATTCTACTATAGATTTAAATCCCTCCTCCCTATGTCTCGACGCGACTAGGGCGTACACTATATCCTCTCCGGCACCAACTTCTCCAATTCTATGCTCAATGATGGCGTCAATTACCCCATATTTGTCTTTTAAGTCCTCTATTATCCTCTCAAGAGCCTTTACCGCGGCCTCCTCGTAGGCGTCGTACTCCAGTTTTAAAACCCTGCCCCCATCGTTACCGATGCTTCTGGCCGAGCCGACAAAGATCGTTATTGCGCCTATCTCGTCAGAAGCCCCCTTAATCATGCTTAATAAACTATTCAGGTCGTCGAGCTTCTCGGAAAGCTTAACTTTCATTACTACCCGCCCCCAACTGGCGGTAGGATCGCTACCTCATCCCCATCCCTCAATTTATAGTTAACTTCACATGTCCTCCCATTAACATATACCATGTAGTTGTCTCTGAGGATTGGCTGCCTATCCCCGCCGAGCGCAACTTCCCCCATAACCGTTTTGAAGATTGTTTCTATCCACTCTCTGGCCACTTCACTATGTCTGTTGGGTACGTGCTTAAGGAGTAGATCTGCCAGAACTGCATCATCAACATCATACTCCTCCTCCCTAATGCCGAGGAGTTCACGTATTCTGCCAAAATACCTAACCCTAACTTTAACCACTGGGCCCCACCCTTACACTATAAAAATCTTTAACGCTATTAAGTATTTCCTCACTAATGTGAGATTTTAGCACTATTTATGGCCCTCAAATTTCCCTAAAAACCGCTCCTTTTCCACGTCTTATCCCTACATCTCCTCTCAATGTTCTTTAGGCGGCTTGGAGGATCGCCATCTTAGTCTTTGACAATCTCTTAGTCTTCGCTTTTCTCGCCCTCGCCTTAAAGGCTAAGGCCTTAAATAATGATCCTCTTCCGAGCCTCCTGTCTCTCTGAGCCTTCTTCTCGACTAGCCTCTCTAACAAATGTTACCTTTCTCTCCTCGAGATTAACCTCTCTCACGGCCCAGCCAACCGTTAACCACGCCTCTGATGGCAGGCGCCCCCTAACATTGCTCCACCAGCTCCTCCGAGTGTAGGCGGACTCGGGCAGCTTATCTCCGATAACTTCCTCCATCTTTTGAAAGGATAGCGTAATCTCGTTTAAAGCCCTAAATCTCTTAGCGAGAAAATCGCTGAGTCTCATGTATTTGCTTCTGCGGGTCCTTGGCACCACCCTTTTAGCGGCGCATCTTAGGCATATTACCATGCCGCCCTCGAAAATTATGCAGTTCCCACAGTACATTAGCCCACAGCGATTGCAGATGTAAAGCACGCTCCTTGGATATGTCCCCTCGCAGAGCGCGCAGATGTTGCCAACCTGGATAACCTTTCTTCGAGCCAATCTGGACCCCTGAAACCATTTTCCTTATCTAGGGCTCAATTCTATGATTTTTATGATTTTCTGGAGTATACTTTTAACATCTGAGGCAAACCTCGTTTTTAGGAGGTCCTCCACTCTCCCTATGCTCTCCTCTAAGCTCTCGTCGTAGCGTATCTCTCCTATGTATCTCTCCCCCAGAGCCTCGACTTCCCGCTTAATATATTCTGTATCACCCACCTTCATATTCTCTATAACGCCTATAATTTGCGCGCCTAGACCTCTAAGGAGCATTAGAAGCTTCCTAACGGTTTCAAAGGACATCTTTGATGGTGTCGTCGCCAATAAATAATTTGCTTTCTCAACATACTTTAGCACATCCAGCATTAGATCGCTTACGCCCGGAGGCATATCTATTATTAACAGGTCAAGTCTCCCCCAAATAGTATGTGCCAGGATCTCAAGCAGGATGTTTGTTAGGTCGGAGCCCCTTAAGGGCGACATCTTATCGCCGAGATATAATATCAGAGACATGTATTTCATGCCATGTATCTCAGGGGGCACTATCCCTTTATCCTCAATTGGCTGAAGTTTCCCAGCATTTAAGACGACGTGCGTCGTCGGGCTTGTGAAGTCTATATCTAATAGCCCGGTCTTGAAGCCCTCCTTAGCTAATAGCAGGGCTAGAGTTGAGGCTATTATGCTCTTCCCAACCCCTCCCTTACCGCTCGCAACGGCTATTATTTTATTTATGGTTTTCATTCTATCATTTATAATGCTTATCCTCGGGTCAAGCATGCTATCTCTCGCCCCTTATATTAGCTATCCAGACCCCCCTCCCGCCTGAGATCTCAAAGTCTGGGCTACCGCACATGGGGCATTTGATGTATGCGTGGGCAACTTCTGGAACAAAATGTATGGTCTCCATTACATCCCCGGGCAGGACGCTATCCCTGAAAAGCCACTTATGTCCGCATACTCTACAGATGAACTTCGCCCTAGAGGTCTTTATAATGAACTTCGTTTTGGCAAGCTTATCAGGCCTCAGCTGTTTCAGGGCGAACTTAAGCACTTCCCTATTAACCTGCTGAAGCTCTCCAACCAATATCACCACGCTGCTAACTTCCCTGAGCTTCTCCCTATCGGCGGTCTCCATGACCGCGGAGACTATTGCTTCTGCTAGGGCCCACTCATGCATAAAAAACTTTAGATTACCTCAAAAATAAAATATTTATGTATGTTTCATAGCATTGACGTGGGTGTAGCGATATTGGCTGTTGATGAAGAATATATAACTATGCTTTATGGCGCCGGCGGCTCAGTTATGCACGACTTCATCAGAAAATACATCCTAAAGTTCTTTGGGGACCTCAAAATACCCGAAGTAAGCATCCCATTAAAGGCTCTTGACGACGCTGCAGCCATCGGCGACATAATATTAAAAAGTGACTCCCACGCGGTCAAACCAATATTCTTCCCCGGAGGAGACATTGGACGCTTAGCCATCTCAGGAACAGTTAATGATATCGCGGTCATGGGCGCACAACCCTCTGCGCTTGCATGCGGGCTTATCCTTGAGGAGGGTCTACCATTAAGGGACCTGCAGCGTATACTGGCCAGCATGCGCGAGACCTGCATCGAGGCCGGCGTGGCGATAGTTACAGGCGACACAAAGGTAGTTGAGAAGGGGGGTCTTGGGGGCTGCATAATAAATGTCTCGGGGGTCGGGTTCAGGACAGAGAACCTGGAGAAAAATTTTAGTGTGGTGAGAAAATATAGGGCGGATTTTAGGGGCAGGTGGATATTAGATTCGAACCTGAGGGCTGGCGACAAAATAATCATCTCTGGGACGATAGGCGATCACGGGATAGCGGTCTTATCGGCTCAAGAGGGGCTAAATTTTGGTAGTTATGTAGTCTCCGACGTTAAGCCGCTAAATAAGATGATCCAGCGCCTGCTCGGCGCGGTCGGCGGCGTAGTGGCTATGAAGGATCCAACTAGGGGTGGCTTGGCGGACGCCCTAAATGAGTTCGCTGAGAAGTCGGGTGTTGGAATATTAATTTATGAGGATAAAATTCCGATAAGGGAGCCAGTTAAGGCCACATGCGAGATGCTTGGATTAGATCCACTTGAGATAGGGAATGAAGGTAAGGTTCTCATGGGCGTTGTGAGCGAGAAGTCCGAGGAGGTCTTAGAGTTTCTTAGAGGTACTAGTGAGGGGAGGGATGCTGAGATAATCGGCGAGGTCTCGGACAAGTTTAGTGGCGTCGTTATGGAGACGATCATAGGTGGGAAGAGAATAATATCGAGGCCGATAGGAGACCCGGTACCAAGAATATGCTGATAGCACTCCTAAGCAATTATTAGAAAACGCTCTTCAGGCTTAAAATCTAATAAGGAAATTATTTCTTGAGAGTGAAACGCGGCATTTCAGAGGATCCCTTATTTTAGGCTTCTGCACATTATTACCTCGGTGATGCGTGTGAGGTTGAAGGCTATAAGTCTAATGGCCCTTGCTCTAGTAATAATGCTCTCTTCAGTAGCCGCACAGGCAACCGCAATACAACTGCCCACGGATGCCGAAGACCATCTGGAGAATAAGGCAAGGGCTCTGATAGACGTTGCCACTAGGGCTGAGGCTAGGGTCAAAGCCCTCTTAGAGAAAATTGAAGGAAACGAGACAATTATGAAGGCTATTATAGATGCAGGGCTCAGCGAATCCCACAGGGAAAAGAAGCTTCTTATTGAGATTATTGAGAAAGCCTCAGCCCTCCTAAATAATGCCAAGAGCTTATTTGAGGCCGGAGATTACGTTGGTGCGATCCAGAAAGCCATTGAAGCTCTGAGGCTTTTCAAGGATGCCTTCGTTGGGATTCACGGGATCCTCTGCGAGGCTGGCGTGACGCCCATTGAAGAGGCGCCTGGGCTTAAGGCTCAGGGAATCCTGGTCGCTGCTAACAGGTCGCTTGAGAGGATAATGCGTATTGAATTGCTGCCAAATGCCTCGGAGGTCAGGGATCTTCTAGAGGACTCAAAGAGCCTACTAGATAAGATAAAGCTGCTTCTAGAGCAGGGAAATATCACGGCTGCTTCTCATAACCTTGCTAAGCTGAATAAACTTATAGCTGAAGCACTTGCCCGTCTAAGACACAGGGCTGAGGAAATGATTCAAAGAAGAGCTGAGAAATTTGTCTTAAATTTTGGGAGGATTCGGAGTGAGGTTGCCAAGAGGATTAGGGAGGAGGGTCTGAATGAAACCGAGGTCCTTGAGGCGCTTGGGCTGGGAAACTTCAGCCAGACCATGCAGAACCTAATTGACATGATTAGAGAATCTAAGCCTAAGAATATTAAAGATATTATTGACGTTCTCAAGGGAGTAGGCAACATAATCCGGGAGATTAGAGAAAGGGTTCCGGAGAAGCCCCCACTAAGGGTGGAGATTAGGAAGATACTGGAGAATGCATCTGCCTTTGAGGGAAAGGTGGTTATGGTCTCAGGGAGATACTGCGGCCAGAAACCCCCAAAAGATCTCCCCGGTCTAAGCGGTGAGCCGCCCTGGAAGAATTGGTGGATAATCGCTGATGAGACAGGCTGGATTTATGTTGTCGGGGAGGAGCGCTTTATAGTGCCGATGCGTAGGCCACCCATTTTGGAGGGCGCGAGGGTGACGGTGATCGGTAAGGTGATGATTGAGGATGGTATCCCATATATAAGGGAGTGGTTGTCCATTCCGACAAAGCCCATTATACTGCCAATACCCCCGGCAACTCCAATAGCCCCCGGCGATGTGCTTAAGCTAAGCGTCAAAGTTCAGAAGGACGAAAAAGCCTATCTGGTGAATGTAACCCTCGAGAACACTGGTAATGAAACCATAGTCTTCCCGAACGCGGCCTATGGGATAGTTATCCAGAGGCAAGTCGGTAGGCTCTGGCTAATTGTATATACGCCGATTTCAGCCCAAGTTCTAGCTAGGCTTGAGCCGGGCGAGAGCAGAACTATCACAATTCCTCTTGGGCGCTTGCCGAAACGTTTAGCTCCTGGAACATATAGGGTTGTTGTAACCGGGTGGCTTGAGGAGAGCCGCCTACCAATAACGGCCGCGGCTGAATTCGTATTAGAATAGCTCTAAACCGCTTTATTCCCCTTCAGTTTAATCCTTTTGCTTTTGTTTGGTTAGAATTAATTGTCCGCGAACCCGCCCCTTAATTGATGAGTTTTCATCCCATTTTGTTCGCCATTCTTCCAGAATATCTTTTCTTTCTGTAAAAGACTTTTAAGGAATCCGCTAATATGTAGGGGCCCCTAAAACTAAAGGATTTAAAACAAAAAGATTAATTATGGTAGTGGTGATGAAATATAATCAAGGAGGTTGTGATGCCATGGGGAGCCCGTTTATTGATGGCCGTTTAAAACATTTCATTGATAACAAGTATGTGGAAGCCGATAGTGACAAATATACCCTATCATATGATCCTGGCGTTGGTAAACCTATTGCTAAGGTACCCGTACTCTCATCGAGTGATGTTGATAGGGCTGTGCGCTCCGCAGCAGCCGCCTTTGATAGCTGGGCGAATCTACCAATATTTGAGCGCCTCCAATATTTAGTTAGGCTGAAAATCTTAATGGAGGAAAACCTTGAGAATTTTGCTAGGCTTTTGGCGAGGAATGTTGGCAAGACTATAAGGGAAGGGCGTGCTGAGATGCGCAGAGCTATTGAGGCCGTTGATGCCTCTTTAGGCACCCCTCACCTACTAATGTTAACAAGAAAAGTCATGAACCTGACTAGGACCATACCGGAAATAGATATGGAGTGCATAAGAGAACCCCTTGGAGTCTTCGCCGTAATCTCGCCATTCAACTTCCCAATAATGATACCCATGTGGTTTGTCCCATGGGCAATTATTCTTGGAAATACTGTTGTAATAAAGCCTAGTCCACTCACTCCAATTCCTATAACCACTTTCGTCGAGCTCTTTGAGAAAGCTGGCTTCCCTCCAGGAGTAGTTAACCTACTTAATGGGGAGGGACCCGCAGCCGAGGATCTGCTTAAGCATCCGGAAGTTGCAGGCGCATGTTTTGTAGGCTCCTCAACAGTCGGTGAAAGAGTTTATTCTATATCCTGCTCACATGGTAAGAGGGCCGTATGCCAGTGTAGCGCTAAAAACCCGGTTGTTTTGATGCCGGATGCAGTCCCAGAACCAACTGTTGAAAATATAGTCGGCGGCTTCTTTGACATGGCCGGGCAGCGCTGTTTAGCACCAGGCCTATTAATTACCGTTGGAGACGCGTATGAAAGATTTGTTAAGGCGATCGTTAATAGAGCAAAGAAGGTCAGAGTAGACTATCAGCTGCTTGAAGAAACCGATATGGGCCCGCTAGTAAATGAGAAAAGGCGGGAAAGAGTTATTGGCATGATTCAAGGAGCCGTAGATGAGGGCGTAAAACTGCTCCTTGATGGAAGGACAATTAAGGTTAGTGATGATTATAAAAATGGATTTTACCTTGGCCCAACAATTTTGGATGATGTTAAGCAGGGTATGGAGATAGAGCAGGAGGAAGTATTTGGACCGGTTATGCCAATTGTAAGGGCCTCAAGCTTCGAGGAGGCTGTTGAAATTGCTAATAACAGGCAGTATGGTAATACTGGGACAATATATACGTCAAGTGGGAAGTGGTTTAGGGAGTTCGCGAGACGCGTTAAGGCTGGAAATATAGCGTGTAACATGGCTGTAGCGCAGCCCCAGCAATATTTCCCATTCCCAGCAAGAAAAAGAAGTCACTACGGTCCTCTAACTGGGCAAACTGGCGCAATAGACTTCTTCACGGACATGAAAGTGATAATGTCCAGGTGGTGGTGAGAAAACAAAAATTTTGCTTATAAATCGTTGGCACGAAGCTTGCCTGAGATGGATGAAAGCGCATATAATACGTGACAATTTTCATTAGATATTTTTATGAGTATTAAGTTATGAGCTGGGTTACTGTTAGGTTTCGTACCATGCCTTTCTTATAGTCTTCGGCCTTAAGTCAGTTGTTTGCGCCAGGGCTTCTAGGAGTATCTCTGTTTTGGTGAGCTTTGGCTCAGGTAGTCTATTGCCGTAGTTGTCGTATCCCACATAGACTATTCGCGGGTTTATCTCGTATATCCAGTCAATGAATTCCTCATCGAAGTCTAATATTGGCTCTATGACGATAGCCTTCCACTCCCAATCTAGCTTACGCATAGCCCCATATCGCTCTCTGGGGGGAGGGGCGCGGCTTAAGCTATAATCCCTATTACTCTCAATTGTCGCCCCAAGGACGACATTATCGCTGAAGTTGCCTATAAACTCATGATATCTCGCGGGGTTCTTTGTGAGAAATAGGAAGCGCGTGCGGGGCTTAGATCGCACGACCCTCAATACGCGCTCAATCCAATCCCTCGGAACCCAAGAATTACCACACCAAACAGGCCTTCCACCCCTTCTAACATATATTATGTGGGTAGGTACTTCAAGACAATAGACATAACCTTTATAATCTTCATAACTAACGTAACGTTTAGTCCTAATACCCATTTTATTGGCAACCCCTATGTTGCTGGCGTAATCGACTTCAGGCATTTTATTTCTCCTACTAATTATGATCTCATAGCAATCGCGCACTTCAGCCATAGTCTCTCTTTTAACAGTTTTGCTCCATTTCCTACTTCTGATCTTCACAATAGCCATATATCCACATTTTAATGCTATTTCCTGAATATCGTCGGCAAGTCTCTTGCTAGTTGTATAGGCTCTTTTGCAGGTCTCTGATTGTCTATCTCCATCACCATTAATGTAGGCTTCGAGCATTATGTTTAACAATCTCCTCGATAGATTTTTAAATTCAGAGGGGATGTATTTTTTGTCTTCATGATCCAGCTTTTGAAGATACTCCGTAAGCTCTCGATCTCCATAAATCACTATCCTATCTTCATAGGCACAAACGTTTTTTCCCCTACTTTTAGCAACCTCCCCCATGACCTCAAGGGCGTCTTTATAATAGGGGCTTGTATTCTTTTGGGCAATTTGTATTCGCGGCTCATTATCTATTATTGAGGCGCTACCCTCAGCTAGATAATATCCAAAGAATTTCATAAAAGTGTCAATTGGTATATCTGCGAACTTATCTATCTCATAACCCTCCCAATTTGGAAAGTCTCTTCGAAATTTCATTCTCCTCCCAATACAATTATCAGCTCTAACCAAACTAAAGTCCTTAAACTCTATACCTTGTTTTCGCTCTTCATGCGATGTAGTTCTTAACGCGACGTAGAGGTTGTGGTCTGGAGTCACCAGCAGGTCTATGAAATTCGACTTTATTCTGACCATCTTACCCTCATACCAGTATTTTATGACTCTCGTGGGCTTACAGTAGATAACCCTATTATTAAGAGGGTCTAAGCAAGCAACTGGGTCATCATAAGTGACCTCACTAAATCTTCTCCATCCCTTGTGAGTTAATACTTCGGTCTCCTCATCATAACAACCCCACATATCGCCCATATCCGAGACGAGGATAAACTTGCCATCGGGGGGTCTCTGCCTAAGTCTCTCAGGGACCAGTGTCGGGCTGAACCCCCTGGACTTATATGGCTCTATACCTTTAGCAGCAAGCCTAGCAGCATATCTCCTAGACCAGCAGTAGAGGCAGTTATGCAGGCAGCCTACAATTGGGTTCCATGAGTGAGTTATTTCTCCAGGTAAACTATTCGTGCCCGACAATTAATCACGCCACAGAGGATGCTAGAAACATGCCCATTTATGGTAACCAAAACTTAATTAGTAAGACTAAAATATAATAGTGATGGTTATTTTTGTTGGTGGCGATTAGGTTAACCCGCTTAACCGACCCTTTAGATGGGGATCCCACGCAGCGCCAAGCCACGCAACAAAAATCTCCCCTCTAATTCTAAGAATGAACTGGGGTTTTAAGCAGAGGCCGCCTCTCAGGGAAAAAGAAAATAAGGGTTTATATTGTTATTCTTTAGCCTTCTTCTCAACGTCATTTCCGAGGAAGTAGAAGCCTAGACCTGTTAATACCATGAAGATGCTCACGGATACTGAGGCATCTTTAGCTGGGCAGACGGCTAACGCCCCAATAAGCACTATGATGCCAAAGATGAGAGTAACTATGCCCAGTACAGAGGTCTTATTCGTCCTAGGTCACCCCTTCTCTCTTATTTGTCTTATATTTTAAAATTTTTCGCCTTTTTCCAGCATCTTTGATCATGCATGCGTTAAGATCTAAGCATTCATTAAAAGAGAGATTGGGAAAAGCTTAGGATGGTCGGTGGGGAGGCTGGTTCAGAATACGCCCGGAAAGATATTTTCTAACAAATGTTATTTTTGGAGATTTTTATTCATTCTTAACGCAATCTTCCCCTCATACTATTGGCGTGAGCTTTGGCATGGCGTATCCTCTTGAAGTATCCATTTCAAGTACGTAGAGGTTTGTCCTTGGCTTAACTCCGTAGACCAGCACTAATCCATGCGCCCGTATAATCCTAAGGTGTGTCTCCGCAATTGCTCCGAGTATCTTCGCAAGCCTTGGGTATCCTGGCTTAAGTAAAATTATATTTAAGTCTCCGCTCTCCCTCATCTTTGAAATATAGTTCTTTATTGCCAAGATCGTCTCCCTAACCACATAAATATCCGCAACGAGATCTACTCCAGTAATATGGAGTATTGGCTGGCCTGTCCTCTCCCTAATCTCCCTCTCAACCCTCAAGTACTTTTCGAGGTCCTCTGAGAGACTCTTTCCCTCAAATGTTACGAGATAGGGCTCTGGCCTAAGTTCAGGGGAAACCTTAACGCATACTCTTAAGAGCCTATTTATTTCATCCATAGTTAAACCTCCCTCCAAAGCACTTCTTAATACAAGGCTAGGGTCAACGCCTGCTGAGGGAAGCCCCATAACGCCTCTTCCTCGGGCAAGGAAGTTCCATACAGTTGGATCGGTGATAAGATGATACTGCCCAGTTGTGATATGTTCATCAATTTCAATTAGGACTGTTGAACCCCTCAAGTACCCTCCCCCAAGCATCTCGTCTAGACTCGGTGAGCCAGTTGAGAAGAATTTTTCTGTATTTGGCTGCGGCTGGAATCTAGAGGGCTTCTCAATCCGCTCAGCTTTAAATTTCGAGAAAACTTGAAAGCCATCTTTAAGAGAGAAGATCGCTCGCATCTCGGGCGTCAGCGTCCCCCTCATCTTAAGTATGTTTAATTCTCTGATGGTCCTCCCACCCTCAAGTTCACTTCTTCTTAGTAGTATTATGGCGTCTGCTACGAACTCCTCTATCCCAAGCCCCATCCTACTCTCGCCGTATGGCACTTCGACTATTAGGATTGTTGTGCAGCTGAGTAGTCTAGTAATCTTACTTAGTATAGTGTGTAGGACAACCCTAACCTCATGTGCCTCCTAAAAAGCCTTAAGCTTCCTAAGGAGGAGAGAGTCTAAGCCTAGATCCCACATGTTATCGAAGAATTCGTCCTCATCTTCGGAGAAGCTGGCGTATACGCCCTTCTCACCATAATTAATAATGCCATTATAGAGAAAGCATGCGGAGAAAATAGTTTTACCGGCGCCGGGATTTCCAGCCAAAATTATTAGGCTGCCCCTTGGAAATCCCCCTCCAATAAGGTCGTCTAGACCGATTATCCCGCTTGAGGTTCTCTTGACACCGCGTGCATTCATTTAACATATCCTCCGTGCCCACATGATTCAGCTATCTTCCTTAGAAAGAACCGTATTTCCTCTATAGACTCCTTATTGCCGCGGCTTATGAGGTCAAGGAAGTGTTCTAGGCTCATGTCAATATTATACCACTTGTTAATACTCATTAATATGAGGTTGATTAAGACCTTGGTCCCCGCACCGAAGATCTCTTCCATTATATGGTAAACGGCTCTCGTGTTCTCCCAAAAGACCTCAAATGGATAGCGTCCCAGCTTCTCGTGTAGAAAGAACAAAATAGCCCCACCAGCAGACTCATCGAGTGAGGAGAAAAGGATCTTCCTAAAAACCCTGCGAAAAACATCGATAACGAGACTCTCATCGTTAAGCACTATCATAAAGCTATCACATACATTTATTCTAGGACTAAATTATTATGCCTTATTGATCCTTGTTCTATTTTTTGGTCTATTCAGTTAGTGTCGATTAATGATCCCTGAGAGGACATAATCACCCTATTATTAGAACCCCACTTCCTCGATATCTTCCATGTTTAAGCATTTTTAGAGCCTCGTTTGCCTCTTCAAGCCTAAATCCAACGACCTCCGGCTTTATTGGGACCCTTGCGGCTATCTCCAGGAACTCGGCTACGTCTCTTCTAGTTATATTTGCAACAGATTTTATCTCCCTCTCCCACCATAAATGCTGCGTATAATCCAGGTCCGTTATAGGCGCCTCCTTCCTTATAAGGTTCATCACGAGCCTACCGCCCCTCTCCAAATTCCTCAACGCCTCCCTCACTGGCACACCAATCGGGGTTGTGTCTATGGCACAGTTTAACTTTAATGGCGGTGTCTCCCCTGTCTCACCAACCCAGTCGGCACCCATCTTAGATGCAAGTTCGCTTGGAGCATCTCCACGCCTCCTAGTGAAAACAAATATCTTACTATTTGGGTAAAGGTATCTTATTAGCTGGAAGACTATGTGGGCTGAGGAGCCGAAGCCATAAATCCCTATAGTGTCTCCGTCCTCCATGCCCGTGAGCTTAAGCGCCCTGTACCCGATGGCCCCGGCGCAGAGTAGGGGCGCGGCTTCAACATCAGAGAAAACGCTTGGTATTCTATAGATATAGTCCTCATTGGCAACCATATACTCAGCGTATCCCCCATCCGCATCGCATCCAGTACCCATAAATCTTTCACAGAGGTTCTCTAGACCCCTCCTGCAGAAGCGGCATACGCCGCAGGAAGAGTAGATCCATGCGACGCCCACACGGTCCCCAACCCTAAACTTCTCCGCCTCCGGCCCCATCTCCACAATCCTTCCCACAACCTGATGGCCGGGTATAACCGGAATCTTTGTCTGTAGTCTTCCCTCCACTTCATCTAACTCTGTCCGGCATATCCCGCAGGCGTGGACCCTGATTAAAATCTCTTTTCCCCTCGGCTCCGGTGTAGGGAAGTCCTCACAGCTGAGGGGCAGCTCTTCTATTGGCGCAATCTTTCTGACAACCATAGCCCTCATGCTCATCAACCATTTAAGATTATGAAAGGGCTCTATTTTCAACTTTACCTTTAATTTAAGTTTAGAGCTTTTTTAGGCTGGTTTAGCATACCAGGATAACGGGTTATGACTGTTTAACCCATCTTCTCTCTTCATCATACAATTTTCTGGTCCAGAGGTCTAAACCTTTTTAATGTACTCCTTTATGGCTTCTGAAATAAATGAGTCTAACGTTCTCCATATTCCTGGGATAATATGCATGGCTTCTTCAGCATCAACAGCAATTTCCTCAGGTATTTTAATTTCGACGGGCTGGTAATCCAGTCACCTTTTTAGAGCTACTCTTGTTAAAATATAGCGTCCATCAGAGAGCCTTAAGACCTTACCCTCGAGCTCAATCTGGTAGAGGGCTTCATATATTCGATATTTGTCTATCGACTGAATGCATTGCCTATAAATAAAATCTACGTCGAACGGCTCACCTCTAAACTTAATAAATTCGAGGAGGTGGTCCTTAAACTCCTCTAGGCTTATCACTTTCTTTCACCACTCAGCCCAGCCTTAGGCCTAAGGATCCTGTCAATCTTATCTCTCACGGCATCTTTAATGAACTCCATGCGGCTTCTATACCCAAGGATTCCAGCCGAGATGATTTTGTCAACCTCATCCATAAGCTCCCTGGTATTTTGATGCTAATATACTTGGCTCCCTCTTCCCTCTGTCCTTCAACCTTCTGAGAAGTCTTAACGATTGATTTCGGCATCTAATATACCATCATTTCTTTATTAGGACATATATGCACCAAAAATATTTAAACCTTATTAAAAACGGGGGTCGCCAAGCCATTGGGGGTAATGATAACAAGCTCTATTCTTAACTCACCCTATGCGAAAAAATATAAATGCTTATGTCTTATATGAAAGATTATGAAAAATTTGATGAAAAGATTAGGTGAAGAAAAAGTATTTATAGTTCAGGGAGCGATCTCACTCCTCTTCCTTCTTATAACAATTATAGTATGTTTTTTTAGCAATTATGTTCCAGAGGAGGAGGGGATCACTTCTGCAGTAATATGCACTTCGATAGTGCTCTTCTTCTCCATAATTTCTGTTCTTGGAAAGGAGGGTGTGGAGGGGTTTTTCTATGCGCTGGTCGGCGCATTTATGGCGTGGTTAGCCCTAACCCTCATTGGATCGAGACTAGCTTTTGACCCAAATATAAGTAATTATTCTCTCGCCTCAATCGTCCTCTCGATAATTCTCTCGCTTAGTGGGGTCTTATGTGTGATGCCGGAAAATGTTAATCTCAAAGAGGTAAGGATCAATGCGAAGAGACTTTTAATATGGTTTTCCTCAATAATATTTGCAATAACCGTAAACTTTGCAATAATATACTGGCTTCCAAAGATGGTTTAAGGAGAAGCTTATTTATTTTTAAAGATATTTTTATTGACCCAGAGTGGTGGACATGATGGATTACATGATAGCGACGCTTGGAAGCCACTCAGCCCTCCAGATATTGAGGGGTGCTAAGGATGAGGGATTTAAGACTATTGCTGTATGTAAGAGCGACCACGCCTTCGTTTATAGGCATTTCGGGGTTGCGGACGAAATAATTGAGTTAAAGTCTTATGATGAATTTCACACCGTCGAGGACGCCCTCATAAAGCGGAACGCGATCCTAATACCACACGCGTCATTAATAGCCTATGTCTCGCCGAAAGTCATAGAGAATTTAAGGGTTCCATATTATGGTAATAGGAGGATACTTTTCTGGGAGGCAAGTCGGGAGAGGCAGAGGATTTGGCTTGAGAAGGCGGGGCTTAACCTGCCAAAGGTATTTAATGATCCATCTGAGATCGATAGGCTCGTCATAGTTAAGTTTCATGGGGCTAAGGGTGGGCAGGGATACTTTCTTGCAAAGAATAAACGGGAGTTCTGGCAGAAATCCAAAAATATGGGAGACTTAAAGGAATGCATCATTCAGGAGTACGTTATTGGCATCCCAGTATATATTCACTACTTCTATTCAGTCATGCGCGGGGAGCTAGAGCTCATGGGCTTTGATAGGCGCTATGAATCAAACGTTGATGGGCTTGGAAGGATCCCAGCCGAGTTCCAGAGCGGGATAGATATAACGTATACGATCGTCGGAAACTTTCCATTAATGCTCCGCGAGTCCCTCTTACCTGAGGTTTTCAGGATGGGTGAAAGGGTTGTCGAGATTTCAAGGGAGATATGTAGCCCAGGGATTTACGGCCCATTCTGCCTGGAGACAGTGGTTACGCCGGACCTGAAGTTCTATGTTTTTGAGATCTCGGCTAGGATAGTTGCTGGAACTAATGTTTTTATGGAAACATCCCCATACGCACTTATAAAGCATGGTAAACCGATGAACACCGGCCGCAGAATAGCTTTAGAGATAAGGGAGGCGGTCGAGCAGGGCAGATTAAAGGAAATATTGGGGTGAGGAGATACTATCCATTGGTGATATGGTTGGCTGTTGAGAGGTTTGAGGTTCAGAGAATTGCCTCAGAGTATGACCTGAAGAAGATAACTATTGGTGTTCTAGGCTCCCACTCGGCTGAGGAGGTTGGTGTGTCAGCTAAGGCCTTCGGCCTCCCAACGGTTGTTATATGTCAGAGGGGGCGGGAAGAATTATATGTGAGATATAACAGGCACCTATTCGACAATGTAATTCTATTAGAAAAATTCTCAGACATGATAAGAGAGGATGTTCAGGAAAAATTATTGGAGATGAATACTATTTTTATTCCAAACCGCTCCTTCTCAGTCTACGTCGGGTATGATAATATTGAGAGTAGGTTTAGAGTGCCGATCTATGGAAACCGCCTCCTCCTTAGAGCTGAGGAAAGGAACGCCCCAAGGAACCAGTATTGGCTTCTGGAGAAGGCTGGAATAAAGATTCCAAAGAAGTTTGATAGGCCGGAGGACATTGATAGGCTCGTTATAGTTAAGGTTCAGCAGAAGAAGAAGCCCCTTGAAAGAGCCTTCTTCTACGCATCATCTCCGGAGGAATACTATAAGAAGGCTGAGGAGCTAATAAAGAATGATATAATAGACGAGAATGGCTTAAAGAATGCTCGAATAGAAGAGTACGTGCTCGGCCAGAAGTTTAACGCTAACTTCCAAGGATGGGCACTTAAAGATCAGTTCGGAGACTTCGACTTCCTAGGATTCGACGATAGAAAACAGACAAACCTCCACGGAATACTAAGTCTCCCGGCGAGGGATCAGCTATCACTAAATGTTCCGATTAGGAATGAAGAGATAGGGCATTACGGATTAACTATGAGGGAGTCCCAAAAGCCCCTAGTTTATGAGTCGGCTGAGAGGTTCAGAAGGATTTGTGAGGAGGAGTATCCGCCGGGCATGATAGGCCTATTTGCGCTCCAAGGCGCAATAGCATACGATGCAGATGACCCGGAGCAGAAGAGGCTGGCCTTCTATGTATTCGATGTGAGCCCAAGGGTTCCGGGAAGCCCATGTGTTGGACCAACATCCCCTGAGATGCGCAGGCTAACTCTAAAGTATCAAAGTTTGCTTAAGAAGTATGGCGTTGATAGGATTGAGAGCTCAATGGACCTGCCTATGTTGGAGATAAAGTTTGCTGCGGAGAATGGAAGGTTACATGAGATTGTAACTTAGCTTGGCTTAGAGGGCGCCCTGTGATATCGCAAGCGGTATATAGTGTTCTTAAAAAGGTTGAGGAGCTAAAGTCTGAGCTAACTTCCTTAGCATCCAATCTAATTAGATTTCAGACAGTTTCCCCGCTAAGCAATACCCTTGAGTGCGCCGAGTACATTAGGTCATACTTTGAGGGGGTCGGCTTAGAGGCAAGGATATACTCTAAAAGGAAGGAGAACGCAAATGTATATGTTAAGGTTCCGGGAGAATCCGAAAAGACGATTATTTGGCTCGGCCACCTGGATGTTGTCCCGGAGGGTAGGCGTGAAGAATGGATTTATGAGCCCTTCGGCGGAGTTATTGTCGGTGATAGGGTTTATGGCAGAGGGGCAAGCGATATGAAGGGTTCATGCGCGGCGGCCCTGATTGCGGCTAAGATTTTAAGCGAGGTTAAATGCGGGGATAGGGCCACAATAGACTTCTGGTTTACGTGTGATGAGGAGGTTGGCTCGCCTAACGGGACTAGGTGGCTTCTTGAGACCGGGCTTATAAAGGGAGACGCTTGCTTAATAGGTGACTCGCTCAGTAGGGATCCGGCCAATGAGCCATATGTGGATGTTGGCTGCAAGGGCTACCTGCGCCTGAGATTGAGGGCGTATGGTAAAACTGCCCATGCGAGTATGCCATTTTACGGCAATAACGCAATAGATAAGCTGGTTGCTGCCGCTGAGGTGGTGAAGAGGATTGAGGACTATAGGCTTAGGATGCCGGCGGAGGTTGAGGAGATTATTAAATTGAGTATGGGTTATCTCTTATCCGGCCGGGGTTTAAGCGGTGAACAGAGGAACGCGATAAGAAGAGCTTATCATTACCCGACGGTTAGCCTAACGATGATAAGTGGGGGAGTGAAGATCAACGTTGTGCCAGATTATGCTGAGGCGCTATTTGACATAAGGATCTCGCCTGGGGCTAATCCAGAAGATCTTGCCGAGCACATTAAGAAGCTGATTAGTGAAAGCGGAATAGGTGAGGTTAATGTTGATATTATGGGCTTGGAAGATGGGTACTATGAACGATGGGAGTCGGGTTTTGTAATGAGCCTGAAAAAGGCTATTGAAGTTGCGACTGGTGTGCGACCAAAGCCTAAAATACTTCTCGGCGCGACCGATGCAATACATGTAAAAAGGGTTCTCGGGGTTCCATGTCTAGGGTTCGGCGCTGGAATAGAGGAGCTTGCCCACGCCCCAAATGAATATGTCACCGTGGATGGGCTGCTAACGGCAGCTAAAGTCTATTCTATCCTCCCATTAATCTTTCATTAGCCATTAGAGATTAATCTTTCCGTCTTTTCACATGCTCCTTCTCTCTGCGCATTATCTCCTCCGCCACAATAACCCCGCTGGCACTTGCCTGCACAAGCCCTCGGGTTATTCCAGCCCCATCCCCTATCGTAAAGAGGTTCCTTATTTTAGTCTCAAGGTGCTCATTTAATTCAAGCCTTGAGGAGTAGAACTTAACTTCAACACCATAGAGTAGGGTATCCTTCGAGTACACTCCAGGTGCAACTTTATTCAGGGCCATAAGCATCTCCTTAATGTCCGTGAGATACCTATAGGGTAGGACGAAGCTAAGGTCTCCCGGCGTTGCGACTTTAAGCGTCGGCTTGACAATGCTGCGACTTATCCTCTCCTCAGTGGACCTTCTACCCAGCTCTAGGTCTCCTAGGCGCTGGATTATTACGCCTCCGCTCAGGAGGTTTGCCAGCTTGGCAATATATTCTCCATAGGCTATTGGCTCCCTGAAGGGGTATGTGAACGATGTGCTGACAAGCACCGCGAAGTTCGTGTTTTCCGTCTTTCTCTCCGCATAGCTCTGCCCGTTAACGCTCACTACACCCTCATAAGACTCCGTGATAACCTCGCCGTAGGGGTTAACGCAGAAGGTTCTAACTTGATCGTCAAAAACCTTTGAGTAATATATGAATTTAGGCTCGTAGAGAACGTTTGTCAGCTCCTCCATCGTTACGGCTAGAACCTCAACCCTAACACCGACGTCAACAGGATTATTTAGGGTTTTCAGTCCAAGTGACTGAGACTCACTCTTAAGCCACTCAGCTCCGCTCCTACCTGGAGCGGCAACAACATATCTTCCATAAATTTTCTCGCCGCCATACGTTTCAACACCCATAATGGTGCCATTCTTCACTAATAGGCTCTTAACCTCAGTCCTAGTCCTTATCTCAACTTTATCATTTAGATCCTTACGGATTCTCTGGAGGACCTCTGCGCAATTCTCGGTCCCCAAATGCCTAATCTTCTGCTTAATAAGGATTAAGCCTGCTAAAGCAGCCTTCCTCTCTATCTTCTCAACCTCATCAATATCTTCGCCATAAACCTTCTGCGGTCCACCATACTTAACATATATGCTATCAACATAGTTAATCAGCTTCGCAAGTCTCTCTTCGCCAACATAATCACTTAGCCAACCGCCAACAGAAGTGGATAGGGTGAGTTTTCCATCGCTGAATGCGCCCGCACCTCCCCATCCAGAGAGCAAGGAGCACGGCTCACACTTTATGCATCCAAGGCCCCTATTCGCTGGGCACCTACGCTTATCAATGTCCGGCCCCTTCTCAAGCATGAGAATTTTAAGGCCGGTGTTATTTGCGAGCTCTAGAGCCGAGAATATTCCAGCTGGGCCAGCGCCAACAATTATCACATCATATTGCTGCAAGATGCATCATCCAAAAGGAAACTAGATTATTAGAACTAAAATATAACTATTGTTGGTTTTAGGAGAAAATTTGGGTTTATAATAGCACTCTTAATGAGAATGGTGCTACGTTAATGCCCTCTTAATTCTCTCGCATGCTTCTTCTATGCGCTCTTTTGGCTGAGTTATAGAGAATCTTACATAGCCCTCACCATTCTTCCCGAAACCTATCCCGGGTGAAATAACAACGCCAAACTCAAGGAGCCTGGAGGCAAACTCAATAGAGCTCCCACCACACTTCGCCCATACATAGAATGTTGCTAGAGGCTTTTTGACGTCAATGCTGGCCTCTCTCAAACCCATAATTAGCGTGTCCCTTCTCTCCGCGTAAACTCTATTCACCCATTTTACATATTCTGGCGGCTCCCCATTAACATAGCTTTGCAGAGCCCTTGCGGCAACCTTCTGTATATATACTGGGGGCCCAGAATCTATTTGAGATTTAACCTTCACAAGCCCCTCTATTAGCTCCTCACTCCCTACGGCGAAGCCTATTCTATCACCAGTCATATTGAAGGTTTTAGAGCATGAGTGGAACTCTATGGCGATATCCATTGCTCCGTCGATCTCAAGTATGCTTGGCGCCTTATAACCATCAAACGTTATCTCAGAGTACGCGTTATCATAACATATAATCACATTCTTCTCCCTAGCTAGATCAACTATAGTCTTCAGATAATCCTTAGTCATAACGCTCCCAGTAGGATTATTTGGGTAATTTAAGAACATCATTTTTACGCCATTAAGATCAAGTGACTCTAAATCTGGTTTAAAGTCATTCTCTTCTAGAAGGGGCATTTGGATTGGAATACCCTCACTTAATAGTGTGGCGCCATTAGCATAAACCGGATATGCCGGGTCTGGCACGAGAACCCTATCGCCGGGGTTAACGAAGGCCCTAGCAAAGTTCGCTAGACCCTCCTTCGAACCTATCAACGCTATAACTTCCCTCTTAGGATCTAAGTCTACACCGAAACGCTTCTTATACCACTCTGCGACAGCCTCGCGGAAGAAGGGCTCCCCCTGACTGAAGGAGTAATTATGGTTCTTTGGGTTTGAGCTCTCCTCCTTAAGAGCTTTGAGGACGAACGGTGGAGGCGGGAGGTCTGGGTCGCCTATACTTAAGGATATTATGTCGATGCCTTGCCTCCGCTTCTCAGCTATTATCTTCTCGAGCTCAGCAAAAAGGTATGGTGGGAGCTTCTTAACCCTATCAGCCAACTGGAACTTCAAGTGAAGCCCTCCAGCTCAATCATGCCCTCATAAACTTTTTCAGCTGGGCCGGTCAAAAATACTTTGTTATTCGTTTCATCATATTTTACTTTTAGATCCCCGCCCAAAAGCTGAACTGTACACTCACTACCCAGTATGCCGAGAGTCTTCCCCGCAATAACGCTTGCGCAGGCCCCGGTGCCACATGCAAGTGTCTCTCCAACACCTCTCTCCCAAACCCTAACCTTAATCAAATTTGATCTCACAATTTGGACGAACTCGACGTTGACCCTTTTTGGGAATAGTGTATGTCTCTCTATTTTAGACCCATAATATTCGACCGGAAAGTTCGAAAGATCTTTGACGAAGATTACGCAGTGGGGGTTGCCGACCGATAGGCATGTTGCCCTAAACTTCTCCCCGTCAACGGTGATCTCTTCATCTATGAATTTGCCCTTACCTAAAACTGGTATCTTCTCCCTCTCGAAAATTGGGCTTCCCATATCGACTGTTACGGATGACACTTTCTCTCCAACGGTATGAAGAAGAACCCACTTAACGCCGGACAATGTCTCTATCTTCATCTCACTCTTTTTAACAATGTTGTTCTCATAACAGTACCTCGCTAAGCACCTTATCCCATTGCCACACATCTCAGCCTCGCTTCCATCCGCATTAAATATTCTCATCTTAGCATCAGCAATATCGGAATTATGGAGGAGGAGTAGCCCATCAGCGCCAATAGAAAATCTCCTTCTACAAAGTCTCTGCGCCAGGGAACTTAGCATTTCATCGCCTATTTTCTCATCCCTATTGTCAATAATTATATAGTCGTTTCCTAAACCATGCATCTTCCAAAAAAATATCTTCATCACACTGGCTCACCGGTATCAGCAATTAGTCTAAACTCTCATATTAAGATTTTTTAGGAAGACTTAAATATGATGAGAATAACGTAGTTATATAAGTGATGGGGAATGAGGGCTGAGGTTGAGAAGGCAATAGAGGAAATAAGGCCGATATTGAGGGCTGATGGTGGAGATATAGAGTTAGTTGACGTTACAGAGGATGGCGTGGTTAAGATAAAGCTTAAGGGGGCGTGCGCCGGCTGCCCCTTCTCAATGATGACGGTGCAATATAGTGTTGAAAGGTATCTGAGGTCTAAAGCACCACAGATAAAGAAGATAGTTGTCGTTTAGCTCATCAAAGCAAAACTTACTCTAATATATCGGTACACCTTCACTCTGATCCCGAGCAACCTTCATAAACTCCATCCATATTCTTTCAGTTATTGGTCCCATTTCACCGGCGCCTATCTTCCGCTTATTAACCTCTTTAATGGGCATGATCTCGGCACCGGTCCCGGTTAAGAATGCTTCATCGGCGCTAAACAGCTCAGTAACAGTAATATTCTTCTCAATAATCTCGTATCCAAGTTTAGCGGCTATCTTCTTAACAACGCTCGCAGTTATTCCGGGTAAGGCTCCGCTGGCCCTCGGCGGAGTATAAATTTTTCCATCCTTAACTATAAATATATTCTCGCCAGTCGCTTCACAAATAAATCCATTTTTATCCAAGATTATCGCCTCGTCAGCACCAACATTATTAGCCTCAATCTTAGCCAATATGCTATTAAGGTAATTTAGAGATTTTATTTCGTGGGATGTCGCATCAACCGGATCTCTTCTAACCCAAGATATTATTACGCTTATGCCCTCTCTGCGCTTCTTTTCATCGTAAAGCTTCAGCATAGGTACAGTTATTATTATAACTGAGGGTTTGGAGCACTTTCTTGGATCTAAGCCGAGGTCGCCCTCCCCTCTAGTAACAACTAATCGAATGTAGGCGTCACGCAAATTATTTCTCCTCAAAGTTTCTAGAATAGCTTTTATCATCTCTTCCTTTGTCATCGGTATCTCGAGCATTATTGCGTGAGCTGAGTTGTAGAGTCGGTCAATATGCTCCTTAAGCTTAAAGACTACGCCATTATAGGCGCGTATCCCCTCAAAGACGCCATCCCCATAAAGGAAGCCGTGGTCAAAAACAGATATTTTTGCCTCACTCCTCAAATAATATTTACCATCAATATATACTAGGAGATCCTGCCCCACAGATCTCGTCATTCCTCAGCCCCTCACTAATAAGCGTATAAACATATCTTTATACAATTATAAATTTCCCTCATAGCTAGAGAAATATTATCTGTAGAAGCGCGGCCTCTTTGATAGGGCTGCTGGCAGGGTTAGCGGCTTAAATGGTTTTCCTAAACTCTCTCTTCTTATCTCATTTATTAAATCTTCTAAGCTCATCCTCCTCACCTTCTGTTCCCCCTTTAGACGCCTATCCCTAACTGCCAGTAGGCCGGAGGAGACCTCTTCCTTACCAATGACGATTATGTAGGGTATCCACTCCATCTCAGCCTCCCTAATCTTTTTTTGCATTGTCAATGGTCTATCATCCCAGTCAACTCTAATATTGTGTCTCGTGATCTCCTCCACGAGCTTCTCAGCCTCTTGGTAGAAGTTTTCGCTTACTGGTATAACCCTAACCTGCGTTGGCGAGAGCCAAATAGGTAGCATTGGCACGCCGCCGCTCTTATAGACTTTATAGGCCTTTTCCAGGAGGGCATATACGTCCCTTTCAATAGCGCCGCTCGGCGAACAATGTAGTATTAGCGGCGTCCTCTTCTCACCCCCCTCATCCACATAATATATTCCATATCTCTCAGCATTCTCCACGTCTATCTGGTCTGTCGATAAGGCTGAAGCCTTATCCAAGTTATCGATAAAGTTGAACTCCCACTTCAGGACAAAGTAGAAAAAGCGCTCCTCCCACATCTCAACCAAGGCTGGCTTACCAAATAATCTTACAAGCGATACAATAAAGTCCCTATTAGACTCATAAAAGTCTTTTGTGAACCTTATGGCCATTTCGTAGTCGTCACATGTCAAACCAATCCCCTCAAGAACATCCATGCTCAATTTAAGTCTCTTTATAGACTCCTCCTTAGCTTGCTCCATGTTGGCACATAATGCATGACAATCTGGCATCGTGAATGCTCTAAGTCTCCTTAATCCAACAAGCTCGCCGCTTTTCTCTCTCCTAAAACTATAGTGCGTCAGCTCATAGATTTTCAGTGGCAGATGCTTATATGATATCTGCGCGTCGCTAAGCATGAGGAACTGGCCGAAGCATGCGCTGAAGCGAAGAAATAGCTCTCTATCTTCTGATTTAACTATATATTGGCGGGCTGGAAACCTGTGAAGGTAGCTCGCGAGAGCTGGGTGGTTAATGTCATACATAACCGGAGTCTCAACCTTAAGCGCGCCATAGGCGATCACCATCTCGGTTACAAACTCTTCTATAAGAGACTTTATGAGCTCCCCCTTTGGATACCATCTGAAGTTCCCTGGGTCGCTTGCCTCCTCATAATCGGCCAGCTCAAGCTTCTTCATTAACAATGTATGTGGCGGCTGCTGGTGAACAGCCCTAGACTTCGCCATCTCATAGGCTGCAAATTTCTTCAAACTTTCATATCCAGTGAAATCGAACTCTTCGATCGGGATCATTTCACCATTCGGCTTAAGTATAAACCAATAGGACTTAATTTTCTCCTCCGCCTCTAGGGCCCTAGAAACCATTTCTTCCCTAGCAGCTTTCTCCCCAGTTGATATTGACTTAAACTGCTCTGCTAATGGGTGCCCCTTCACCGATATTGAGAATTCCTTACACCACCCGAAGGGGGCCCTATAAACTTCTATGTTGAGCCCCCTCGCATAGGACTCCATCTCCCTTAAGACTTTAATGGCTTCTGATGGGCTTGCTAGATCTGCGCTTAGGTGGGCGTATGGATAGATTAATATGCGGTTTACCCTAACTTTATTTAAGAACTCTTTGATTTCATCTATAGCTTTATGAGCGGTCTCAGCGGTGTCGCCCCTCTCGACGCACGTGAAGAGAACAACCACTTCCTCCAGTCGATGTACCTTAGACTCAGCGTCCTCGGCTATTGCTATTTCCTTCTCCACTGGGCGGTACTCGATAAAGTTTGAGTGGAGCTGTAGGATCTTCAAGTTTCATCCACTACCTACTAAGGTAATTATCGCTATAAAAATAATAATTTTTGAAAAAATGCTCGGTTAATAGGGAGTAGCTTTGCGCCACTTCTCAACATTTTTATCTCTTTTTGATGCCCTCTTATATTCCTTATAATGCTCCTTGCATAGATATGCTCTTCTACCCTCAACAATATTCAGGCCGGAGGCCTGAACCTCCTCAGCGCTTATAGATCTGACTGCCTCTTTATCACAACCTTTAACACTACATTTAACACCTTTTGAAATCTTTCCCATGCGCAGACACGCCTCAATTAATTATATTTATTATTGGGCAGTGGCCTCAATGATTCCCTCATAAACTTTCCTAGATCTCTCATAAATTTTCTTTCTCCCTTTAAATCCTTTTGGGCCAACCCCTTCAACGACGTAAGATGCCGCTGAGGATCCAACTGATGCGCACCATAATACGTCTTCTCCTTTAATATATTCGGCTAAGAATCCCCCTATAAATGAGTCGCCCGCACCCGTTGGATCCACGAACTTTTTTGACTGGGCTGCTGGGATATAGAAAATCCTGTCGTTAAAGGATATGAATGCCCCGCCCCCACCAATAGTAGCTATTGCTACCTTCACACCAAGACCCCTGACCATCCTAAGAGCTTTAAGAGTGTCGCGTGATCCTGTTAGAGTCTTTAATTCCATCTCTGAGGCCTTAAAAACTTCAATATATTTTAGGAAGGACAGGTCGTCTATTCCATGCAAGGAGACTTTACCTTCACTATTAAAGCGCCTCAGTAGGCCCTGGGGGTCGAGTGAGAGGGTTAGTGTTATGTTGGCAGCCTTCTTTATTAGAGTTATGGGCACCTCATTAGCTATTGGCGATATATGAATCGCTCTAGCCTCCAGTTCTTTTATATCCTCAGCATATATCGGCGGCGCTCTACTCCTAAGAATCATCTCCCTCTCTTTATCCAAATAGTATCTTATCAGGAAGCTCGTTGTTTTAGAAGACTCATCTATTCTAAGATGACTTAAATCTACTCCTTGTCTCCTAAGCCACTTCAAATATGCTTCTGGGAAGTCCCGGCCAACCTTAGATACAACTGATACTGTTGCACCAATCTTTCTAGCGGAAATGGATGTATAAGTTGGCGGTCCGCCAGGTCTTCTTCTAGGCTTTGTCTCGCCCGGAAGGAGGATGAAGTCTATTGAGAAGTGGCCTATAGTGATTAGATCAAACATTCTCTCCATCTCTTAAAGGCGGGCTTATGTGACGAGATGGGCTAGCACCACCGATATTATTAGCGATGGAAGAAGATTCACTACCTTTATCTTCCTTATCTCCAATATATTTATCCCAAGTCCTATTAATATTATGCCGCCAGCCGCGCTGAGTTCATTTATGGTTATTTCTGTGAAAAAGACCCTTGCATAGGAGGCGAGGGCCGTTATCCCGCCCTGATATAATAGTAGGGGGATTGATGAGAAGAGGACGCCGAGGCCGAGCATTGATGCTAGGGAGATTGATGTAAAGCCATCAAGTATGGACTTGGCGTATAAAATTGTTGGATTTCCATATAAGCCGTCTTCTATAGAACCAACTATTGTCATCGGACCTATACAAAATATTAGGAATGCTGTTATAAAACCCTCAACGAACTTATCCTCCCCAGAACCCAGTTTTAATTTAATGAGATTTCCAATTTTCTCAATGTATTCTTCGATATTTAGGGTCTCGCCTATGATGGCGCCAATAAGTATGCTGAAGAAGAGTATGATTATATTACTGGTCTTCATGGACATTTGAAAGCCCATGAAGAGCGTTACGAGACCAACTCCATGAAAAACAATTCTCTTAATTTTCTCTGGAAACCCACTGCGTAAAACTATTCCTAGTAGGCTTCCGAGGATAACTGAAGCGGCGTTTACAAGAGTCCCATACATAAAATAAAGAGGGGAGGTAGGCTCAGAAAAATGTTTTGAAACGTAAGATATAAGAGGAAAAAATAATATTACTTAACTTAAGTATTAGGTAAGGGTGAGGTCATGCCGCATAAGCGTAAGAATAGGGGCCGCTCGAAGGGTCAGAAGGGTAGGGGCGATGTTGTCCAATGCAGTGGCTGCGGCGAACTCGTTCCACGTGATAAAGCCAAGAAAGTTACGCGCCGAGTCTCTGTTGTAGATCCAGCCTTAGCCAAGGAGCTTAGACAGAAGGGCGCCTATATATCAAGTAGGATTGAAACATTTTATTATTGTGTTTCCTGCGCCATTTTTAGGGGTTTAGTTAGGATTAGGTCCAGAGAGGAGAGAAAGGTTAAAACCCCATTAAGATAATGGGGAGCAAACATTAATTCTTTCTCTTTGTCTGAGATATTTTTCTGTAAAAGTGTAGGATTCTTTGGAGAACAGTAAAGTTTGATGCTATAGCTAAAATGGCTACGCCAATACGCAATGCATGTGAAAATGGCCAAGCTATCTCTATTAATGATGAAGCTGATATGATTATAACTCTTTCAGCTCTTTCAACAAAACCAACAGACTCCATCATCACGCCGGAGGACTCGGCTCTGGCTCTAACATAACTAGTTAATAGAGAGCCTATTAATGCCAGCACCCCCCATGTTGAATCGCATAGCCCGCCGAGAACTAAGCCGAACAAGACCATTGAATCCACATATCTGTCAATTATTGAGTCAAGAAAACCCCCAAAGATGGTCATCTCACCGTAAATTCTAGCCAGAGCCCCGTCCAAAGCATCACAGAGGCCTGAAAATAGAAGGAGAAGGAGCGCTGAGGTTAGATAAAATCTATATGTGCTCAGGTCTGTGGATAATGTGCCAGCCGCCCAATAAGCCAGCCCAGAAAAAAATCCTAGAATAAAACCCAACATGCTTATCGCATCGGGTTTAAGGCCAATTCTATGGATCAATCGGGCTTCACGAGCCATTAACTCCTGAAATTTAAGCTTTAGCTTGGTTAACATTGCCCGCACTACTTTAAGGATATAACAGCTTAGCTACATTTTTGTTTCTCTTAACCCAAAAGTATCTTGCAACGTTCTCGCACTTAACTCTTAAGAGGAGGAGGTGCGGCGCCTTTATCCTCATCTCAGTTATTGTCTCGGCATTACCCATACCTTTAGCGATGACGAGGTCAGCCTCCTCATAAACTTCTAAGAACTCTTTACTACACTCTGACACTATAAGTCCCATTGCATCGCTCCCAGTGGTGATAACCTTGTCAGCCACATCATTTATCCCGACGAAAAAAGCATCCTCAAGAGTAGCATCGTTACAGACGGGCTTATCTTTAACGGCAACCATCACCCTACATCCAAGATTCTTCAATTCTTTAATAAATAGTTTGTCGAGGGCTATCTCACCAGCATTATCCGCCAAGTAAACTATTAATTTGCCCTCTTTAGCATGATCAAATGCTGCGTGAATATCATCTATTGCCAGGTCCCGCTCAGCTTCGATAATCAGCCTATATAAGTCGTTAAAATTGAAGACGTGGCCTGGAATATCGAATTCTATGGTATTGCCAATAATGGCGCATAGGCACGCCCTCCTAAACCTCGAATAGCCAGGTTCCCCCTCAAGAATAAATTGCTCAGCAAATGGAAGAATTTTCATAGCCTCAATGTTACTCAACATTTTCCTTTCGGCCATTGGGTTACTATTGCCAGTCACATCCTTGATTATTCTCTCCCGCAGAGTGCCAAGGGCGGCTGGCACGGCTTTTGGGTGAAAGTTTTCGGCAAGCAGTCTGAAAAGATGGGTTATCGCCTTAAACCTTAACTCCAAATTTTCCGTCGCCTCAAGGATCTCTAAATAGCCCCTCTGAAAGAGGCATGGTGCGCATTCATGGCTAACCTTCACTACTGGAGCCCCCTTGGCAATTTAAATGATTGGATTAAATTAAGGATATAATTAAAGTTAGCTTTTCAGTTCTTAACCTCAAGAATTGCCTCAGCAAAATTAAGCATGACTTTATATGGGTCCCTGGCCCTAACAACACCACTTGAAACCAAGATCCCTTTTACCCCAAGCTTTATAGCTGCTGCAACATCACTGCCATCAGTTATTCCAGCTCCGCAGAGAACGGCAACATTAGGATTAATCCTCTTAACCGCCATAATGGTGCTCGTAATAACTTCGGGCTTTGCTTTTGAAACTGGTATGCTGGTGCCTATGAGTTCCGGCGGCTCAATAGCGATCATATCCGGTTTAAAGGCCGCTATTATGGTGCTTGCAGCCGGGCTCTCAGAGCAAACAACTGATATTAAACCTATTTCACGGGCTCTCGTTATAGCAGCGCTTATATCACTTAGACTGAGTCTCTTCTCGGAATGGTTGATAAGTGAGCCGACGGCGCCGGCATATTTAATAGATTCAGGCAGCACGTAACCAGTATAGCTTCCATAGCTCACTGGGTCTATATGCTGGGCAAAAACTGGCACATTAAACTTTCTTGCAATTAGCGGTATATCAACAAACTGTGGGGCGATGCCGATGCAAACGCCCGTCTCAACATTAACCCTTTCAGCCATTTCAGCCAATTTAACAGCGTTCTCTCCAATAGCTTCAGCGTAAGCTTTGAAATTCACTAATATTATTGGGAGTTTGACTTGGGGCATCAGCACTATCTCCATCTCTCGGCTCTCGTTTAGGCTCTCATTTAAAAATTAATTTTAATAATCCTTAAAATTATCTTAATTAAACTTAGCACTAAAGTTTATCCATAAAATGGTAATTTGTCGCGGGGCATCTCTCGTGCAGCTTGTTCAGACATCTTTCTGGCATCCACAAGAAGGCTGTCAAAAGTTTCGTCAAGCTCAGATACATATGTTTCGAGAGCCTCAACATATAATTGGAGAGCCCTAATTAAGTCACTCGCACTATTGCTATAGTCCAGAACAATGTTTATGAAATCCAGTTCTCTCTTACTTTTATCCTTCTCATCAAAATCCCTTTTAATCTCCTCCAACATTTTAATAAAACACTCTTCTTCCACTTTAAATAAGTTTGACTTAAGGTTCACGTAGGCCTTCAAGTTCTCCAGAGTCTTCTTCACGGTTTTTCTTCCAATGGGTTCAGACAAGTCGGAACCTTCCATAAAGATACCCTTCAAAAGGGTAGAGAAAAAAGCAATTATAACGTTTGTTAATAGTCTTATGTATTCCCGAAAGTTCTTAGCGTAATTACGTCAAGCAAAAGGTTTTTGAATTTTCATGTAATGTTTTATCAAGTTAGACAACGCACTTTCTCACAATATAATGGGTTATGGAAGTGGGTCTATGACATGTCATAATAGAGAAAAATGCCCGAAAAGGGTTTATCCAGAAACCCCGCTCGTTGGTGTTGGGGTGCTCGTGTGTGCGGGCGGAAAGTTTTTATTAATTCGTAGGGCAAATGAGCCTGGAAGGGGTTTATGGTCGATTCCCGGCGGGCTTATTGAGGTTGGTGAGAAAATTAGGGATGCTGCTAGGCGTGAGGTTGAAGAAGAAACGGGGATGAAGGTTGAAATTGGGCGCCTTATTGATGTATTAGAGAACATTATTTTTGATGAGGAGGGGCTAATAAACAGGAATGTATGGCTACAAGCTTTTTATTACGAGCTTCTTATTGGAAAATGGCGGTCCGCCTTATATAACCTTTTAATTAGATCATTAAATACTAGTGAAAGTTCTTCCGGGCTCATTTCCTTAACCCTTCTATAATGGAAAGGTATGGAGTCGATCAATTGGGTATGAGCATTTTTTGATATATTAATACTATTAAAGAAGACTGTAATAGCATTCCTAAGTTTCTTGTTTTTCTGCGTGAAGACTGCGCGGATAAAGTTGAAGAAAAGATCCTCATTTTCAACGAAGAAGGGAGGTTTTCTCGGTCTTAGGCGTACTATTACGGAGCTCACTTCCGGCATTGGCCAAAAAAACTCCTTTGGAATAAAGTCTAAGAGGTCAACATCGGCATAATAATAGACAGTTACTGTGAGCCTCCCATAATCCCTTGTGCCGGGCTGAGCTACTAGGCGTCTGCCAAACTCCTCTTGAAATGTTAAAACAGCACAGTCAAATCTCCTCTTTAGGAGCCAAAAGATTAATGGGGATGAAATTGAGTATGGTGGGATAGAAACAACTTTATTGAATGGCGGTAGGCTCTCCATCTTCAGTATATCTCCTCCCAGTATAATTACATTCCTATAGCCGTTTAAACGACGCATAAGAATTCTAACTAATCTTGGATCAACCTCTACGGCTATCACTTCCTTAAACGTTTTTGCAAGGCGCTCCGTTAGGAAGCCGAGCCCGGCCCCAACCTCTAAAACAACATCATCCTTATTAGGGGATGCATAAGAGACTATCTTATCAAGAGTTTCTTCATTAACCAGAAAATTTTGGCCAAGTCTCTTCCTCGGCCATATTTTATGCGCCATTAACATTTTTCTTGTTTCTTTGAGAAGGTCCATCCCCTTACGCTCATCCTATGCTTACGAGAGTTTTGTGAAAAGCCTATACTTGCAATCCGTTGAAAGCTCTTCAAGAACCCTTTTAGCTATGAGTTTTGCAGGATTAGGTATATTTACGCGTTTCTGGAGATCCTGAAAACTTTCAAATAACCTTTTCTCCCTCTCATCTATAATCTTCCACATGTACTTCTTTCCAATTCCTGGAATGAGTTCCAAGGAATGCATTCTTGGGGTTACTGGTCTAGCCGAATTAAAGAAGCTAACAAAGTAGCTCTCTCTATTCAAAATAATCCTTTCTATTACACTCTCGAGCTCCAACCTCGCGTTAGCCGTCAGTTCTTCATAGCTAATCCTGCCAACTATATATAATATTTCCGTCCTCCGATCTTTTCCAATATAAACCCTGTCAGATAGTTTTAACGTAACTCCCTCTTTCGCCACAGCCTCAAGCAGAGTAAAATATCTTTCGCCAATCAATTGGACGATGGCCCCTCCTTTACGCTTTAACCTTAAACCCGGCCTTCCATACGGGAGGAAATCTAAAACATAAGCATATTCCTCATAAATTTGTTGTGCTCCCCTTTCCCTGTGCTCCATTATCTGGTTTCCTCCACTCCCATAAATAATTATGGCTCCTGGCCTCAGTATAGTTTCAAAACTGACTTTTCTTTACAAGACGGATTTTGCTCTCCCCACTATATCCCACCAAATATTGAAAATTAGAAACTCCTCAACCCTTGTACGGAAAATTACTTACTTTTATATTTATCCAAAATACTTAAAATTTTTTCCAATACTTGAGTTTCAATTATTTTGCGTCCTCCAGCTAGAATTGCCCTTAACTCTTCAATACTTTTAGGCATAATATTTACTACTTGGACAGCCTCTTCCTCCTCTAACGCCCCCTCAGCCATTAATTCCCCAAGAAGTTTTCTTGCCTCCTCCGGACTTAAATACGACATCTTTTTTGCGTAGTCAAGGGTTCTGCGCTGGAATTGATCCATGTTCTCCTCACCTAAGGACTCGATGATACCTTTAACTTCTGGAATCGTTATTGGTTTTACCTTAATTATCTTCCTGGGCATTTATTTCACCATAATGCCTTTTCTCTAAGCAAGCGGCTTTACATGCTCTGGCCTAACGACTATCATTTTAACAGCGTCTCCTTGAGTTACCTCTACTTCATATGCCTTTCCCCTCTTGCCAACTACAACGCCCACTTTACCCTGATATCTACGATGCGGCATACCCTTATACACGCTAGGGTCTATATCAATAACTATTTTGTCTCCGGGCCTATATTCGTATAGCAATCTGCTTATGGGGCTTTTTCCCCTCTCTCGGGGGCACTTGCTTAAGATGGCTCGGGTTTTCCTACGGTATCCATGTGATATAGGCATTATAATTCACCCCTCACTCTAAAACCTCAAGCACGTCTAGCTCTATGGGTTCAGCTTTGGCGTTAACTACCTTTGAAACGCTTGGCTCAGTCCGCCCATTATCCCCCGTTACAAGTTCCTTCACGTATAATCCTCCCTGGCATCTTATCTTCATCTCAATACTATCTGCTGTTAACCTTTTTATCTTTATCTCATATATATGTTTATCTCGCAAGAGGTCTGCCCGGCGGTGCAATACCCGTAGTGGTGTGCGCTGATAAATGGTCGCCCCAGATAACTCCCTTTCTAATTTCGCTATTTCTTCATCAGTAATCTCCCTGTCAAATTTAACAACGGCCCTATAAACTTTTTGGGCAGACTCCACTCCTTTAAGCTTTCTCACAGTCTCTCTGTCGCTAAACCTGAGGTTTAATACCTCAACCTTCCCCTTAGCATACTCGTTAATAGTTCTCTCAAGGCTCTTTAAGTCTATATTTCTCCTCTTTGGCTCCTTAATCTCTATTACAAAGGGTCGGCCGCGGCCAAGCATAAGGGCATCCCTGTCCTCACGTCCTGCTGCATGAAAGGACGTCCCCTCCCCTAAAGTTGCCTCCAATATAGGTTTTGCAATAAGCTCCTCAACGGACTCAGGATACATTTTTCCAGTCCAATTGCATCTTGCGCAGCCTCTTCCGCGGCATTTTATGCAGATCCACTTTGATTGCGGTATGCCACGAATAAGCTTTCTATATCTGCCAGATATGAAAAGCGAATTAGCATGTAAATTAATTTCCTCAGTGAATGGATTTATGAGGATAACAATCTGGGGTTTCATATAATTAACATCTTTGCCGAGCCTTTGCGATATTTCTCTTCCAATAATCCTGCTTAGCTCATTTTTTATGCTCTCACCATGCTGAATGCCGAACTCGGCCTTAAACTCGTCCTCACGTTCCTCAACATCAGATGGGAGCTTGATACCAACAAGAAAATTATCAAACTCATACTCCTTAAGTTTCTCTATAGCGCCATCAATTATGGGATGAATGTTCTTGAAGCAATCCCCGCAAAGAAAACATTTCTCCTCCTCACCAACTCTCCTCTTCATCTTTTTAAGTAGGTCGCGCGCCACCTTAAAGGAGCCGCGGGTCGCTAAGATTTTCAGAGCCTTAACCCCCATCTCGCTAATTTTCTTCTCCGCTGAGAGAGCTATTTCGTGGGCAGTCATGGCAAGCAGCATCTTTATCGATCTCCCCCTCTCAGAATTATCGAGACCGAAGCCGAGAAGAGCGAATTGTCTACCCAAACAATTATCACAGAGAGGATATTTCTCAAGCATCCTTAGAGAGAACTCAAGAATCCACCTAAATTTCTCCTCAGATATCTTGATCAAGGCCCCTCCTCTGCAAATTTTATACAAAGGACTAAATTACTCAAAAATATTTCTGAGGGGGCTCGAATCCCTGCCCAAAAATTTTATAAAAAAGCCAACCATAATACATTTTGGGAGCCGCGGTAGCTCAGTTGGGAGAGCACCCGGCTGAAGAAATAAACAATTCCTGAAACCGGGCTGTCGCCGGTTCAAGTCCGGCCCGCGGCACCAGCCTCTAGGGTTCAAATCCTTTACACTCCTTTTAAATTTGGGAATAATGAGTTTGGTGTGAAGAGCGAGATCTATGATTATGATGAGAGGCTTGAGCGCTATAGGCGGATAATCGCTGGATTCGGCCGCAACGGTGAGGTTGTTCTCCGATTCCTGGATCACCTGGCCAGTTTAGGGCTTTCTATTGCTAGGCTGAGCAAGATTGC
>JAWAZE010000016.1:0-38515 GCA_038817885.1 Bathyarchaeia archaeon | reverse complement strand
CCTACGTGTTAACCTTCCCCCAATGGCGTTCACCCAGGCGAGTGAGCTAACCCATAAATTATTATCGTTTGTGTCTAGCTGAGTCAGGAAGAGGAAGGCAAGGGCGCTATATCCCATTCCGATCTTCAACATTGCCAGCGCAATATTCTCCGAGCCAGTTAGCATGATTGAGAATGCACCTATTAGAACCAAGGTTGTGTTAAAGAGCATTATGTGGGCTGCCCACGCCTTACCTCCATCAGACGGCTTTCTCCCATACCTGGATATATCAGAAACTATCACCATACCTATGGCATAATATCCAACAACTGTTGTTATGAGGGCTCCTATTGAGACGGGAGTTGCAGGTTTATATGCGAGGAGGGCTGGTATGCCGCCGAAGGCTTCAAAGGCAGCGACAGCCCCAAAGTAAGTTAATAATAAGAACATGGGTCCGAGGAGATAGGATAAGACTATTATTGCAGCTATTCCATAGAGCGACGTTATCATCATGAGGATGCCCGACCATACCGTTGCCACAACTATATTTGTAAACCAGTAGCCGGGCAGCATAGAACTTATTAGGACGCCTGCCAGCCATGTTTGCATCGTGAACCAAAGCATGCCGCCGATGCCTGAACATATTAGTCCAAGTATTGAGGCGCCGATTCTTCCAAACGGATATCTCATTATACTATAAGTTGTCATCCTAGTATATCCGCCTATTAAGGCTATTAGCCCACCTAAGATAGCTAATATTATGCTGCCAATTATAACGGCAATCGTGGTTGTTACGGCATCACCGCTTACGCCAAGTGCACCACCACCCCATATTGCGGCAACACATGTAACAACGCTAGTCCACTCTATAAACATCGCAAGCATTGATCTTCTTTCCTTCTCCGGAACCTCGAGGAGGGCATAGTCTCCATATTTATCCTTGCTCTCTTCCCCCATAAATTCAATCCTCCATAAACTTTCTTTAAAAGCAAACTAAATATAAAATTTTGGGTTCTACTAGCAAAAAGTCTTATTTTTATAAAATTTATCTTAAGTATATGGTGGAAGGAATATGATTGAAAGGGAGAAGATAGTTAATGGCGTTGTTAACATGTTTAAGGTGAATATGGGCGTTAAAGCGGGCGAGAGGATACTTATTGTTACAGATGTTCCTACCACAGAGGAATGGAGGTCAAAAGATAGTGCTAAATTACTTGACGCCCTGAAAAGATCTCTTCTGGCTAAGATGGCGAGTGAGATAGCTGCCGAGAATTTCCCAGAATGTAAGGTAGATTTCTTTGCATACCCGTCGGTAGGCAGACATGGAGTATACCCGGGAAAAGAGGTGGAAGAGAGGATGAAGGCTGCGGACGTGGTTATTGCCATCACAACATATTCTCTAACGCATACAGACGCCAGGGTTAACGCCTGTAAGGCTGGAGCACGCGTTGCCAGTATGCCCATGTTCCTTGCAGAAATGTTTTACCCGGGCGGACCGATGGCCTCAGATTATCGTGAAATAGAAAAGACGTCTAGAAAGATTGCAGACCTATTAACTAGCGCTGAGGAAGCTAGAGTTACGTCGCCTAAGGGGACTGATATAACTATGAGTTTAAAGGGCAGGGTTGGGATCGTTGATGCTGGCATCATGATTGAAAGGGGGTCCTTCGGAAATCTGCCTTCTGGAGAAGCCTTCTGCGCGCCGGTGGAGGGAACGGCTAATGGTAGGGTTGTAGTCGAGCCGGGTTGGTTCCCAGATCTAAAAGAAGAGATGACCTTTGTCTTCAAGAATGGTTATGTTGTGGAGATAATCGGCGGCGGAAAGGTCGGAGATAACTTTAGGAACTTACTTGACCTTAGCAAGGACATTGAACCATATATTTCCCGCAGAAACCTAGCTGAGCTCGGTGTGGGAACAAATCCGAATGCAAAACGTCCAGACAATGTTCTTGAGGCTGAGAAGATTAGAGGTACAGTGCATATAGCAATAGGAGACAACTCTCATATAGGCGGAAAGGTCTCCTCCGACATCCACCAAGACTTTATAATACCAAAACCAACGTTAACACTTGATGGGAAAATAGTGATACGAGATGGAGAGCTCCTCATATAGCCCCGCAAGAAATATTGCACAGTAAGATATCTCAGAAGACGCATAGCGAAAATTCTAGCTATATTTTTATCTTTTGGCGGCTTAGTGCATGTTTCCGGTGGATTATCTAGATAGGAAGCCGCTGGGCGGTACTGGTGAATCTATCTCAGCCATTGGTATAGGAACCTATGATATAAGAGATGAGTCTAAAGCCATTAATACGCTGAAGTACGCCGTCTCCATCGGTCTTGATTTGATTGATACCGCTGAGATGTATGGTTCTGGGAGATCTGAAGAGCTGATTAATGAAGTTATTAGGAGCGTGGGACGAAGCAGTATATTCATTGTAACCAAGCTGTATCCCCATAGATTTAGAAGCCAGGAGGAGAGCATCAAAGCCCTAAAGGCCAGTCTTAGGAGACTCGGCACAAGCTATGTAGACCTGGTTCTCATCCATTGGCCAGACACGTTTACGCCAATTGAGCGCCAAATCAGGTCGCTTGAAGCCCTAGTGGACAATGGATTAAGCAGGTATATGGGCGTAAGTAACTTTACCGCCGTGCAGCTTAAAGTGGCTTTATCCTCTACCGCCAAACATGACATAGTTGTTAACCAGGTTAAATATAGTGTAGTTGATAGGGGCATTGAAAGGGATCTCCTTCCCCTCTGTATAGAGAGAAAAGTAACTCTGATGGCATACACCCCCATAGAAAGGGGGAGGGTGGCGAATGTGAGGTGGCTTAATGAGATAGCACTTAAATACGGAAAAACGCCCATTCAAATAGCACTAAACTTCCTAATATCAAGACCTTATGTTGTGGCGATACCAAAGACTGAGAAAAAGGAAAGGGTTGAAGAATTTAAGGGTGCGCTTGGCTGGAGGCTTTCAAACCAAGATATTAAATTCTTAGAAGAATTTTCAAGAAGCTAAATTGAGTCTCATCTTTGTGGTTAAGGTTTCATAATATATTGTGAGCGGGATTTATGCTTAACTTTAAGCGTCCTCATGTTTATCAGAGACCGATGAAAATGCAACCTAAGGGTAATTAAGGGCAGAAATAACATTCATAGCGTATGGATGAAAGAATTAAGAATATTTAGTAAAAAGCAATTTATTAAAGGCTCCCATTTTTCTTCAAAAATTTAAAATTTATTAAGTAGCTAACTTTCTTTTGTGGATTAAACTCTGCTTGAGGTGCCCACTGTGAGTAGGAAGACGACAATCTCCTTAATAAAATGTGATGTTGGCTCTTTAGCCGGACACCATGTAGTCCCCAAGCCAATACTAGATATCGCTGAGAAAAATATAGCGAAAGCTAAGAAAAAGGGCCTAGTGAATAGCTACTACGTCTTCAATGTTGGCGATGATATTGAGCTCCTCATGGTGCATAATATGGGGGAATTAAACGAGGAAATCCATCAACTGGCTTGGGAGACCTTTCAGGAGGCTGCTGATAGGGCTAAAAAGCTTAAGCTATATGGTGCTGGGCAAGATTTACTAAAAGATTCGTTTACCGGAACGGTTAGCGGTCTTGGCCCAGGAGTTGCGGAGATGGAGATTGAGGAAAGGGAATCTGATCCGATTGTTATCCTTGCTGCTGATAAAGCCGCCACCGGGATCTTTAATCTACCACTCTTCAGAATATTCGCGGATCCAATGAACACCGCTGGTCTCGTGATAGATCCAACAATGATAGGGGGTTTCAAATTCGAGGTCACAGATATTCTTGAGGATAAAAAAGTGGTTTTAAAATGCCCTGAGGAAATGTATGAGCTCGTCGCATTAATAGGTAGCGTTAAACGTTATATAATTTCAAGGGTTTGGCGCACTGGGGATAATCTGATATGCGCCTCAACTAGCGTTACAAGTCTCTCACAGATCGCTGGAAAATATGTTGGTAAGGATGATCCAGTCGCAATAATACGTGCACAGCACGGCTTACCAGCTGTCGGCGAGATCCTCACACCATTCATGCATAGCTATCTTACAGCTGGATGGATGCGCGGAAGCCACTGGGGGCCAGTAATGCCAGTCAGGTTAGGGGATGCGAGGTGCACAATCTTTGATGGACCGCCAAGAATTGTTGCTCTGGGCCTTCAAATAACTAATGGGAAGATAGCTGGCGATGAAGAAGATAAACCTTTAATCGTAGACCTTTTTGACGATCCAGCCTTCGAATTAGCAAGAAAAGAATGCTTAGAATATGCTGTAATGCTAAGGCGGATGGGCGAATTTGAGCCAGCTCGCCTAAGCGCCGAGCATATGGAGTACACCGCGATGACGCAGATAATGGATAGACTTAAGAATAGATTTAAACTAGCGTCTGAAAAGCAATAACTGAATTCTTTTCTTCACAATGTCTCTCTTGAGCCCCCATTAAAAACATTTTTCATTGTTGCCTCTAATCCCCTTCGCCCACTCTAACAGCCAAGAAAAGAAATTGTTAAAAGCGAGATCATGATTTGTCTCCTAATATATAATGTAGGAGAGAGACATTAGGTTTGGGTATGCTTGATCCGCTGGTCTCCGTACTGATATCTTTTTGTCTCCTTGGAATTATGCTCTACAGAAGGGTAAGGCTTGGAATAGCATTAATGGTAACACCTATAGTTTTAGCCCTACTTGCATTTAATTGGATCGATATCCCAGAATTACTTTATGCCACAATAGATCCATCTAGGCAGGAGGGGCTCCTCGCCCTATTAGTTATCCTCGCAACTTTCGTATCGTCTTGGTTTAGTTACCTCTACAAAGAGACAAAGGAGGTGCTAGTTTTAAGCGAGGGGCTAAGCAACCTTGTTAGAAAACCAAAAATTATACTATTTTTTCTTCCAGCAATAATAGGTCTCATACCAGTTCCCGGGGGCGCCTTACTTTCAGCACCAATAGTAGATTCTGAGTCTAAGAGCCTCAATCTGAGCTCGGATAAGAAAGCCTATATTAACCTCTGGTTTAGGCACATCATCTTTCCAATATACCCATTGACCCAATCCCTTATAGTTGCGGCCGCTTTAACCAGTATCCCGCTTCTTACAATACTTTTACTTCAAATACCAGTTATCACAGTGATGGCTGCTGTTGGATATTTATTAGGATTAAAGGGCGCATCATCTTTAGAGGGTGGGGGATCAAAGGCATCTAAGATATCATCTTCAGGGTTAGCGTCGTTTATGTCCTTCCTGCCCATCCTGATAGCGGTAGCTCTAGCAGTCATCTTAGGCACCATAAATCATATATTGTTCCAGCAAGGTCTCAACGTTGTTATAGCGTCTTTTGCCGGACTGCTGGCCTTGGCTGCTATATCACGCTCGAGCTTCAGGATTTTTATCAAACCTCTAGCGAATTTATGGGTCTATGATATAACTTTCGCTACTTACGGCGCCTTCCTACTTCAAAATGTTATAAAGAGTATTAATATTGCTGGCCTTTTCAGACTTATGATCCAAAACGGGGTGTTGAGTGAAGTATGGATATTGATGATAATTCCAGTATGCCTAGGTTTCCTCACAGGCTCTCCCATGGGGGCGATAGCCATTACCGCATCGATTTTTTCCGGTCTTTCCAAGTTTTCGCCAGGATCTGCAGCCCTCCTATATGCCAGCGCATATCTTGGATATATTATTGCACCAACCCATCTATGCTTTGTTTTTACGGTCGATTACTTCAAGAGTTCGCTGGCTAAAGTCTATGGATATATAATTCCATCATTTATTATAACTTATTCGGCAGCCCTACTCTTATACTTCCTAATTTGAGGAATTCAGGGTAAGAAAACCCTAAATAAAAATTAGAAAATTTATCTTTCCTTCTATGTTTCATTAACATTATTTAATTCCTAGCTCACGCAAGACCTCTTTGGTATGCTGCCCAATTTCTGGTGGTGGAGATTTTATTTCTAATTTAAAGTCTGAGAACTTTAAAGGTATTCCAGGTATCTTTATCTTTCTTCCCTTGTATTCGATTTCAACTATCATGTTCCGATGGAGTAGTTGTGGGTGGTTTAAAAGATCCAATGTTGTATTAACTGGGCCGCATGCTATCCCAGCGGCGGCGAGGGCGTTTTCAAGATCCTTTGTCTTCCAATTCTTAGTTATTTTCTCAAGCTCCTGAGCGAGTTTCTCCCTATTCTTAGCTCTGCTCTCTCTTGTCGAGAATAAGGGGTCATTCACTAGATGATCCGCTTTTAAAATCTCACAAAGCTTCTTCCATGCATCATCTTCATAGGCGGCTATAAATATATAGCCATCCATCGTCCTATAAACCTGGTATGGCGCCCCGATAGGAGCCGCTGAACCCATCCTCCCCCTAACCTTGCCAGTAAGAGAGCTCCATGCTATCCAGTATCCAGCCCACATAGACGCAATGTCAAGCATCGATATATCTATAAATTGCCCCCTCCCAGTCCTTTCTCGATAAATTAGTGCTGCGAGTATTGCTAGTGCCGCGTAGGTTCCAGTTCCATAATCGATTATCGATGCGGGTATCCTTGATGGCAGGCATGGCTCCGGGTCTCCGGTCATCGACATAAGTCCTGACTCGGCTTCTATAACTGGATCCCATGCTGGGCGTTGGCAATAGGGTCCGGTTTGCCCGTAACCCGAAATCGAGCAGTAGATTATTCTTGGGTTGATTGCACTAACGCTTTCATAATCTAATCCAAACTTCTTCATTGTTCCTGGAACAAAGTTTTCAACTAGGACGTCGGCTCTCCTTATTAATTCGAGGGCAGCTCTTTTTCCCTCTTCGGTCCTAAGATCTAGGACAATTCCCTTCTTGTTTCTATTATTAACTATGAACGCCGTCTCTAGCATGTCGACCCAGTACCTCGCCCGATCCCCTCTAGGCGGCTCGATTTTAATTACTTCAGCGCCTAAGTCCGCTAAAAGGGCTGCGCAGTGCGGCCCGGCAACTTCATGTGTAAAATCAAGAACCCTAATTCCCTCTAATGGCATTTTAACCATAGGATTCTCCTCCCTTAATTTTAAGTTCTTTAGGTACACTCAATAATAACATTTTCGTTACTTAAAAACATGGGTATGCTCATTCCGTGGCAGCACCCCTTTAACCTTAGAACATTAAATAGTGGGCTATCTTCATGAAGTATCATTCACGTAGATCGGAAATTTAATAAAAAGGTTATATAAAAGAGTAAGCTTTTATTCTGATTAAGAGGGTGATTAATAATGGTAGATGAAAAAGAAAAGGAAAAGTTAATGGAAGCTTATCTTCACGGCTTTCTTGATAAGGCGCTTCTAGGGACCAGAGAAGACGCTTTGAGGAAACCAATAGTCAGAATATTCGGAAGAGAAGTTGAAGTATATGATTTATCCCATCCAATAAGCGAAAGAACTCCGACATGGCCTTATGGTGCTGCGGGCATTGAGACAAGTAGGCTGCGTTCCCACGCGCATGATCGTGTTCTTGCTGTAAGGCTCACCCATACTATGCATTTAGGAACACATATGGATGCACCTTTGCATGTTGAGGAGGGTTACCCATCCATCGATGAGATGCCCTTAGATCGATATGTTGGAGATGGTGTTGTTGTGTCGATCCCAAAGAAGGAGTGGGAGGTAATAACCCCAGAGGACCTTGAGAAGGTTGAGCCGAAAATAGAGGAGAACGATATAGTTATAATTAATACTGGATGGCACCGCTACTATGGGGACTATACTAAGTACTTCTGTTTTGGGCCGGGGCTCTATAAAGAGGCTGCCGAATGGTTTGTGAAGAAGAAGGTTAAGGGTGTCGGGGTCGACCTGCAAGCCATGGATCATCCGTTGGGTACGAGACTTGTCCAGACAGGTGGCGGTATGCCGCCTCTTGAGCCTTGGCTAATAGATCTCTATAAGAAGGTGACTGGGAGGGATGTTTACCAGGACTTTCCATATTGGGAGCCATGCCATAGAATCCTATATACTCATGGAATCTTTGGGATAGAAAACATCGGCGGTGATGTAGACAAAGTTACTGGCAAAAGATGTGTTATCGCAGCCTTTCCGCTTAAATGGGTTGGTGGAGACGGCTCAATGGTTCGGGTAGTGGCAATAGTTGAGAAAAAGTAGGTGAAAATATGCTGGAAAACCTATTCAGGCTCGATAATAAGGTGGCTGTTATCATAGGTGGTAGAGGAGGTATTGGGAAAGGTATAGCTGAAGGCTTTGTGCAATATGGTGCAAAGGTAGTAATAGCTAGCAGAAACCTGGAGGAGCTTGAGAAGGTTGCTGAGGAGATAAGGAAAAACTATAATGCCGATATATCGGCAATGCAGGTTGACGTGACGGACGAGGAAAGCGTAAAGCGCCTCAGGGATCAAATTGTGGCTAAGTATGGTACTGTGGATATTTTAGTGAATGCCCATGGCTATAATGCAAAAGCTCCAGCCGTAGACTTTCCACTTCAAGAATGGGATAAGCTTTTTGACATCAACGTTAAGGGCACGATGCTCACATGTAAGGAGTTCGGGAAAATTATGATTGAGAAAAGGAAGGGGAAGATTATAAACTTTTCATCTGTGAGAGGGATTAGGGTGACTAAGTGGCCGGGCAACCTCGGCTACTGTACTACGAAAAGCGCTGTAGACATGATAACTAAGGCATTAGCGGCCGAATGGGCTCCCTATAACGTTAATGTTAATGCGATCGCTCCAGCATGGGTGGATACGGGCTTCTCCCCAAGCTTAAGCGACCCCGCCAAGCTGAAGGTGGCTTTAGAGAGTATTCCAATGAATAGAATAGCTACCCTAAAAGATGTCGTTGGGGTATGCATCTTTCTGGCCTCGCCGGCATCAGACTTTATAACTGGTCAGATAATATATGTAGATGGCGGGTTAACGCTTATAGGATAAAAGATGAGAGGGTTCTTCTAAACATTTTTATCTTCCCTTCCAAGATGGTTTCCTTTTTTCTAGAAACGCTCTTGCCCCCTCTTTCTGATCCTCCGTGCTAAATAGTTGCGCGAAGATATGGGCTTCATATCTAAAGCCTTCTGTCAAGCTCACCTCAAGAGCAGCGTTTATTGCTTCCTTTGCTGCCGCCAAAACTACGGGGCTCTTCTCCTTAATTTTTGCAATAAATTCGTTAACGGTGTCCATAAGTTTATCAGCCGGAACAACCTTATTAACTAAACCAAGCTGCTCCATCTCTTTTGCTGAAATTCTATCCCCCGTAAATATAAGCTCCTTAGCCTTCTTCTCACCAATAAGCCTTGGTAATCGCTGGGTTCCACCACCTCCAGGAATTAAACCAACATTTATTTCTGGTTGGCCAAAGATCGCATCCTCAGAAGCAATTATTATGTCGCATGCCTGGGCTAGCTCGAAGCCGGCGCCCAGACAGTATCCATGAACAGCGGCTATCACCGGCTTTGGAGCATTTCTAATTATTTCAGAGAGGACTAATGCTGTCCCAGCTTCCCTCATTATATTTAGGATCTCAAGTGGCTTCATCTCTGCCATGGCGCGTATGTCCCCTCCGGCGCTAAAGGCTTTTCCAGCCCCTCTTATAACAATCGCTAGGACGCCGTTATCTCTACTCGCATCCTCTAAGGACTGCTTCAACTCCCTTCGCATCTCGAGGTCAAGGGCGTTGTAACGCTCCGGATTATTAAGTGTAATCCAGGCAACCCCATCTTTCTTCTCATATATAATGCGACTAAACATTATACCCATTATATCACCCCCACTACACCGAAAATATTTAAGGAGCTTTATTTATTGCTTTGTTTTTGTTCCGAATAAGGTTAAGTAAAGCTTAAAAACAAATATTTGACTGTTGTATAAGGGGAGGGGGGACCGTATGAAGAAAGAGGTTCCAATAATGGATGGTCTTTTTGAGTGGCCTTCGGAGAAACCAAGGCTAATAGCGACAAGATGTCCGCTTTGCGGGAGTGTACAATTCCCTAAGTCAAGCACTTGTAATAATCCTGATTGCGATCATAGCGCGCCTGTAGAAGAATGTTACCTAAGCACTGAGGGAACCTTATATACATATACAATTCACGCCTATAGTTTACGGGAACCATTTGCGTATCATAAGGGGCCATATATAGTTGGCGCCGTCGAGTTGCCGGAGGGGATAATTGTGGTTGGGAGAATTAAAGCGGATGAAAAAGCGTTAAGGATAGGAATGAAAATGAGGTTAAAAATAGATAAACTTTACGAGGACGATGAGAATGTCTATCTAAGTTACTTTTTTGAGCCGGTGGTGGAAGGATGACGGGGAGCGCAATTGTTAGTGCGGCTATAACTGAGTGGGTTGAATCTGGTCATCCAACACCTTTGCTAATAGATAAGCTGGCTGATGTCACCGTAAGAGCTCTTAGAGAGGCGAATCTGAGGCCACGTGATCTAGATGCCATAATTACGAACACCACCGCAATACCGTTTGATAGCCCATCTTATATAACAACAAGCGCACAGCATTTCGCCCATAGACTTGCAGAGAGGGTTGGCGTTAAAGGCGCCCAATGTATTAATGTTTGTGCTGCATGTGCAAGCGCTTCAATAGCCTTTGCCCTCGCCGACTCACTAATAAAAACTGGCGCAATAAAAACAGCGCTTGTAGCGGGCGTCGATAACTCTCCACGGGGCTTCTATCTGCCAGCTCAATCCGTTCTCGACCCAGATCCATATGCTGCTGCAATAAAAGTTATTGGGGCAACCAATCCAGCCTACTGGGCTATGTGGGCTCGAAGACGAGCGTATGAGATGGGTCAATCGATGGAAAGCATTAAAGAACTCATGGCGCTGGTGAAAGAAATTCATAGCAAGTATGGCGCCCTAAACCCCTATGCAAGATATAAGAAAATCTTCACAGTGAAGGATGTTTTAGCATCACCAATTGTTTGTGATCCACTTCACCTCTACATGATATGCGCGACGAGTTCCGGCGGTGGGGCTGTGGTAGTCACGGATATGGAGAAAGCGAAAAAGATAACTAATAAACCAGTAAAGATAGCAGCCTCTACCGTAGGCGGGCCAATTTACGGCGAACCAATGCCGAGATTAAGAGTTTTTTCAACGAAGAATATTGAGAAGCCATTTACTGAGTGGCGCCTACCTATTGAGAAGGCGTATAAAATGGCCGGTATAACTGCTGAAGATATAGACATTATAGAATGTCATGATACAAGCTGCTTTCACGCAATAAATTGGATAGATCAGATAATGGGTTGGGAGCGGGAGGAGACTGATAAGCTAATAAGAGATAGGCAAATTGAGCACAATGGTAGGCTTCCTGTAAATTTGAGCGGCGGGACATCTTCATTCGGAGAGGCTGTGATGAGTCAAGCCTTCATAATGATACATGAACTATTTAGACAATTAAGGGGAGAAGCGGGCGAGAGACAAGCTAAAAAGAACCTCAAAATTGGGATCTTCACAGCCTACGGAGCATACGGAGCATACGGATGCGCGCTGCTTGAGAAAGCGTGGTAATCATATCTAAACTTACTTTCCATTTTTTTTAAATCTGCTCCATCAGTATTTTTGCAACTAAATTATTTACTTCGCCACTTTTTATATCCTCTGATAAATCTCGTGTTCCCAACATTAAATCTAGAATATGTTTAGTCCGAATTTTTGGCTGAGTATTCCAGAAAACCTGCGCGCATGTATAACAATAGACTACCATTAAATCCGCACCTGTCAATGAAAATTCTTCCGCACTCACTGATGAAATCTTTAATGCAAGGCTTGGGTCGGCAATAGAAGCTATCCCACCAGCACCGCAACATAAAGATTTCTCCCTAGAGTGACGCATCTCTAAGACCTCACAGCCCCTAAGTAGGCTCCTAACCTGTCTAGCGAAGATTCCATTAAATCTATCGGGGCAGCTGTCATGAATAGTTACCTTTAAGTTTATTCTCTTCAGTTTCTCAGAAAGAGATTCTCCTAAAACTTCATAGACTGTTAAAATTTTGTATGATTTAGGGAGGGAAGATTTAAGATAGTAATAGCACATTGGACACGCAGTTACTATATTTCCGCATTCACGCTCTATAAAGCGGGCGTTTAAGTTCATAATCCACTTAGAAGCTCTCTCGGTTAAACCGACGTCTGCCAATGGCTTACCGCAACATGTATCAATAAACCCAACGCTGCAAAGCTCTTTTGCGAGTCTTCGATATACTTCCTTAACGGCTTCTGGGGAGTAAGATGACATGGAACAGCCCGGGAAAAATATATATTTGAAGGAACCATCTTTCGGGAAATCATATATTATTTTCTTGTATGTTTTGTAGGCTTTTGGGAAGAAGAGCTGGTCATCCGGCAGGAAAAGTCTATAATATATTTCACCAGATATATATTTTGAGAATGATTGTCTGGCGTGAACAATTACTGAGGGAAAATCCAAGTTTTTTGGGCAAACAGCCCTACACAGGTCGCATAAAAAGCACTCCATAACGTACCTCTTGTTTTCGTCAATACCCCTAAGAAGATCCTTAGCGATGTCTTTAGGTATCCAATTATATTTTAATAGGAAGGGGCATTCTTCAACACATAGTCGGCACTCTATGCAATCATTAAGGATAGATTCAAGAGAATCGCTCAATAAGAGTCCTCCATATATTATCTCTAAGTGTAAGTTATAACCTTTCCTCTCCCCGTTTGTCTTATAATTATGGGCGGTTTAATCGATGTAATTTTATCTATCATTTGCTTTATCCTCTCAATATATTTTCTCTCAAGTTCCAGGTCAGTTTTAATAACTCTCCTTGCAACCTCTCCACAATAGTTACAATTGCCGCAGCCAATTATACATTGCGTGTCATTCTTCACGAAGAATTCGTACCAACCGTCGAGCGAGCGATTATCAATTGAAATTTTCAATAGAGGTAATTGTTCCGCTTCTAAGTCGAACATGTCCCAACAAAAATGCATATAGGAGTTGTCAATGAGGGCATATATATCGCCGTCATATTTTCCAGCAAGATAAGCTTCGGTGAGTCTCAGCAGGTCGTCTGACTGTAGCCCACGCCCAGCTATCTTTATATAATCTATGCCTATTTGGGCATAATATTTAATGTCCTCTGGTCTAATCCAAGGCGCCTTAATAATCTCACCATGATCGCTCAGTCTCTTGAGTGTGCATCTCATAAGTGGGTAGGGCTTATATGTAAATCCTATTGGATCATCTATGTGGCATTGTGAGACGTGGGCTGTTATAGTGTTATGATATGTTCTGAATGGGCACTTTAATAGACAGCCATTATTAGCTATAACTTCCAATCTAGCTCTACATTTCTCTTTTATCAGCCTTAGCAACCTAAATGATTTATTGAGATCTTCGCTTAGTGTAAGTCTTGTAGCCCCTAAACTCTCATACATCAATGCCCGGTTTAAAGAATCTATGTAGCATAGAGACGAAGCATTAATTTCAAACTGAGGGAAGTTTTTCGCTACGTATTCGATGAGATATGGTATGGCAATGATAAGCGTATCAACTTTAAACTCCAAAAGTTTCCTTAAAAGATCATTCAGAGCCGCCCTCCCTTCTTCCATATATTCGGCAAGGCCCATACATACAGGATTTAATGTATAGGCGAACCTAATACCGAAAGCATGAGCCTTTTCTATATGCTGAGCAAGTCTCTCTTCATCTACATCCGGGAGGACCGTTGCTGGCCAGCCAGTTCCAAGGATAGATGACTTGAATGAACCATAAATCTCATGAACGTAAGATCCCCAATCACGATACCTCTCATTTAACTCATTTATCTTCTCTAAAAAATCGTCCTTAAAGGTTGTGGGAACACAGAACTTAACAATTCTCATCGTTAAAACACCTGCATGATTACATAATATAGCGCAGGCTTAGATTTTAACGTTTTGAGATATATTGAAAGATCTAAAAAGACTTTACATGGCTAAAAATTTTAGGCTTAAGTTCAGAAAGATTTAAATCCACTAATATTTATTTAAGGTAAATAAGTTTGAGTTTGGGGGTCTCATGATGATTTTTCTGCCAAGAGCCTCTTTGCCTCCGAAACTTCGAATTGTCGTTAAGAAGATTGGTGAAAAAGATTATGAAGTAACAACAGAACCTAAGCTAGAGCCAATGATTTTCGCCACATTTGTTGTGACATTTAAGCAGTGCGCAAAGAACTGCATAGTTAAGCTCTCTGGCGGCAAACTTAATCTTTCTGGTGAGACACCAGACTTCAACGCAATATTAAATTGCATAAGTGCTCAGTCGCCAATACCTATCGAACTCCAAATTGTTTAGATTAAGGATCTATATAATCTCCTCTTATTAATTGACGTTATATTATATAGGCAGAATGGGACAAGCCTACCATCTCCTCTTACTTCATGCACACAGCATTTAGAGAATCTCACAATATCTGCTGTCCAGGCATCTTGGGCGAAGTGGCAACCCACCGAGAAAAATCCCTCAGGCTTTAGATATTCGAGGAGAAACCTGAGAGTTGAACCGGCTGCCTGCGGTCTAAGATTCCTAAAAAATTCTCTTGAGACATTAAGTTCATCAGCAATCGCTTTTAAGAGTTCATCAAAATCCACAAATCTGTTAGTCAACGAATATTTATTTATTAGCTCCTCCACATCAACAAGCTTGGTTAAGACATGCAGCTCCTTATTCTTCTCAATGTAAGTATAGAGAAGCGATGAGCATCTCGGATCCGGGCATGGAACTGGAATGAAGTCGGTAGCCCTTATTTTTCCTTTGCTTCCCTTCTCAACCTCGATTTGGACGTCACTTATGGTGACTCTGTTCATTGGATCAAAGATGTTTTTAGGATATCTCCCGAGGGCTGTGAACGGCTGAAAATTTACCCCTATCGCTTTCCTTTTAATAGCATACTTAATAATATCCCATACTTGATTGTCGTTAATACCCTTCACTAGAGTTACCGCAAGGGTCACACTTAAACCTGCGTTGACACAGTTTTCAATAGCCTTCTCCTTAATTTTAGTTAAATCATATCCTCTCATTATATAATGAACCTCAGGCGTTAAACCATCAAACTGCAAATACACGCCACTAATCTCGCTATCTGCCAAATCTTTGGCTAAAGATGGGTTCTTTGCAAGCACTATACCATTAGTATCTATCTCAATTAATCTAAAGCCTAAGTCCCTTGCCGACCCAACAATTTCGATAAGATCGTTTCTAAATGCTGGTTCTCCTCCTGAGAATTGGATTGCCGTGGGCCTACCCTCACATCTCAGTAGAGCTTTAAGAATTCCCTTTATTTCTTCTATTGAAGGATTCCAAGCGGGCTTCTCTTGTGAGTCGGCGAGACATATTGGACATAATAGATTACAGGCATCCGTAACCTCAAGTATTGCTAAACATGTATGTTGTTTATGGAGTGGGCAGAGACCACAGTCAAAGGGACACCCTTTTTCAGTCTCCTTGATGTAGAATTCATTAGGCTTTTTGCCCTCTCTAGAAAACCTTAAGGTTCTTTTGTAAAGATTTAGATCGCTCCAAAGTAACGCCGTGATATCTCCATGCTCTTCACAATATTTCTTCATGTAAACTTGCTTTCCATCGGAAATTATCTTAGCGGAGATAAGGTTTAAGCAAAAGGGACATAGGCTGCTAGTTTCACTTAAAGTTTCCATATAAATAATAAAAAAAGTTCATCAATTAAAGGATTGACCTTAATAGCTAGGTTTCCTCTAGCTAATTAGTTTTAAACCCATCTCGGTTGTCTTCCATTTTCCCTCCCAGCGGAGCCCACCAGCCTTCTCCAACTCCCAAATGAAGTACGCTGGCCAAACCTTCACCTTTTCATATGTAGCTTGAAGATCTTCGAGCACAAACTTTTCTATCTCATCCTTAGTTTTTGGCTCGCGGCAGAACTTGAGGATTTCTCTGTAAATATTTCCATATTGAGGGTTACGCAAAAGATCATCCAATGTTTCCATGACAGTCACACCTACACTTTTTTCTCCAAGCGGAATTTATTTATTCTAACTCATAGTATCTAATAAAATTTTTCTTATTTTCCATCAATATTTTTAGAAAAAGGAAAAATAAAAAATAAAGGAGAGGGAAATTCTTGGATTATTTTATTTGGGTGGTATTATAGGCTCTGCTACTGCATAGACTGGCGAATATACTGTGTGGAACGTTAGGCCCCCATGGGACCATAGGTCATCTGGTTTTGCTGGCTGGACCTGCAATATTGTGCAGCCCATGGCTGGCCCAGTTAATGAGTATGCTAGCTGTCCGTTTGGCTCGAAGTAAAGCTCCCCAGTCCAATCCAGATAAACCTTTAGTGTTGCTAGACCCTCTCTAATAATCTCACGTATTTCTTCAACATTATCATTTACAAAGGCACTCTTGACTCTATCCGGATTCTTCTCAGCCATCTTTTCAATGACTGCTTTGAGCATGTACATTCCAGCATAACCAGTCCAGCTCTGGAAGTCATGTGGAACACCATATCTCTTCATAAATACTTCTGAGACCTTTCTCCCCGCCTCAGCGCTTGGATAAGCTCTATCATACCAGTACTCGTTTGCCACAAACCAATACTTAACTGCCTCACCAGCCAGCTTAATTAACTCTGGAGTCTGCATGCCAGCCCCGCCAATACTTATCCATATCGGCTTAAATTCAATCTCAAGCGACTGCTTCGCAATTAGCACTGTGTCAGTTAAATACCCGGATGCGGCCACAACATCCGGTGCGGCAGCCTTAAGCTTCTCTAGCACGGGCTTAAAGTCTAGAGCACCCGCAGTATAGGCTTCGACGGCCACAATCTCCCATTTAAGCCCCCTAACACTAACCTGGTTTAAGAACTCATTTTTATCAGATACGCCCATCAACGTATTCTCGTGTAAGACAGCAACTTTTAATGGCCTTCCAAGCTTTAGCTTCGGCTCAATCACCTTCGACAGAAACTCTGTAGCCACGATACTGAACATTGTGCTGTTTGGAGGCGTCTTAAACCAGTACTTCCATCCCTGCTCACATAATTCCTTAGCGCTGCTGCCAATGGATAAGCAGGGCGTCTTATACTTCTCCGCCACTGGCATAGCGGACATAGCTCCAGAGCTCGTGAAGTAACCCCTTATGACATGCACCTTATTGACGGTTATCACTTTCTCAGTAGCGGACACCGCAACCTTAGGGTCGCCGCCGAAATCCTCAATAAATAGCTTGATTTTAGCACCAAGAATGCCGCCAGCAGCGTTAATTTCCTCCGTAGCCAGCTCTGCTCCACGCAGCCCAGACTGCCCAAAAGCAGCCAATGCCCCAGTTATGGGCAAGATTACTCCAACCCTTAATTCGCAGCCCTCAAGCAAGGGAGGTGGCGGAGGAGTTGGTGTTGGGGTTGGTGTTGGAGGAATTGGAGTTAACCCTTTAACAGCCTCCTCTAAACTACTTACCCTACCTTTAAGACTGGATATATCACCTTTGACGCCAGATACATCACTAGATAATTTAGATACATCGGCCGGAAGCGCGGCTAATTGTGTGAGCGTCGAAGAGATATAAGCTAATGATGCTATTGAAAGAATTAATGCGATAATGGCAACAATAAGGGCGGCTTCAACTTTCCCAAGCTTCGCCATAAAAATTCCCCCTCACTAAGTAATTAACTTGAGAAAATATATAAAATTTATGAGAAAATTATCAGTTGAAAGCTTATTTTCATGAACAATGGCTCTTTTTACAAAAGGCTTATAATTTTGCTGTTTAATTTTAATTTTAGTTATCTTCAAATGGTGTGCTCCATGCTTGACCTTTGGATATCAAATATATTTAATGGGTTTATATTAGGGATAATATATGCTACTATGGCTATGGGTATGAGCCTAATATTTGGTGTAATGGGCATAAAAAACTTAGCCCACGGAGATTTTACAGTCATAGGGATGTACGTTTCCTTTTGGTTTTTCCTTTTATTTGGCATATCTCCCCTATTATCTGTCCCGATATCTTTTGCACTTTTCTTCATAATTGGTATACTCGTTACAAGATTTATCTTCAAGTATATTATTGGTGAGATGCTTGGATCAATAATTTTGACATTCGGCTTCTCAATACTCATAGAAAATATTATGTTATTTATGTGGGGTGCTGACTATAGAATGATTCCAGTTTCATTTGGCATATTTAAACTCGGCTTCATTTCGGTTGACGGTAAATATCTTATAGCGCTTGGATTAACCTTAATGTTAATAGTGCTTGTTCAACTTTTCTTAGCAAGGACGAAGATTGGGACTGCTATAAGGGCCGTGAGTCAGGATCCAGATGCTGCCGAGTCTCTTGGAATAAGTTCGGAGAAAATCAGATTAATAGGTGGCGGGATCGGATTGGCCTTAGCCGGTGCCGGGGGCGCGATTCTCTCCCTTATTTACTATATTTATCCATATTTAGGAACCTTATTAACCCTGTATAGTTTAATTATATGTGTCTTTGCAGGTCTAGGTAATGTTGCAGGAACCATTTTCACTGGAATAATAATAGGTATAGCACAATCAATCTTCTCAATCTATGTGACGTTCTCATTGGCTCCAGTCATTGGCTTCATAATATTTATCTTGGTTTTGCTATTTCGACCTCAGGGCCTCTTTGGAGCAAGGTGATAAGATTGAAATATGGCGAAATATCCACCATAAAAAATACTTTGCTATTAGTGTTCGTCATTGTTGCAGTAATAGCGCCTTATTTTATTGCCGCTCAGACATATTTAATCCATGTATTAACTCTAGTGTTGCTTTTTGCAGCCTTCTCACAGACATGGAACCTACTTTCAGGGTATGCTGGGCAGCCATCTCTCGGTCATGCTGCCTACTTCGGTATTGGCGCCTACACAATGGGATTACTAACTTTTTACACAGAGTTCTTTAAGGTTAACCCATGGCCAGCCCTATTTATAGGCGGGATTACAGGCGCTCTTATCGGACTAGCAATAGGCGCAATATGCTTTAGGTTAAGGGGACCATACTTTGCATTAGCAACTCTGGCAACAACTGAGGTAATCAGGCTTCTAGTTCTGAATTCAGAGTTTACTCGGGGCGGGCTTGGCATCATCATACCCTCGCCCCCTCCAACATCACTTCTATCCCTTACGATTGATTTTCATGAGAAACTTCCATTCTATTATATTTCGTTAGTTATAGCAATTGTAATATTTTCTCTAATATATGCTATCTCTAAATCTCGTTATGGGCTAATGTTTCAAGCTATAAGGGAAGATGAAGATGCGGCTATGACTTTGGGCGTAAATGCCTATAGAATAAAACTATTAGCGATGTTTATATGCAGTTTTGCTAGTGGCTTCATAGGAGCCCTCTATGCAATATATATATCATATATAGATCCCTCGATGGAACCGGGAGGCGTCCTATCCCTATTTACGTCCATAGACCCAGTCCTAATCACTATAATAGGCGGGGCTGGCACAATAATCGGTCCATTAATAGGTTCCTTCATAAGGATCGGTGCTGGAGAGTATCTGCGAGTTACCTTCGGATTTAAAGCTGGCATGGATCTAATACTATTCGGAGCGATTTTCATGATAATATTCTTCTTTGCTAGGAAGGGGATATGGGGGCTTATAAAAGAAAAAATAATAAAGTGAATAGTTTTATTTACTAAATAGGGGGTTTAAGAATGGCGTTGCTTGAGACTAAGAAACTATCAAAGCATTTTGGCGGGGTTATTGCCTTAGATAATGTTGATTTAAAGGTTGAGAAGGGTGAACTTGTTGGTTTAATCGGCCCGAATGGTGCTGGCAAAACAACTTTCTATAATTGCATTACAGGCTTCTATAGACCTACCTCTGGCAAAGTCTTTTTTGGTGGAAAAGATATTACTGGATTACCAAGTCATAAAGTATGCAAAATGGGAATTGCGAGAACTTTTCAGATTCCACGTCCATTTTTGGGATTAACGGTCCTTGAGAACGTGGCTGTCGGAGCGCTAAATACTGGGATTTCATTAGAAGAGGCAAAGGAAAGAGCTAAGGAGATATTAAGTTTTCTAATTATGGATAAATATACTAATTTGCAGGCAAGTAAATTAAACTTCGCCTATAGAAGGAGGTGCGAAATAGCGAGGGCATTAGCAACAAATCCAAACCTGTTACTTCTTGATGAAACTTTTGCTGGCCTAAATCCGGTGGAGATCGACGAGATGGTCGATGTTGTTAAGAAAATTTGGAAGGGTGGGATAACAATCATGTTAACCGAGCATATAATGAAGGTTGTAATGTCTCTTGCAGAGCGAATAATTGTTTTTAATCAGGGCAAATTAATCGCCGATGGAAATCCAAAAGAGATAGCGAGTAACGAAGAGGTGATCGAAGCTTATCTTGGCAGGATTATTTAATGTTAAAGGTTGTGGAGTGTGAGGGGGGCTATGCTTAAAGTCGAAAATGTGGATGCAGCATATGGAGATTTACAGGTTCTATGGAATGTCGGCTTAGAAATTGAGAAAGGGGAACTCGTATCTATTATTGGAAGTAATGGTGCTGGCAAAACAACCCTGCTAAAAGTTATAAGTGGGATGCTGCCACTAAAGAGGGGTAGAATAAAGTTCTTTGATCAAGATATAACTTTTCTAAAGCCGCATAAAAGAGCAAGTCTTGGAATTGGTCATGTAATGGAGGGTAGAAGGCTCTTCTCACATCTAACTGTTGAGGAAAATCTTAAGATGGGTGCCTATTTAAAGGAGTCCTGGAAGAAGAGAGATGAGACTCTCGAAACGGTGTTTGAACTCTTTCCGAGATTAAAAGAGCGGAGGAAGCAGCGTGCAGGAACACTAAGTGGTGGCGAACAACAAATGCTCGCTATTGGAAGAGCATTAATGCTCAGACCAAAATTACTCTTACTAGATGAACCATCGCTTGGAATAGCGCCTAAATTAACACTATCAATATTTGATACAATAAAGAAGATAAATGAGTATGAGGGAGTAGCCATTCTCCTAGTTGAGCAAAATGTACATTTGTCGCTTAATATTTCTAGAAGAGCATATGTGCTTGAGAACGGGAGGATAGTTTTAGAGGGTTCCTCAGAAGAACTCCTAAATAATCCGCAAGTGAAAAAAGCTTACCTAGGGAAATAGTTTTGTTTTTCACAGTTTTCTTAGACATGATTCAAGATCTGAATAAATATAATTTGATCAGCCATAAAAAGCAGAAATTACGCTCTCTTTAGAGTAGTTTCATTTATGGATAAATATAATCTGGCTTCGGCTCAGGCGGTGGGGCGTAAACAACCTCAAGAATAAAACCGAAGATCTTTTCGGTATCTAAGTAATAGAATTTTGTATGCTCGAAATTGCCGCGCTGAATAACATCTATTCCCATCTTTTCAAATTCATCTATAGCCATCTTAACCTCCTCAAGCGAGTCAAATTTAAAGCATGCAATGTGATGCAACCCCCCTCCCTTTCCCCTCAAAAATTCCGTGTAAATAGATTCTCCATTTAGTGGTTGTATAATTTCAAGCATTATGGAACCAACCTCAGCTAACGCTAACTTTGCCGTGAAATATGCCGGCTTACCCCTATAATATGTTTCAGTTAATCTTGGAGGGGCAAACATATACACTTTCCAGGGTCCTATCCCCAGCTTCTCCCAGCACTCCCTAATAACCATCTCTAGATCTTTTACGACAACACAAACCTGACTGATCTCTTTCAGCTTAATTTTTGATCCCTCCATATTTAAGAGGATGAGCCTTTTAAGCGTCTCCATATCCCTAATTAAGTTTTCCTTTTAAATAAGTTATGTTAAAACAAGGGGGATGCAAAAGTGCTATAAAACGAGCTAACTATTAATGTGTTATTGGAGGCGTATGCTTCCAGTGGGGTCCATATGAGCGAAGAAAAGCGGTATACTAATTGTACGAAAGGTGGGCCAGTATTTGTATACGTGAGGGATGGAAGAATAGTTCGAGTGGAACCGCTTAAATTAAGCCCTGATGACCATGAGTCCTGGGCGATTGAAGCGAGAGGAAAAACATTTTCGCCTCCAAGAAGAGCACTTATTGCCTCTTGGACATTATCGGTGAGGGCTAAGGTTTATGCTCCGAACAGAATACTCCATCCTCTTAAGCGAGTAGATTTTGATCCAAACGGCCAAAGAAGCCCGGAAAATAGGGGGAAGTCTGGCTACGAACCCATTAGTTGGGATGAGGCGCTGGACATTTTATGCTCAGAGATTGAGCGTATAATTAAGAGCTATGGATCCGCGGCAATATTAACCACAGCATCCTCGCACCACAGCTGGGGCAATATAGGTTATAGAACAAGCGCATACCATAGGTTTATGGCTATTTTAGGGGCAACCTACGCGGATCATAACCCAGACAGCTGGGAGGGGTGGTTCTGGGGGGCAATGCACCACTGGGGGTTCTCGTGGAGACTTGGCATCCCAGAGCAGTATGACCTCCTAGAAGACGCTTTAAAGCACTGTGAAATGATAGTCTTCTGGTCCTGCGACCCCCACGCAACCCTAGGCACCTATGGTGGCCAGGAGTCTGTCCCATGGAGATTTTGGCTTAAAGACCTTGGCGTAAAGATGGTTTTCATAGACCCATTTTTCAACTGGACGGCAATAAACTTCGCTGACAAATGGATTGCGCCGAGGCCTGGAACAGATACAGCCCTTGCTCTTGCAATAGCCTATGTCTGGATTAAAGAGGGCACCTATGATAAGGAGTTTATTGAAAAACGTACATATGGGTTCGAGGAGTTTAAAAAGTATGTTCTTGGTGGGGAGGATGGTGTTCCGAAGACTCCTGAGTGGGCTGAGAATATATGTGATGTCCCAGCCCGCGAGATAAGAGCTCTGGCCAGAGAATGGGCCAAAAGAAGAACAATGCTTGCATGTGGGCGCGGTGGCATGGGAGGAGCTTGTAGGGCAGCTTATGGTCATGAGTGGGCTAGAATGATGGTTCTTTTATCCGCTATGCAGGGGTTAGGTAAGCCGGGCCGAAACATATGGGGAACGACTAGCGGTGTGCCATACAACGCGAAATTTTTCTTCCCAGGATATGCGGAAGGAGGGATTTCCGGTGACGCAACTAATACGGCGGCTGCATCTCTTCTCTCCCGCGGGATCACAAGGATGCCCGTCAGATGGACTATAAATGAACCGCAGGGACAGCATGTGCTTAGACTTCTTATTCCAGAGGCTATCTTAAATCCACCGGTGAGGTGGAGGGGGAAGGGCTTCGCCGGAGCCTTTCCAGAGGCCCAGTTCAGAGAATATAAGTATCCTGAAGATGGGTTTCCGCCAGCGAAGATGTTTTGGAGGTACGGTACCTCCTATATATCTACCATGACTGAGACGAATAGGTGGGTTAGGATGTATAGAAGCCCGAATCTCGAGTTTGTTGTTTCTCAAGCTATTTGGTTTGAGGGCGAGGCGAAGTTTGCCGACTTAATACTTCCAGCCTGCACGAATTTTGAGCGTTGGGATATTGGTGAATGGGCTTCCTCTGGAGGCTATACACCCCACCTATCTTACTCAACTAACCACCGCATAATAGTGCTCCAGGTGAAATGTATAGAGCCGCTTGGCGAGTCAAAGTCGGACTACGAAATATTCTCTATGGTTGCGAGGAGACTTGGCTTTTATGAGAAATATACGGAGAATGGTATGAGCGAATTGGACTGGGTTAAGAGGATGTTTGAAGTGACAGATTTATCTAAATATATCTCCTGGGAGGAATTCTTAAAGAAAGGTTACTTTGTCGTTCCAATTCTCAAACCCTATAAGCCGACGCCGGCCTTAAGGTGGTTCGCTGAGGGTAGAAAAAGGGATACCCCCGACCCAGGGCTTCCTGGGGGGCGGATCATGGGGATTCCGGATGGATATGGTCTTGGAACACCCTCCGGCCTAATAGAATTTGAGGCGAGCACATTAAAGAGGTTTGATCCAAACGACCCTGAAAGACAACCTATACCAAAATATATCCCCTCTTGGGAGGGACATGAAAGCCCGCTTGCACAGAAATATCCACTTCAGCTAATATCGCCACACCCGCGGTTCTCCTTCTTCACCCAGTATGATGGGAAGGACAGCTGGGTTAACGATATTCCAGATCATAGGCGGAAGGGTAAAGATGGCTATGATTATTGGATAATTAGGATAAATCCTGTGGATGCCGAGGGGAGGGGCGTTAGGGACGGCGACTTAGTTAAGGTCTTCAACGATAGAGGCGCCGTAATATGTATTGCGGAGGTCACCGAGAGGGTTAGGCCCGGCACCGTGCATTCATATGAGGGCAGCGCGGTCTATGACCCTATAGGCGAGCCTGGAGCTTCTCCCGATCGGGGCGGATGCATAAATCTCTTAACACCCTCACGTTTAATGTCTAAAAATGCAAGCGGAATGGCACCTAACTCATGTCTAGTAGAGGTTGTGAAGTGGGAGGGTGAATAATGGTTAGGTGGGCTATGGTCATAGATATAAGTAAATGTATAGCATGTTACGCCTGCTTTAACGCATGTAAAGACGAGTTTTGGGGGAATGATTATCCGCCATACTCAGCATCCATAAAAAAGAGGGGGCAGACGTTTATAAGGCTAGTGAAGAGGGAGAGAGGAAGGTTTCCATACGTGAAGGTGGCCTACATGCCAATCCCCTGTATGCAATGTGATAAGCCAAAATGTATGGAAGCCGCTAAAAATGGCGCTGTATATAAGAGGGAGGATGGCATAGTAATAATAGATCCAGTGAAGGCTGTTGGGCAAAGAGAAATAGTGAACGCGTGTCCCTATGGCTCAGTCTCTTGGAACGACGAGAAGGACCTCCCACAAAAATGTACATTTTGTGTTCATCTAATTGAAACTGGAAAGATCCCCAGATGCGTGGAGGCGTGCCCAAGCGGGGCGCTATTATTCGACGATTTAGATGATGAGAAAAGCGAGGTAAGCAGAAAGGTGAAGGAGAGCTTAGCAGAGCAATTCCATCCTGAATACGGCACAAAACCAAACGTTTTTTACACCAACCTCCATAAAATGACCAAGTATTTTATAGCTGGAAGCATAGTTTTTGAAGATACTGATGAATGCGCTGAGGGGGTAGAAGCAGAAATCGTAAATCTAAAAACTAATGAAAGTAAAGTAACATTTACAGACTTCTTTGGAACCTTTGAATTTGACGGTCTAGAACCCAATATTGAGTATCTAGTGAAATTAAAACATCCGGGCTATCAAACAAAGGAAATAAGAGTGAAACTTGAGGAAAAAGATGTTTACCTTGGATATATTTTCCTAAAAAGAGATTAATGTAAAATTATTCTTATAGAGGAGAAAATAAGCATGTCTGATAAAGAGTTTACTAAAGTGGTACGTACGTCAGCTTGGTCTGCTGGTCCCGGCTGTCATGGCGGTTGCGGTGTTAAGGTGTACATAAGAGACAACAATGTTATTAAGGTTGAGGGAGATGAGAGCAACCCATTTAGCATGGGCAGGTTATGTGTAAGATGCTTAGCAATGAAGCAGTACTTGTATCATCCACAACGTCTGCTCTACCCCCTAAAGCGTGTTGGCGAGAGGGGAGAAAATAAATGGCAGAGGATTTCCTGGGGCGAGGCTTTCGATCTCATAGAAAAGAAATTTAGAGAAATCAGCGAAAAATATGGTCCAGAAAGCATAATTTTCTGTCAGGGTACTGGCAGAGATATAGGTGCAGCCCTCACGCTGTTAGCTTACTCGGTTGGCAGCCCAAACTGGATACAGCTTGGCTTAAGCGGGCACGCGTGCTATACGCCAAGATTGGCCGCCATGTGGCTGGTTACCGGAGAGTACCAGGTTTTAGACGCCTCTCAGTGGCTGGAGAGAAGATATAGTAACCCGGAGTACACGCCTCCGAAATATATTATAGTGTGGGGATATAATCTGCCAAGCACGTGCCCCGATGGCTTCTTTGGGCACTGGATAGTGGACCTAATGAAGCTTGGCTCAAAGCTAATAGTTATCGACCCAAGGGTGACATGGCTTGCATCAAGGGCTGACGTTCACCTTCGAGTTAGGCCTGGTACAGATGGGGCCTTAACGCTCGGCATGATTAAAGTAATAATTAATGAAAAACTTTATGATGAAAGTTTCGTCAAAAAGTGGACGAATGCTCCGTTCTTAGTGAAGACGGACACAAATAAATTGCTTAGAGAGAGTGATGTAAAGCCTGATGGTAGACGGGAAAACTTTGTTGTATGGGACAGCCGCAGAAATAATATAGCTATATGGGACTCGAAGGACCTTTCATTTAAGCCAGCCGACGCCGAACCATCTCTAGAGGGTTATTATGATGTCAAGCTAATTGATGGCACGCCCGTCAAGTGTAAAACTGTTTGGACTGCTTTAAAGGAAGCTGTTGAGGAGTATACTCCTAAAAAAGTTGCTGATATTACATGGATATCCGACCCAAATGAGATGGTTAGGGCGGCAAGGCTTTATGCGCAAAATAAGCCTTCAGCCATACATTGGGGCGTAGCAACAGATCATGCTGGACCAAGTGCGATCCCAACGGCGCATGCGATAACACTATTATGGTGCATTACCGGCAACCTTGATATACCGGGAGGAAACGTTATTGCAAGATACGCTTATGGCGTAATAGTCTACCCATTTCATGCTGGTGCTGGTCCAGTGTCCCCGCCAGAAACCTTCTACACGAGGAGGTCCGGCGTATGGAAATATCCCATCTTAAAGAACTTTAGGTCATGGGGGCTCTCTGATACGGCTCTGGAGCAAATGCTTACTGGCCAACCGTATCCAATAAAGGCTGTTTGGATGCAGACATGTAATCCAATAGCTGGGCAGAGCCCAGAGCCACGGAAGCTCCTCGAAGCATTAAAGAAATGCGAATTTATTGTTGTCGTAGATTTATTTATGACACCGACAGCAGTTGCTTGCGCTGATATAGTGCTGCCAGCGTGCACGTTCATTGAAAGGTATGGGCTTAGATCATGGTGGACGCCTCTTCAGGCAATTGTTAAGGCAATCGATCCACTTGGCGAGTCAAAGTCAGATTACGAGATATGCCTAGAACTCGCCAGAAGATTTAACAAAAAAATAAAGTGGAAAGACCTGAAAGAGATGTTCACTGAGCTTGCAAGGGCTGCGGGCGTGAATTATGCTGAGCTCTGTGAGAAAGTGTGGATGCTTACGCCAAAGGATCACCCCTCAAGGCCCTATAGAAGATATGAGCGGGGGCTGTTGAGGTCGGATGGCAAACCGGGCTTCCAAACACCTTCTGGAAGAATAGAGTTATGGTCCTCACTTCTTGAGGATTGGGGTCTTGAGCCTCTGCCATATTACGAGGAGCCGCCTTTTAGCCCCATTAAAACACCGGAACTCTACAAAGAGTATCCGCTTATACTTGGTACTGGCAGGAGGTCATGGGCTCTTTTCCACTCCGAGCATAGACAGATACCTTGGCTTAGGGAGCTTGATCCGGATCCGATAGTAGAGATAAATCCTGAAACAGCGGCTAAATACGGCATTAAGAATGGAGATTGGGTTTGGATCAAGAATCATCTTGGAAAGTGCAGGAGAAAGGCTGTTGTGACACCGATAATTCCGCCATGGATGGTTATGGTGACACATAATTGGTGGTTACCTGAGAAACCGGCTGCTGAACCGGATCTTTTTGGATCATGGGAAATAAATGTAAACCAGCTGATACCATACGGCTATGTCGGTAAGGGAGGCTTCGGCGCCCCATACAAAACGATGCTATGTAAAATATGTAAGGCGGAGTGAAGCTCATGAGCGCCCCCCAGAAAGTAAGATATGGTCTGCTCATAGATTACGAGTTCTGCACTGGTTGCCATTCATGCGAAGTTGCATGTAAGCAGGAGCATGATCTACCGGTTGGAAAATGGGGCATAAAAGTATTCGAGTTTATTCAGGAAACTCTTGGCGGAAAACTTTACATAACATACATACCTGTTCCAACGGAGCTGTGTAATCTCTGTAAAGGGCGCGTTGAGAGGGGTGAGGAGCCGGCGTGCGTTAAACATTGCATGGCGAAATGCATGGCCTTCGGAACCATAGAGGAGCTTTCTAAAAAACTTCAGGAAAAAGGCAGGCGGGTTCTCTGGGCACCTAGATAACAATCCTCCATTTTCTTTATTTTCTTTTGTTTTAAATAATTCTTGCCTTAAATGGGGAAGCTATTGTTGCTATCTTCCTTCCGCGTTTTGTACTAATCTCTTTAACAAGAACTTCCCGTGAAGCCAGCTTCTCTAATGCTTCATTCCATGCACCGGACTTTATCTCTGAATGCAATATTCTTGTTCTCTTCATAGCGATCGCTTTTGCGGGGCAAACCTCTACGCAGGCGCCACAGAAAATACAAAACTCCCTAGCAATTACCGGTTTTACATCCTCCTCTCTTATACTAATGCATTTGCTTGGGCAAATGTCGACGCATGCTTGGCATCTCTCTGGGCATAAGCTTGTGTTTATCTCGATTAAGCCGCTCATCGGCTTCACCACCGTGATAGCCTTCATGGGGCAAATCTCTTGGCATTTTTTACAGTACATGCATAAGCGCCTATCAATGCGCACCTCAGATATCTTCATTTTTCCCGGAGTCTCCGTCTCGCCTAAGATAACTTTTATTGCTTTTGTCGGGCAAGTTTCTTCACAAACCAAGTTACATGCCGGATCACATAACTTTACATCCACATTTATATCTTTAACGAGATTTGGGAAGGCGTTATTCTCGATAACCGGGGTTCTTTCTGCACCATTAATTTCAATTTTAATTGCGTTTAATGGGCATAGGACGACGCATTCTCCGCAGAATGTGCATTTGCCTGCGTCTATATCCATGCGGTTTTTTCTTACTAGTCTCCCATCAGCAACCAATGGCGGAAGAGATTCTAAGATGGCTTTTTCTGGACAAATCTTCTCGCATATCCTACATCCAACACATAATTCATAATTCAGCGTTAGTGTTTGACGCATAGACAATGTAAACCTTTTCAGAATAAGCTCCTTATGCGTTCTGCTTTTATACGATGTCCGATAGGTCATTTAAACCGCCTTGGGACTATTACAATATAACCGCTATGTGCATCTATTAACCTTTTTGATTAAAGGGGCGAACAGAAATATTTTTATTATTTTTAATCAATAATGTGTTAAGTTGCATTTGTGAGGATGCTCATTTGATAGGAGTTTACGTCTGTCATTGTGGGCGCAATATTAAAGGAACGGTTAATATCGAAAAAGTTAAGGATGCTATTTCGCATCTTCGGGACATTAAGGTAGTTGAATCTTATGATTACCTATGTAGTACGCCGGGGCAAAATCTGATTAAAAAGGGGATTAAGGAAGAGGGAATAAAAAGGGTCGTTGTGGCGGCATGTTCGCCGCAACTCCATCTCGAGACGTTCAAGAGAACCCTCTCAGATGCTGGCTTAAATCCATATTTGCTGGAGATGGTTAATATAAGGGAGCAGTGCAGTTGGGTTCACACCGACGTTGAGAAAGCCACCCTTAAATCTATAGACCTCATAAGGGGAGGCGTTTACCGAGCAAGATACCTTGAGGAGCTACAACCTATTAAAGTGAAAGTTAGGAGAGATGTGCTGGTCATTGGCGGGGGTATCGCTGGCATCCAAGCTTCCCTCGAATTGGCGGCGAAGGGCTATAAGGTCTACTTAGTTGAGCGCCAGCCAAGCATCGGTGGCCACATGGCTCAACTCAGCGAAACCTTCCCAACTCTTGATTGCTCCTACTGTATATTAGCGCCCAGGATGGTTCAAGTCTCCCAGAACCCAAATATAAATGTTATAACTATGGCTGAACCGGTTGGGATAAGCGGTATCCCAGGGAACTATATTGTGACTGTTGAGGTTAAACCACGTTATGTTGATGAGAGTAAGTGCACTGGGTGTGATGAATGCGCAAAGGTTTGTCCAGTTGGGGTCTTAAATGAGTTTGACGAAAATTTAGAGTTGAGGAAGGCTATATATGTTCCGTATCCACAGGCTGTTCCACGAATATATACTATTGATGTTGATAGGTGCATAAAATGCTATAAGTGTGTGGAGGTTTGTGGCCCTAGAGCGATAGATTTCTCCAGGCAGCCAACCAGAATTGAACTTAACGTTGGAGCGATAATAGCTGCTACGGGATACGACCTAATTGATCCAAAGATTCTCGGAGAATATTCTTATGGAAGCCATCCAGATATAGTGACAAACTTAGAGTTTGAGCGCATCATGCGCCTAGGCTTTATGAGGCCATCTGATGGAAAAACCCCAAGAAAAGTGGCTTTTATCCTATGTGCTGGCAGCAGGGCTCTTCGAGAGGGCTCGAAAGAATACTGCTGTAAAATTGGGTGTATGGTCGCAATTAAACAGTCCATCATTCTTATGAAAGCCGTGCCTAACGCCGACCCCTGGATCTTCTATCAGGATCTGAGAACCGCTGGAAGGGGTTATGAGGAATTCCTTAGTAGGGCGAAGGATCAGGGTGTAAAGTTCATTAGGGGGTTGCCGACAAAAGTTGTTCCCACCGAGGATGGTTTAATCGTTAAAGCTATGGATACAATATCTGGCGTGCAGATTGAAGAGAAATTCGATATGGTGGTGCTCTCCGCAGCGATTGTTCCGAGCGCTGAATCAGATAAGCTAGCAAAGATGCTTGGGATCAGCACTGGCACCGACGGATTCCTACTAGAGAAACACTACAAGCTTGATCCAGTGGATAGCACCCGAAGGGGGATATTTGTTTGCGGGTGCGCCCTTGGGCCGAAAGATATACGCGAATCCGTCGAGCAGGCAACTGCGGTAGCATCTAGAGTCGCGTCCTTCCTTGGAGCTGGTGAAGTTGAGTATCCGCCATCTATTGCTAGAATAGATGCCGCCAAATGCAACCTCTGTGGCGAATGTCTAGATAAATGCCCAACCAATGCACTAGTTAAAACAGAGTCTGGAGTTAATGTAGTTCCGGTTGCTTGCATAGGTTGTGGCGCGTGCGTAAACATCTGTCCTAAGGGCGCGATAGACCTCGCAAACTCTACTGAGGATCAACTAATTTGGCAGATTAGAGGGGTATGTGAGGAAGAAACTTCGGAGCTAAAAGTGATAGTTTTTGTCGAGAAAAACACAGCCTATGCATCGCTTGACCTTGCTGGTGTAAGAAGGTTCACTTATACTTCAAACGTGTGGCCGATCCTCGTGCCTAGCTGTATGCGTATTGGAATAAAACATCTGTTGAACGCATTCGCTTACGGCGCGGATGGTGTTGCACTTCTTGAGGGTGAGGATAGCCCATTTGCTGGCGAGAAACTCCGGCGCCACGTTATAAACCTAAAGAATGAGCTAAGGCGTTATGGCATAAACCCGCTTAGATTAGAATCGATGGTTACAACAGTTCCACAATATGATAAGACCATTAACTTTCTAGAAACTATGGTAAATAGGATTTCACGCCTAGGCAAAATTAGTCGTGAGGAGAGGGAGAAAATAAAGAGCGCGTTAAGGCGGTTTTAGATGGATGAAAATATTCGTTGCTGCAAGTTTTCCGTCATAGATTTTTATGAGAGGAGACTTGAGGGTTCTATAAAAAGCTTTATCCCATTAAGTTATCATCCTGGGGGAAGCGAGGCAACGAAGAGGTTGATTGAAGAGGCAAACATAAGTAGAGACTCAAAGGTTTTGGATGTAGCATCCGGCACTGGAGAGACAGCAATTTATATAGCGATGAACTTTGGATCCAATGTTATCGGAGTGGACCTCTCACGTAAAATGGTTGAGTATGCAAACACCTTTGTTAAGGCTGTTGAGCTGGATAAAAAGGTCGATTTTATCCTCGCCGATGCCGAGAGAATACCTTTAAGAGATAATACTTTTGATGCCGCGATAAGTGAGTGTACATTATGCTTAGTTCCAGATATGCTGAAAGTATTATATGAGATGAGGAGAGTTGTAAAGTTTGGAGCCAAGGTCGCTATATCAGATGTGATTTTGGCGGAGAGATTGCCAGAAAGCTTAGCTAATACTGTTCTTCACGCTAGCTGCATATCAGGCGCAAAAACTTTGAATGAATATATTATCTCATTTGAGAAGGCTGGTCTAAAGAAAATTAGGGCGGAAGATATTACAGAGAGCGTTATAAATCAAATACATCAATTCCTCGGCGGGAAAATAAACCATAATAAAATCGATGTTAATTTATCCTCCTTCAATGCTTCAGAACCAGACATAATAAACCTCCAAAAACTCTCTATTAGTTTATGGTTATCTGGAAAGATAAAATATTATATGATTAGTGGCGTCAAATTTTAAGGTAAGATATATAGAAGCCCTCTCTTCCCCTTTATTTGAGAGACAAGCCTTTTAATTTTCCTTTCTTTGATCACCTTCTCAAGATAGCCGACAGTTCCAGTTACTATGGCGCCAGTTGGGCAAGCCTCTTCGCATGCCCTTGGCATCCAGTCTGGTCTGTCATTGCAGAAGTTGCACTTTTGCATTTTAAGGTCAGGTCCATATTTTGGCGCGCCGAAGGGGCAAGCCCAGCTACATAGTCTACAGCCGAGACACTTTTCACCATCAACTAGCACTACCCCATCTTCCCGCTTATATATTGCTTTAGCTGGACACGCCGCCATACAGTAAGCTTCTTCACAGTGCATACACGCTATAGATACATTTGTTCTCTCAACGAATGGATATGTTCCGCTTTCAATCTCCATTATTGTTCTGTAAGAGGGCACGTTTATGCCATTCCAGACGCGACAGGCTACCTCGCATGCGTGGCACTTTATGCATCGATCTAGATCTACAAAAAAGCCTTTCCGATTAGAGCTCATGCCTTCCTCACCCTAACCTTACATTCGTTATAGGCTATTGTCCCTGAAATTGGATCAACATGTGTATCTATAAGCCTATTGATATGCGCCCCCCTCCCCTTAGCTACTTTGCCCATCCCCCAGTGTCCAAATCCAAAGCCATGCACAAGCGCAATAACTCCGGGGGTTATGCCCTCGGTCAACTTAGCCTTTATAGTGATGCTGTCTAGCGGCGACTCTATAATCATGTAGTCACCGGTCTTAATACCATACTTCTCGGCGTCCTTTGGGTTTATCTCAGCCCAGTTCTCACCCTCAATATCAGCCAACATCGGTATGTTCTGTGTGACAAGGTTTGACTGAAAGGGCATCCTCGCACTAATTAACCTAAACGGATATTTCTCATCTGGCATTACTGTCGGGGGCTTATATTCTGGTAGTGGATTATGGCCAGCAACCTCTAAGAGGACAGAATATATTTCGATTTTTCCTGTAGGCGTCTTTAACCCATTCTCATACTTCCTATACTGCGGCTCATCCATCCAGAAACCTTTCCGTTTGAGATCCTCCAGCATAAATGGTAATCCTTCAACCATGTTTCTCATCCAGTCTTCCTCAGACTTCCAATTAAAATACTCCCCATAACCCATCTTTTCAGCTATACCCCTAATTATCTCATAGATTGGTTTTGCCTCTCCGGGTGGAGGGAGAGCTGGCTCAGAATATAGGATCATTGGTGCATGATTAAAGCCCTGCAAAATATCATATCTCTCAAAATAACATGCATCCGGCAGGACTATATCGCAGTACATTGCTGTCTCGCTTAGGTAAATATCTATTGCAACTGCAAAATCAAGTGACTTAAATGCCTCAATCCAAAGCTTTGTATTTGCATCACTCATTATCGGATTAACTTGCGAAAGAACCAGGGCTTTAACAGGGTATGGTTTCCCCTCAAGTATGACTTTTGGAAGTAAAGCCGTTGGAAAATCTGGGGCGATGGTGAACCCAAGAGCTTCGCGCAATGAGGGCTTATTTATTTTGGCGACTTTATCTTCAGGAACACGGAAAGGTGGCTTCAGGGGAGGCTCAAGCCCGCTCGGGGAGCCTACTAAAAGGAAGGTTCCAGGTTTGTCAATGTTTCCAGTTAACACATTTAAAAGTAGCACGGCCCTCATAGCGTCGAAGGCGTTTGTGTAGCAGGCGAAACCATGGTAAGCGCTGGAGACCGCTGGCTTAGTTGTTGCGAACTCCCTCGCTATTCTCCTTATGGTTGACGCTGGTATCCCAGTTATGCTCTCAGCCCACTCCGGACTATATTCCTTCTCATCAAGATACCTTCTAAACTCATCGAAACCATAACAATATTTCTCGATGAACTCCCGATCGTACAATTCCTCATTAATTATGGTTTTAGCCATAGCTAAAGCCATCGCTCCATCCGTGCCGGGCTTTATTGGAATCCATTCATCCGCCTTCTCAGCAGTCTTAGAGAGCCTAGGGTTAACTACGACGAGCTTTGCGCCCTTATCTTTGGCCTCCATTAAACCCTGTAGAAAGCCTATGATTCTGGGAGCTTCGAATGGCTCCTTCCCCCATATTAATATGTACCTTGAGTTCGCGTAGTCTTCTATCCCCCAAAATGCCCCAAAAAGCGCTATACAAGCGGTCGTAAAGGTCCCATCGCAGGCGGCCGTATGATCATAAATGTTCGGCGTGCCGTAGAGAAGATATAAGAAGTTTTTGTAATGCCATGTGCACCCCTGAACGTGGTCTAGCGAAACAACCGCCTCAGGACCATACTTCTCTTTTATCTCTTTAAGCTTCTCCGCTATAATCGTAAAGGCTTCATCCCAAGATATTCTCTTAAATTTTCCCTCTCCCCTCTCTCCAACCCTCATTAACGGGTACTTTAGTCTATCAGGGTCATATGCGAACCATATGCTTGCGAAGCCCTTCACGCATCTCTTGCCCTTCGTGTTCGGATTATCGGGGTTACCACGCGTATAAATTAATCTTCCATCTTTCACGTAAGCTTCAATAGAACATCTAAATGGGCAGACGCCGCAGATAGACCTAAAAACTTTAGCTCCACTCAGTTTTTCTGGAACTTCCATCATTCAGTCACCATACTAAAAAGGTATGCATGCTCAGCAGCTCAATGAATTACATTAAAAAGAAAAAAAGTATAAATAAAGTTTTTGGGTAATAGATTTTAATCCACTCATTACTAATCAAGCAAAGGGATAAAAATTGGCACATCATAGCAGTGCTGACTTAATGAAGAAGATTATAGATATGAGCGGGCAGAATGTTTTCTCATGTAATTTATGTGGTAAATGTACGGCCGGCTGCCCAATCTCAGATGCTATGGATGTAAAGCCTCATCAGGTTGTGAGGTTGGTTCAAGTAAAGCCAGAAGCTCTATTGAATTCTAGGGCGATATGGCTCTGCGCGTGTTGTTTGACGTGCGTATCCAGGTGCCCAAAAGTGATAGATATTGCAAAGATAATGGAAGCATATCGGACAATAGTCTTATCATCAAAGAAGGAAGATTTCGTTGAATACTCCCCAGAGCTGTCTTCTCTCCTCCCAGTGCAGGCGCTTGTGGCTGTCCGGAGTAAATATAGCATGGTGCATCTACCATTTTACAGTTCCACCATACGTTTAAAGAAGTATTTCACGTTAGAAGGGCTTTCCATGTTAATGGGTGGTAGAAAGAAATGAAAATTCTCTATTATGGTGGCTGTCTTTCCTACTCAAAAACCACAGGGCTCACTCTGCCCATGCGCGCCATCGCCAGCTTTCTTGGACTAGAGTTTATAGAAATTCCAAGCATTTGCTGTGGAGCATTTTTCACAAAGAATACCGTAGATATGTATGGTCCAGTTCGAGTTCTCTTAAACGCGCAGAAGCTTGGGGATGAGGTTATGACGACATGCGCCCTCTGCTATAACGTGCTTAAACAGACGAACTCCGTGATGAGCTCCGACTCAAAAAAGCGGAGTGAGATTAGCGTCTTCTTTGGCGAAAACTATGATGGGAGAGTAAAGGTTTATCATTTTCTAGAGATCCTGAGGGATAAGATTGGCTTTGATAAGATAAGCGACCTTGTTAAAGTAAATCTAAGGGGACTAAAAGTAGCTCCCTATTACGGCTGTCTTCTCCTTCGACCCTATGAGGAAATCAGATTGGATAACCCGGAGAACCCAACGATTTTCGAGAACTTCTTGGCAAGCATAGGCTGTGAGCCGGTGGACTTCCCCTACAAAACGGAGTGCTGCGGGTCATATTTAGGCGCAATCTCCCTAGACTCTGTAATAGAACATTCGTATGCAATAATACGTTCAGCCTTATCAAGAGGTGCAGAAGCAATAGCCGTCGCCTGCCCTCTCTGTCACTTCAACCTCGACCAAATGCAAGAGAAAATTATGCAGAAATATGGGGATATAAGCGACACACCTATACTTTACTTCACCCAGTTATTGGCCCTCGCATTAAATGTTGAGGAGAGGTTATTAGGTTTTGAGCAACACTATGTAGATCCACGCCCCTGGCTAAAGAAATGAAATTATTATTTCTACACCTACTGATTCTCCCGCTCAAACATAACTTTTATATAACTTTTAAATGAAATCAAGTTTAATACACCCTAGAGGGAAAAATCTTGAGTGAGGAAGAGGTTATAATTAGAAAGATTGGTTGTCACAGCGGTGAGCCAGGCTGTTGGTGTCGCTGTGGTTTGCTGGCATATGTTGATAAGAAGACTGGTAAGCTTTTAAAGGTCACTGGGAACCCGGAGCACCCAGTGAGCCGTGGGTTTGTGTGTGAGGAAAGAATACGGCATATGGTTGACTTCATTTATCATCCTGGTCAACTATTATATCCGCTAAAGCGCGTTGGTGAGAGAGGTTCAGGTCAATGGCAGAGAATATCTTGGGAGCAGGCTCTTGATGAAATAGCCGCAAAGATGAGGGAGCTAATAGATAAGTATGGGCCTGAGTGCATAGCCATTGCCGAGGGAACCTATAGAACTGATCTTTACTGGGCCAGATCTAGGTTTGTCTTCGCTATAGGCAACCCAGGAAATATAACCTCGCCTGGCACGGTGTGCTCTACATGTGATGTTTCAATGCAGTACTGCATTTATGGCGCTAACACGCATACGCCTGACATAGCGAACTCAAAGTGCATAGTTTTAGATAGCAGGCACCCATCCGAGTCTCTTCCAATGCAATGGAATGCAATAATGAGAAGGAAGCAGAGCGGTGAGGAAGTTCACCTCATAGTTTTAGATCCAAGGTTTACTGAGGAAGCCAGAGTTGCCGATTACTGGCTCCAGCTTAGACCCGGAACCGATGCAGGGGTCTTCTTATCATGGCTATACGTTATGCTTAAGGAGAATCTTTATGATAAGAGGTTTGTTGAGAGATGGTCTAACGGTCCACTACTATTAAGGACTAATAAGAATTGGTGGCTGACTGAGAAAGATATTGTTAAGGGTGGAAGGGAAGATAGATTTGTTGCCTATGATGAAAATAAGGGCTTTATAATATGGGATCCAGTCATGCAGCAATTCTATACGTTGGCCGGCGAGCCGATACCTGATGAGGAAGTTAAAGTTAAGCTTGAGGGATACTTTAAGGTTACAGTCGTGGACGGTCAAACAGTTGAGTGTAAGACAGCGTTCACAGCATTTAAGGAAAGAATTATGCAATATCCGCCCAGCAAAATGTCTGAGATAACATGGGTTCCGGAGAAATTGTTAAGGGAGTCTGCCAGATTATATGCTACCACTAAGCCGGGATGCATGTATAGAGGCGTGGCCCCGGACCAGATTGGCAGGGCATCTATGTCCGTTGAGATTGCCAGATGTATGCTTAGAATACTTACTGGAAACCTAGATGTTGTTGGCGGAGACATTATGACTCAGCCTGGCCCAATTATTGGTGGGCGAATGTTCCTTAGGGATGCGTTGCTAGATTACCAGGATCACTTAACACCCGAAATGAAGAAGAAGCAAATTGGAGCGGATATCTTTCCAATAATGGCTTGGCCGATGTTCGACTTAGTTAAGCCCAACTACAAGAGGGTTTGGAAGATTAATCCGAGCGTAGCTGGCCACATGTTTGGCGTGAATTGGCCAGTTTTAGCAAGAGCTATAGCTACTGGCAAACCATATCCGGTAAAGTGCTTAATTATATGGGTTGGTAACCCCGCGGTCTGGGCCCCGAATACTAAAATGGTTTATCAGGCGTTAAGTAGCCCCAACCTCGAGTTAACAGTCGTAATAGATAGGTGGATGAATCCTTCCTGCACATTTGCGGATTATGTTCTGCCAGCTCAGACAAAGTCTCTTGAAAGGCCATATGTAGGCACCTTCGAGGATTTCCACCCAGGGGTTACCGTTTGGGAGAGGGCTATAGAGCCTTTAGGTGAGAGAAAAGATGAGTACTGGATCTTTAGGGAGCTTGCCAAAAGGCTTCTTCCAGAAGATAAATGGAGAGATGCATTCCCATGGGAGACGCTTGAGGAGGCTGATAATGCTAGATTAGAGCCTCTAGGATTAACCATTGAGGAAGCAAAGGATCTTTACTTAATATCAACATGGACGCCGAGGAGCTATGAGCAAATAGATCCTGAGACCGGCAGACCGAGGGGCTTCGCGACGCCGACTGGTAGGGCTG